>NZ_CP180555.1:0-323648 GCF_047778115.1 Neptuniibacter sp. QD48_55 | reverse complement strand
AACATACCCGCGAGATGCGGTAACAGACGATCAATACCCTTATCTAGACCTGTGTCTACAGGCACAATTGAATGCATAGCACTTCGAGTTAGACGTAAATCAGTTTGATGGTAACTATCGATAACCGGCTGATCATTCATCGCGGAATGAATCGTGGTCGTGACACCATTTTCAATCCCAAGCTGTTTATCTAGTAGATCTAGTACTGGGATAATACAGTTGGTCGTACAGGAAGCCGCTGAGACAACTGTATGCTCTGAGCTCAACAGGTGCTCATTCAAACCAAAGACGATAGTTGCATCAACCTCATCTGTAGCAGGCTGAGAAAACAACAAGCGCTGAGCACCGCTATGCAGATGTAACTCAGCCAGAGAGCGAGCCTTAAACGATCCAGAACACTCAAAGAGAAGATCAATACCCAAATCAGCCCAAGGCAGATCCTCAGCATCGGATTCACTCAGAATCTGAATAGTGTCGCCATTGACCAGAAGCTGTTTGCCATTGTGTTCAACAGACACCGGAAAACGACCATGAGTCGTGTCGTAGCGTGTAAGGTAGGTTACCGTTTCAAGATCGGACAGCTCATTGATAGCAACAACCCTAAATAGATTTTGCAATCCAGTTTCATAAATCGCACGCAGGACGCACTGGCCGATTCGGCCGTAGCCATTGATTGCAACGCGATAACTCAATCTAGAACCCTACCCTAAAAACAAAAAGACCCGGAACCCCGGGTCTTTTTACGTGTTCTATTACAGAACAGATTTAACCGTTTCAACTACGTTCTCAGTAGTGAAACCGAAGTGTTTAAACAGCTCACCTGCTGGTGCAGACTCACCAAAGGTACGCATACCTACGATGGCACCATTCAAACCAACGTATTTGTACCAGAAGTCTGCCTGTAGCGCTTCAACAGCAACACGTGCTGTCACAGCAGCAGGAAGAACGGACTCGCGGTATTCAGAAGACTGCTGATCGAACACACCTGTTTCTGGCATAGAAACTACACGAACATTCGTACCTTCAGTAGCAAGCGCTTCAGCTGCATCCATAGCCAGCCCAACTTCAGAACCGGTAGCGATAAGAATTGCATCTGGCTGACCATCTGTATCACGCAAGATGTAACCACCTTTCGCGATGTTTGCGATCTGCTCTTCTGAACGAGCTTGATGCGGCAATCCCTGACGGGAGAATATCATTGCCGTTGGGCCATCTACACGCTCAAGCGCAGATTTCCATGCAACCGCAGATTCAACTGCATCACACGGACGCCATGTGCTCATGTTTGGCGTGTGACGCAGGTTAGCTACTTGCTCAACAGGCTGGTGAGTCGGACCGTCTTCACCCAGACCAATAGAATCATGAGTATAAACATGGATAGCACGTTGCTTCATCAGTGCAGCCATACGTACTGCATTACGTGCGTATTCCATAAATACAAGGAAGGTCGCACCGTAAGGGATGAAACCACCGTGCAAAGCGATACCGTTCATGATCGCAGACATACC
Source organism: Neptuniibacter sp. QD48_55 (assembly GCF_047778115.1). GTDB lineage: Bacteria > Pseudomonadota > Gammaproteobacteria > Pseudomonadales > Balneatricaceae > Neptuniibacter. The sequence continues at coordinate 322,140 of NZ_CP180555.1, read as the reverse complement.
AAATTCACGTACACCGTAGAACAGGTAGTTACCTGATGCATCGTTTTTCTCTACACCTTTACAGCCAGACCATAGAGTCAAGTTAGAACCTGCTAGATCGGCAGAGCCACCTAGAAGTTCTGGCAAAAGAGGACCGTATGCATTCAGCGCATTTTGAGATGCTTTACGAGAAGCGATTGTTTCGCCTTTCTCAGCAATTTCTGCAATGTAAGCATCAGCTTTTTCTGAGAAATCAGCTGGCAGTTCGCCAGAGATACGACGTAGTAGCTCATCTGCCAGTTCTGGGAACTCAGCACGGTACGCAGCAAAACGTTCGTTCCACTCATTTTCAGCGTGAACACCCGCTTCCTGCGCATTCCAGTCTTCAGCGATTTCAGCAGGCACTTCAAATGCAGGATGAGCCCAGCCCAGACGCTCACGTGTCAGAGCAATCTCGTCATCACCCAACGGAGCACCGTGACAGTCCTCTTTACCTTCTTTATTTGGAGAACCAAAACCGATAACTGTTTTACAGCAAATAAGTGTTGGCTGTTCTGTGTTTTCTTTCGCTTGCTCGATCGCCGCGCGAATCTGATCAGCATCGTGACCATCAACATTAGGGATAACCTGCCAACCGTAAGACTCAAAACGTTTAACGTTATCGTCCGTATACCAGCCCTCAACTTCACCATCAATTGAGATGCCGTTGTCATCCCAGAATGCAATCAGTTTACCAAGACCCAGCGTACCCGCTAGAGAACAAGCCTCATGAGAGATACCTTCCATCAAGCAACCATCCCCCATGAACACATAAGTGTTGTGATCAACAATATCGTGACCTTCACGGTTGAACTGAGCAGCCAGTGTTTTCTCTGCAACAGCAAAACCAACAGCGTTAGTAATGCCTTGACCCAAAGGGCCTGTTGTCGTTTCGACACCTGGGCAGTAACCATATTCAGGGTGACCCGCTGTTTTAGAATGAAGCTGACGGAAGTTTTTCAAATCTTCGATAGAGACATCGTAGCCAGTCAGGTGCAATAGGCTGTAGATCAGCATAGAGCCGTGACCGTTGGACAGTACGAAACGGTCGCGATCGAACCACTGTGGGTTTGTTGGGTTGTGCTTCATAAAATCGTTCCAAAGCACTTCAGCGATATCCGCCATACCCATTGGGGCACCCGGGTGACCAGATTTAGCTTTCTGTACGGCATCCATGCTCAACGCACGAATCGCGTTGGCAAGTTCTCTACGAGAAGACATTAACTCAGCTCCTGGGCGTTTTGCCCAAAATAGAAGGTTCAGGAAAAAATTGGGCGCAATTTTCTCGCAGATAGAGGAAAGCTTCAAATAAGAATTGCACTTTCAGGGTAAAAATGAGCGTTTTTCATCCAAAAATTTAAATTTCTCATGCTGAACGCACTGTAAAAATATGCATTTCACTAAAGTCGCGAGTAGAATACGCACTTTAAAAATCCACATGGTCTTCCAACTGCTAAACTTTTTTCTACACTTTGTGTCTTTTTAGCATCAGATGAATTCCATCGAAGCCCTATTTTGTAAAGGTAATTTTCACAATGAGCGAATATAGCTTATTTACATCAGAATCCGTTTCCGAAGGTCACCCGGACAAAATTGCTGACCAGATCTCCGATGCAGTACTGGATGCTATCATTGCTGAAGATAAGCATGCTCGCGTTGCCTGCGAAACACTGGTAAAAACTGGTGTAGCTGTTGTTTCTGGCGAAATCACAACGTCTGCTTGGGTAGATTTGGAAGATTTAGTTCGTAAAGTTATCAATGATATCGGCTACACATCTTCTGAAGTAGGTTACGATGGCGATACCTGTGGCGTAATCAACATCATCGGTAAACAATCCCCTGATATCAACCAAGGTGTTGACCGCGCTAAGCCTGAAGATCAAGGTGCAGGCGACCAAGGCTTAATGTTTGGCTATGCATCAAACGAAACTGATGTATTGATGCCGGCACCAATCACTTATTCTCACCGTCTAGTTGAGCGCCAAGCTGAAGTTCGCAAATCGGGCTTATTGCCATGGTTGCGCCCAGATGCAAAATCCCAACTTACATTCCGCTATGAGAACGGCAAGCCAGTAGGTGTAGATGCCCTTGTCCTGTCGACCCAACACAATCCTGAAGTATCTCAAGCAGATCTTCGTGAAGCGGTCATGGAGCTAATCGTTAAGCACGTTATCCCTGCTGAATGGATTACCAAAGAGACCCAATTCCACATCAACCCAACAGGCAACTTCGTAATCGGCGGCCCAGTAGGTGACTGTGGTCTGACAGGCCGCAAAATCATTGTTGATACTTACGGCGGCATGGCCCGTCATGGCGGCGGCGCATTCTCTGGTAAAGATCCATCGAAGGTAGACCGTTCTGCTGCTTACGCTGGTCGTTATGTAGCGAAGAATATTGTGGCGGCGGGCCTAGCAGACCGTTGTGAAATTCAGGTTTCTTACGCAATTGGTGTTGCAGAGCCAACGTCTGTATCGATCAATACATTCGGTACTGGCAAGATCTCCGATGATAAGATCATTCAGTTAGTTCGTGAGCACTTTGACCTGCGCCCTTACGCGATCACTACAATGCTTGATCTACTTCACCCAATGTATCAGCCAACTGCCGCATACGGCCACTTTGGCCGTAACCCGTTCGAAATGGAGTACAAAGGTGAAACCTTTACTGCATTCACATGGGAACGCACTGATAAAGCAGACGCACTACGCGAAGCTGCAGGCCTATCTTAATTTAGTGATTTTTCTCCGAAAAAAGCGCCTTATGGCGCTTTTTTATTGCCTACAGTAAGTTATATGACAATAATGAGAAACTTACTTTTCGCGGCCTTTTGAAATTAATGCAACTTAGTAATTTTAGCATCCGGCAAAAGCTGATTGGACTCGTCATTATACTCGCGCTGGGTATACTGATGACTTCCAGTCTTGCCTTTTACTTTTCATACCAAGACACCTTGGCCGGAAAAAAAGATCAGATTCGTAGTGTTGTTCAAGCATCTGCCAGTCAGGTTCTCCAGCTTCGCGCGCTAAAAAAGTCCCAACAGATATCTGAAACTGAATATGTACAGCGACTTCGTTCGCTAATCTATGGCACAAACTATTCAGATGGCAGTTATATCTTTTTAATGACCGACGAAGCACGTGTTTACCTTCATCCCAAAAGACCTGAGCTTGAAGGACTTTTAATCAATGAAGTACCCAACATAAAAAATGGCGAAGCCATTGCTGCCAGCTTCAAGCAAATTTTGGAAAACCCTGAAAAATCTCAATTCTGGAAACTCTACCTACCGAAACCAGACGGTGGTCCTTCCCTCGAAAAGCTTACTTACGCGCAGCTAATCCCTGATAGCGATCTGATTATCGGTACAGGCGTGTACCTTGATGATCTCATTCCGGTATATATCAATCGCGCCCTTAGCTATATCACGATTACTCTGGCTGTACTCTTTGCATCATTCGCGACAGCAGTTCTGATATCACGAAATATCGTTCAACCAATCATCATTCTTTCTGGTCAAATGAAACGTCTCTCCTCGGGCGATATTGATCAGGAGATTCGTTTTACCCACCACAAAGATGAAATCGGACAAATAGCTCAGTCATTAGAAGAGTTTCGTGACCATTTAATTGAAAACAAGCGCTTACGCTATATGCAGGAACATGTTCAGTTTCTCGAGAACTTTGACCCTGTAACACGCCTCTATAATCGACGAGCGATTGGTGAAGCACTTGAACGAGAGATCATTCGTAATTTTGAAAGCCAAGAGCAGGTTTCATTTTTATTTATCCGTTTGGATCTACTAAGAAACTTAACCATAGAATTAGGCGATGAGCAGCGTGATCAAATTCTGATTGAGACAGCTAATCGTTTAAGGCAAATGCTCTCAATCAACCATCGTTTAGCACGAATTGGCGAGGGCTGCTTTGGTCTGATGCTTATTAACAAACCAGCGCACATCAACCTTGAAGATGTAGCCGATTCGATTCTTAATACCATAGAAAAGCCAATCCAATTGGATAATCTACAGATTCAAATTGGGGCACGCATTGGCATAGCCTCCTATCCAGAGGATGGCGATCAACAGTTTGAATTGATAGGCCGCTCAGAAATCGCCGCTAAAACGGCCCGCAAACGAGAGCAAGGCTGGCTCTACTTCAGCCAGATTAAAGGACAAACAACAGAACAAAAAATCGCTCTGTGGCAAGATCTATCAACTGCAATGGACCAAGACCAATTTTATTTGGTATTCCAGCCGTTGTTTGATCTAGAAAGTAATGCTCCGCTGTCAGCTGAAACCTTATTACGCTGGACACATCCCACACTAGGCCCTATATCACCAGCAGTTTTTGTTCCTCTGGCGGAGCAAAGCGGCTTGATTTCACGCCTTGATCACTGGGTACTCAATGCCGTAGCCAAGCAATGCCGTAATTGGTTAGACAAAGACATTGCCTTTCCTCGCGTTGCCATCAACCTATCTGGCATCAGTTTTCTGCGAAACGATTTCGAGCTAAAACTACAAAGCATTTTTTCTCAATACAATGTATCGCTTGAACATATAGAGCTTGAACTTACCGAGGGTGTATTGATCGAAGATCTAGGCCGCATTCAGGAGAAACTAAAACGCGTACGTGATCTCGGTGTCAGCATTTCTATAGATGATTTCGGTACCGGTTACTCTTCGCTTAGCCGTATCAAAAACCTTCCTGTCGATCATATTAAAATTGACAAGTCGTTTATCGACGATATCGATACCAACCCACAGGATCTAAAAATAGTTCAGGCGATTATTCTAATGGCCCAAGGTTTACAACTACACGTTGTAGCAGAGGGTGTAGAAACTGAACGCCAGCTATCTATTCTCCGCGAAGAACAATGTGATGTTGTCCAAGGCTACTTGTTAAGCCGCCCTCTCGCCGTGGCAGACTATGAAGCACTGATAGATGAAGACCTAATCATTGAAGGCGACTGAACCTTAATTATGAGAATACCCCGTTTTTTTGAATCGCAGCCCTTGCAAACTGGCGCAGATATATCTTTAAGTGATTCTGTCGTTCAACACGTCAGTCGCTCTTTGAGAATGCGACCTCAGGATCAGATCATTCTGTTCAATGGTGATGGCTCTGAATATAAGGCAGAGTTAATCAACATTGAAAAACGCAGCGTGACGGCTCACATCATTGAAAGCACACTCTCATCCACTGAAAGCCCTTTACCGATTACCATTGGTCAAACGCTTTCTCGAGGGGAGAGAATGGATTATGCCATACAGAAAAGTACTGAAATGGGCGTAAAATCGATTACGCCTCTTTTTTCTGAACGCTGTGAAGTCAAACTACCCAAAGATCGCCAAGAAAAACGCGTGAAGCATTGGCATCAAATTGCCATTAGTGCGTGTGAACAATCGGGCCGTACTGTACCTCCGGAAATAGCATACCCAACCGATCTGGAAAAATGGCTAGCTGCCCAAGATGCAGAACTTAAACTTGTTCTACATCATCACAGCGAAAAGCCTTTGCAAGAGATGTCAGCTCCACGTTCTGTTGCATTGCTAATTGGACCGGAAGGCGGCCTTACCAGCGATGAAGTTGAACTTGCAACTCGATATGGGTTCAAACCTCTGACACTTGGACCACGCGTTATGCGCACAGAAACAGCTCCCGTAGCCGCATTAACATTACTCAATTATCTATGGGGCGACCTTGCTTAGGCATAAATTATGCTCTGTGCGCTTAAATGGTAAAGATTAAGGATCAAAAAATGACAGTTAAGCTCGGTATTGTGATGGACCCTATTGATAACATCACATTCAAAAAAGACAGTTCACTCGCCATGCTATGGGCGGCCCAGCAGAAAGGCTGGGAGCTTTGGTATATGGAGCAACATCATCTATTCTCCTTGGATGGCAAAGCTAAAGCTCAGATGGCTCCAATTGAAGTAATGATGGACGAGCAAAAATGGTTTGAACGCGGCGAATACGAGACCCACGACCTGTCCGATCTTAATGTGATTTTGATGCGTAAAGATCCGCCATTCGATAACGAATTTATCTACACAACCTATCTATTAGAGCAGGCTGAAAAAGAAGGCTCTTTGATAGTTAACAAGCCCCAAAGCCTTCGCGATTTTAATGAGAAGCTGTTCGCAACTCATTTCCCACAATGCTGCCCTCCTGTATTGGTGAGCAAACATGAATCTATGCTGCGCGAATTCCACAAAGAGCATGGTGACGTCATCTTCAAACCACTCGACGGCATGGGCGGTTCACAAATATTCCGCATCAAAGAAGATGGCCTGAATCTAGGCGTGATTATTGAGACACTTACAAATCACGGCCAACAAACGATCATGGCTCAAAAGTTTATTCCTGAAATCGTAGATGGCGATAAACGCATTTTATTAGTGGATGGTGAACCAGTGCCTTATGGCCTAGCTCGAATCCCAGCGAAAGGGGAAACTCGAGGTAACTTGGCCGCAGGCGGCCGAGGAGAAGGACGTGAACTCACTGAACGAGATTATTGGATCTGCGAACAGATTGCTCCTACCCTAAAAGAAAAAGGGTTATTATTTGTTGGTCTGGATGTTATTGGTGACTATCTCACCGAAATTAATGTAACCAGTCCAACCTGCATTCGCGAATTGAATAATCAGTACGGCCTAGATATTGGAATGCAGCTGATGGACGCAATCGAACAAAAATTGGCAAAGCAATAAAGAGATGCTACGAGCAAAGGACCCAACCAAGTGAGCACCGCTGTAGCCCAAACAGTGACCGCGGTTGAACGTTTCGGTTTTACGTTATTTTTCGCCACTGCTCTACATGCAGTGGCGATTTTGGGGATCACATTCACATTCAATAACGAACGACCTCCCCAAAAAACGATTGAGATCACCTTAGCTCAATACCAACAAGAAAAAGCCCCAAAGCAGGCCGATTTTATTGCTCAAGCTAACCAAGAAGGCAGCGGTACAAGCAAAGATAAACTGTTGCCATCCACTCCTCAAAAAGCAGAATTCAGGGATAACAAACCGAAGCAAGCTACTGCTATAGCGCAGGCGGTTGAACTAACCCCTCCAAAACCTGAACCAAGTGCCGTAGCGGTTAATGCGAAGACAAAAGCAGACAACAGCTCTACACAAAAAGCGAAACAAAAGGTGATCACGGTTACACAAAGCACAAAAAAGGTGTCCACAATAACCGCTAAGCAACAACAGGAAGCACCATCCGGCGGCTCACCCGGCACCTCTTTACTTGCGAGAAGCCTTGAGATGGCCAGCTTACAAGCGGAGATTGATGCTCATCGTGAACTGAGAGCCAAGCAACCTCGCATCAAACGCTTGACGTCAGCCTCATCCAAAAAGCGCGAAGACGCTCTCTATCTTCACAACTGGCGTAAGAAAATTGAAAACATCGGCAATCTTAACTATCCAGAAGAAGCTAGAAGAAACAAAATGTACGGCAGTTTACGCCTACTGGTTTCAATCAAGCCCGATGGTTCTGTAAAAACTATTGAGATCTTAGAATCATCTGGGAAACCAATACTAGATGACGCAGCCATTCAAATTGTTAGGCTTGCAGCGCCCTTCCAACCCTTCCCTGTAGAGATGAGAAAAAGTACAGATATCCTTGAAATAATTCGTACTTGGAAATTTGAGAAACGCGCCTATTTGGACTAATTCTTAAATAACGTAGATAAAAAATGGGCCAGTAATTATGACCTCATCGAGCTGTTCGTTACGCAACCATTTTCTTATATCCATGCCTCATCTAAACGACCAGAGCTTTACCCAAACAGTCACCTATATTTGTGACCATAGCGATTATGGCGCTATGGGCATTGTTATAAATCGCCCTGTAGGCATTACACTGGTTGAACTATGTGATCACCTTAATCTCCCTTGTTCTTCTGTCGCAAATCAGCAACAAGCTATTTTTAGTGGCGGCCCCGTCAGAAGTGATCGAGGCTATGTTCTTCACAAAGCATCCGACCCTTTCGAATGGAGTAACAGCCACTGTGTGGCAGATGATATTTACCTCACCACCTCTATTGATGCTATAGAAGCCGCGGCAGAAGGGCGTTTTGAGCATAATTACCTTGTCGCACTAGGCTGCGCTGGCTGGAGCCCAGGGCAGCTAGAACAGGAGATGAGCGACAATGTGTGGTTAAGCTGTCCGGCAAATTCAGATATACTCTTCAGCACTCCGGCTGGTGATCGTTTGCAGGCAGCCGCATCAATATTGGGCATTAACCTTGATCTACTAACCGCCCTACCCGGACACGCCTGATATAGACGTCAGGCATTATGTCCAATTGGGATATAAGGCTCTGACACAGGCATGAGTAATCAGATCAATCAAGTTGTGGCATTTGATTTTGGAACCTCCCGTATTGGGGTTGCAACGGGTCAAAGCATTACCGGAACAGCCACACCACTCCCCCCTTTTTCTGCACGCGATGGACAACCTAATTGGGATGATATATCCAAGTTAATGGAAGAATGGAAACCTGATGCTTTGGTTGTGGGCATACCGCTTAACTTTGACGGTACTATCAGCGATATGGCCCATAGAGCAAGGAAGTTTGCCAACCGATTGCATGAACGGTATAAAACGCCCTGTTTCTTAATGGACGAACGTTTATCAACGGCCGAAGCCAAAGAGATTCATTTTGCTGCGGGCGGCAGTGATAATTTTAAGAAAGAGTCAGTCGATGGCCTTGCGGCTCAGTTGATCTTAGAAAGCTGGTTAAATTGCGACATCAGAATTCCTAGCCATACCCGATTGGAGGAAGTTTATGACAACAAACGTACTTAATGCTGAAGCCCTGCTGGAAAAAATGCAGCAGGAGTTACAAGCATTACTGTCCAAAAATGATAAACCTGATCCACTGATGATCGGTATTCATACGGGTGGGGTATGGTTAGCAGAGCGCCTACACCAAGGATTAGAATTAGAAAGCCCTTTAGGTGTTCTAGATATTTCTTTTCATCGAGATGACTTTGAAACCAGCGGTTTAAACCCTAAAGTTCAACCTTCCAAGCTACCCTGCACAACAGAAGGACGCCATGTCATTCTTGTAGACGACGTCATCATGAGTGGACGAACGATTCGTGCTGCCATGAATGAACTGTTTGACTATGGCCGCCCAGCATCCATAACACTTGCGACACTGCTTGACCTGCAGCAACGTGAGTTACCTATACAAGCAGATATAATTGGCGGCACACTAGCTATAAGTGCCGACGAAACTGTAAAACTTACAGGTCCTGAGCCACTGGCTTTGGAAATCCGTAATCGTTCTGACGACTGAGTATTTATCATGTTTGAACAAAATGATCCGAATCAGATTCAACTCACAGATGAAGGCGAACTGAAGCACTTTATTACCACCGAAGGGCTATCTCGTGAGTTGCTAACTGAAATTTTAGATACTGCAGACTCTTTTGTAGACATGAGCGCTAAACAGGTAAAGAAGGTTCCTCTGTTAAGAGGAAAAACCGTCGTAAACCTATTTTTTGAAGCAAGTACCCGTACCCTGTCAACATTTGAGCTAGCAGCCAAACGTCTTTCAGCGGATGTCTTGAACCTAAATATCAGTACGTCATCCACCTCTAAAGGCGAGACGCTAAAAGACACGCTCATGACACTTCATGCCATGCATTCGGATATGTTTGTTGTTCGTCATTCGAGCAGTGGTGCAGCTCACTTTATTGCAGAGCACGTTACCCCAGATGTAGCCGTTATCAACGCTGGTGACGGTCGTCACGCTCACCCAACTCAAGCAATGCTGGACATGCTTACAATCCGTCAGGCTAAAGGTGATTTTGCGCCATTAACGGTGGCGATTGTTGGTGATATTTTACATTCGCGTGTTGCTCGCTCTCAGATCCACGCTTTACGTACGCTAGGTGTAAATGAGATTCGTGTTATTGCACCCAATACACTGCTGCCTCGCAATATTGAAGCTTTAGGCGTGAAGGTATTCACCAATATGCAAGAAGGCATCAAAGACGTTGATGTGGTGATGATGCTGCGCCTTCAGAAAGAGCGTATGAACAGTGCACTTCTGCCGAGTGAAAGCGAATTTTACAAGCTATACGGTCTTACTATGGACAAACTGCAGCTAGCCAAACCTGATGCAGTCGTGATGCACCCTGGCCCGATTAACCGCGGCGTAGAGATAGCCTCATCGGTAGCGGACGGAGACCGCTCCCTTATTTTAGATCAGGTAACAAACGGTATTGCTGTACGAATGGCTGTTATGTCTATGGCCATGAGTGGCCAAGCCAAAAGCCGCCCGAATCAGTTGGAAGCAGGAGAGTAACGACCATGAACATTCTTATTCAAGGCGGTCGTATCATTGACCCTGCAAACCAAACTGACAGAGTTGCTGATCTGTACTTAGTCGATGGTAAAATTGTTGCTTACGATTCTGCTCCAGAAGGCTTCGAAGCAGAGCAAACTATTAATGCTGAAAATCAGATTGTTTGCCCCGGCTTTATCGACCTATGCGCCCATGCTCGTGAACCGGGCCCAGCACAGAAAGGCTCGATAAAAACAGAAGCAGCCGCAGCCGTTGCAGGTGGTGTAACTACAATAGTGACACCACCTTCAACTAACCCTGTCATCGATACGCGTGCAGTTGCCCAACTCATTCAGGATCGCTGTGAAGAAGAAGGTAAAATGCAAATTTTACCTATGGGCGCGCTTACTAAAGGCCTTCAAGGCGAGCAGCTTGCGCCAATGGCAGCGTTGTCAGCAGCAGGCTGCATCGCATTTACCAACACTCGTAATCCGGTAGCCGATTCTTTAACCCTAACTCGCTGCCTAGAATATGCTGCTACCCATGATCTGCTCGTCATTTTCCAAGCTGAAGATAACGCCTTAGCTAAAGGCGGCTGCATGCATGAAGGTAGCACCTGCACTCGACTTGGCCTTAACGGCATTCCAGAGTCAGCTGAAACCATCGATGTATCTCGAAACTTACTGTTAGTAGAGCAGACGGGCGTGCGCGCGCACTTCGGTCAGCTATCCTGTGAACGCTCTGTACGCATGATTACTGAAGCGCGCGATAGAGGCCTTCCCGTTACTGCAGATGTATCGATCCAGAACCTACTACTGACCGATGAGAACGTGAACGGTTTCAACAATGACTTCCACCTGATCCCGCCTTTGCGTAGTCAACTAGACCGCGCAGGTTTAATACAAGGATTGTTAGGTGGAAGCATCCAGGCGATCTGTTCTGACCACCAGCCTCACGAACGTGCAGCAAAAGAGGCTCCATTTGCAGATACCGAGCCGGGCATGATCGGCTTGGAAACATTGTTGCCTTTAGGCCTATTGCTGGTTGAACAGAACATGCTGGATCTACCTCAACTGATTGAAAAACTAACCGCGGCTCCTGCTGAGATTTTAGGCTTACCTACAGGTAACCTTAATGTTGGCAGTGTTGCGAACATCTGTATTTTTAACCCTGAAACTGAATGGCAGCTCACGCCTGATACATGCCATTCAAGAGGAAAAAATACACCGTTCATGAACTATCCACTAAAAGGCAAAGTGTCCCATACGCTCTACCAAGGCCAAGTGGTGTATAACGCCTAAACGTAAAAAGCCGCGATATAATATCGCGGCTTTTTTCTTTCCAGTATATTTCGTTAAAGCGAAGCAATCCTTAGATTACATCCCCTTAACGTTAGCATCGCCTTCGTTATGTAGGTAATCCTCTTCATCCTGGAGATGAAAAGATTGATTATCTTCCTCTGGAGCCAATTCAGGATTCGTATCAGCACTCAACTTAATCATGAGACGAAGATCGTTTGGCGAATCAGCATGAGCTAGTGCTACATCGTAAGTAATCACCCCATCTTTGTAGAGATTAAACAAAGATTGGTCGAACGTCTGCATACCTAAATTGGTCGATTTCTTAACCACATCTTTAATTTCATGAACTTCACCTTTACGGATCAAATCCTGAATCAATGGTGTGTTAATCAATACTTCGATCGCTGCACGACGCCCCTTACCATCTTTAGTAGGTAAAAGTTGTTGCGCAATAATCGCCTTCAAGTTCAGCGAAAGATCCATCCACAACTGATCATGATGTTCAGGTGGGAAGAAACTAATTACACGGTCTAATGCTTGGTTCGCATTGTTGGCATGTAACGTTGCCAAAGTTAAGTGGCCTGTTTCAGCAAAGACAATACCATGTTGCATCGTCTCCCTAGTACGGATCTCACCCATCAAAATTACATCTGGTGCCTGACGCAGCGTATTTTTTAATGCCACATCAAACGAGTCTGTATCGATACCTACTTCACGTTGAGTGATGATACTTTGCTTATGTTCGTGAACGTATTCAATCGGATCTTCGATGGTAATAATATGACCGCGATGATTGGTATTTCGGTAATCAATCATCGATGCTAAAGAGGTAGATTTACCTGTAGAAGTACCACCAACAAATAAGATCAAGCCACGCTTTGTCATAGACAAATCACGCAGGATTGGTGGCAAATTCAACTCTTCTAAACTTGGAATATAGTTATTAATTTTCCTTAACACCATACCCGCTGAGTTACGCTGGAAAAATGCTGACACACGAAAACGGCCCAAACCTGGTGCACTAATCGCAAAGTTACACTCATGACAACCCTCAAACTCTGCCAACTGTTTATCATTCATTGTGCTGTAAACAAGAGCCCTAGCCTGTGAAGGCTTCAGAGTGTCTTTGGTTAGCGGTTTCAAAGTACCATCAACTTTAATCGTTGGCCTTGCACCGGCCGTTACGAAAAGGTCAGAGGCATCCCTATCTACCATCACTTTTAGTAGTTGCGTAAAATCCACGCCGTTAATCTCCTAAGACCAATTAGAACTGTTGTGGGTTGGCTGCACGCTCACGCGCCGTTTCGCGTGTAATCAATCCTTTATGCAGCAATTCTTGTAGAGATTGATCCAACGTTTTCATACCAAATGACGCACCGGTTTGAATAGCCGAATACATCTGAGCCACTTTATCTTCTCGGATAAGATTACGAATAGCCGGCGTACCAATCATAATCTCGTGAGCCGCAACACGTCCTCCTTTTGGCTTCTTCAAAAGCGTTTGCGATATAACACCCATTAACGACTCTGAAAGCATGGATCGCACCATATCTTTCTCAGCCGCTGGAAATACGTCAATTACACGGTCAATTGTTTTCGCAGCTGAGGTCGTGTGCAGGGTACCAAATACTAAGTGGCCGGTTTCAGCTGCAGTCAACGCGAGGCGGATAGTTTCCAAGTCTCGCATCTCACCAACAAGAATGATATCCGGATCTTCACGTAGTGCCGAACGAAGTGCATTCGAAAAGCTATGTGTATCCCTATGCACTTCACGCTGGTTAACCAAGCACTTCTTACTTTCGTGCACAAATTCAATTGGGTCTTCGATCGTCAAAATATGATCTGCGCGAGTATCATTAATGTAATCGATCATTGCGGCCAAGGTGGTACTTTTACCTGAACCCGTTGGCCCCGTCACAAGCACTAAACCACGCGGTTTTTCAGATAAGTCCTGAAAAACCTTACCCATATCAAGATCATCTAGGGTCAACACCTTGCTTGGGATCGTACGGAAAACAGCACCTGCACCTCGGTTCTGGTTAAATGCATTGACACGAAAACGCGCTAAACCAGGAACCTCGAACGAAAAGTCTGTCTCGAGTACATCTTCATACTCTTTACGTTGCTTATCATTCATAATGTCGTAGATAAGAGTATGAACCTGTTTATGGTCCAAAGAAGGCAGTTTTATGCGACGCACATCACCGTCAACACGAATAATAGGTGGCATCCCTGCTGATATATGCAAATCTGATGCACCTTGTTGTACGGTAAATGATAAAAGTTCGGTAATATCCATAACGTTCCTGTAACCCGGCACTGCGTTGTAAAGTTATAAGGTAGTTCTAGCAGAATCCCCGTTGCAATCCAATTGCTAAGGCCACAAATATATGTCAATCATAGCAAAGAATCTGAAGATGGTTCGATCTGAGGTAGCATCCTCTGCTACCAAAAATGGACGAAATACCTCAGACATCACCCTGTTAGCCGTCAGTAAAACACGCCCTGCAGACGATATTCGTATTGCGTCAAACGAAGGTCAGGTGCATTTTGGTGAAAACTACCTACAGGAAAGTCTAGAGAAGATTAACGAGTTAAAAGAACTAGAGCTAATCTGGCACTTTATTGGTCCCCTGCAATCCAATAAGACTCGCTCTGTCGCCGAAAACTTTGATTGGCTACATACCTTAGACCGCCTAAAGATCGCTAAAAGGCTCTCCGAACAACGTCCGACTGGGCTTAAACCACTGAATGTTTGCATTCAGGTCAATATCAGTAACGAAGAGAGCAAATCGGGCTGTCGACCTGAAGAACTACACACTCTGGTTGAGGAGATTAGTAAACTACCTAACATCTGTGTTCGTGGCCTTATGGCAATCCCTAAAGCGACTGAAGATCCAAAGGAACAACAAGCCGCTTTTGCAAAAATGAAAGCACTACAGCTTGAATTACAAGCAAAGCACCCTCAACTAGATACACTATCAATGGGCATGTCTGGAGATATGGATGCTGCTATTGCAGAAGGCTCCACTATTGTCCGCATTGGCACTGCCATTTTTGGCCCTCGGGCACCTAAGTCCGCCTAATTTTTGTAAGGATCTATTGTGAATAACCAACCTATTCTCGCGTTTATCGGTGCTGGCAACATGGCCCGCGCTATCATTGGCGGTCTAATCAGCAATGGCTACCCAGCAGAAAAAATCTGGGCCAGCGAGCCTGAAGCTGAACGTCTTGTCGATTTAAAGGCACAAGGTCTGAAAACAACGACAAATAACAACGAAGCTGTGCAAGCGGCTGATGTAGTGGTCCTCGCAATTAAACCACAAATTTTAAAAACCGTAACGGAATCAATTGCAGATAGCATACAAAGCTCGCAACCACTGATTGTTTCAGTTGCAGCCGGCATTATGACTACTAGTATCGATAAATGGTTAGGGGGAAACAGTGCAATTGTTCGTTGTATGCCAAACACCCCAGCACTGGTAAAGACTGGCGCTAGTGGACTGTACGCCAACGCTAAAGTTTCCGCCGAGCAACGCCAACAATCCGAAACTATTCTAGATGCTACAGGCATTACATTGTGGGTAGATGAAGAATCGCAACTTGATGCCGTAACCGCTGTATCAGGCTCAGGCCCGGCATATTATTTCCTTGTCATGGAATCCATGATTGCTGCTGGAGAAAAACTAGGCCTTTCAAAAGAAACTGCCACTCAACTAACGCTACAGACTGCTCTTGGAGCGGCTAAAATGGCGAAAGAGAGTGAGTTTGACCCAGCGGAACTTCGCCGACGAGTGACCTCTCCTAATGGTACAACTGAGCAAGCGATCAAGCGTTTTATCGATGGCCAACTTCCTGAGCTTTTTGATGATGCAATGAAAGCATGTAATGATCGTTCCGTAGAACTTGCCGAAGAACTAGGCAAAGATTAACAGCAAGGTTCAACATCGCACAGCTACACTCTATACTGCGTGAAAGTTGAACCTAACTATACTTGTTTTACTAACAGATCAACAACATAGGAATTGATATGGCACAGGATCCAATCGTTTTGATAATCCGCATGCTAGGTGAAATGTATGCGTTCATTATTATCTTGCGTTTCCTTTTACAGTTGTCCCATGCCGACTATTACAATCCGATATCTCAAGCGATTGCCAAATTGACAAATGTACCTGTAGTCGCAATTAGTCGCGCTGTACCTCGCATTGGCAAATTTGATGCGTCGGCATTGCTCTATGCAACAGTAGTTAAACTCGCGACACTATTTTTGATCGTGATGGTATCGGGAATGGACATGCCCAACATTGTTCACCTTCTGGTACTGGCGCTTGTGGGTGTTGTTAATGGTATTCTAGAGATCTATTTCTGGGCAGTATTAGGCTCAGTTATTATCAGCTGGGTGGCGCCTGGTAGTTATCATCCTGGCCCACAATTGATTCAACAAGTCACACAGCCTCTATTTAAACTTGTGCAGAAGGTGGTCCCACCTATAGGTGGTTTAGATTTGTCACCTATATTTATTTTCCTTGCGATCACAATCATACAATCCCAGTTAGGCCGATTTGTTTACTAACTGATAAAGCAGAGCATTTTCGTTCGCTCTGCTCTATTTCATTGTTTGATAGCGAGTTTTTACATTAATCGCTTGGACAAATACGAGCTTGTGACGTAAAAACTCGTTAAAATAGGTTAACTTGATTAACTTGTAAGATCATTTTACTGAGATACCTAAGGTGACAGATTCAACTTTCATTTCTCTTAGTCGCGTACTCATCTTCTATGAGATGTGAGGCTCGACTCCTCTAGCGCATCTAGCGCTCCGTTTCGTTGTGTAATTTGAAAAATGCTGTTTTAGAGTCGAGATTAGAAATGCCTGCTGTTATTCCTGAAGATTCCGTTGGAATTGTTACTCCTGAAATTATTGAATTTAATGAGCCATTACAGCTTCAATGCGGCCGCACATTAGATAAATACCACCTTATCATCGAGACCTACGGTGAGCTCAATAAAGATCGATCAAATGCGATTCTGATCTGTCATGCTTTGTCTGGTAACCACCACGTTGCCGGCTATCACAGCATGGATGATAAAAAACCGGGCTGGTGGGATAGCGCCATAGGCCCCGGTAAACCAATCGATACCAATAAATTCTTTGTTATCGCGTTAAATAACCTAGGTGGCTGCCATGGTTCTAGCGGTCCTAACCAGATCAATCCTGAAACCGGCAAACCTTATGGCCCTGATTTCCCGATTGTTACAGTCAATGACTGGGTTGAAAGCCAAGCGCGTTTGGCGGATCGCTTCCGTATCGAGCAGTTTGCCGCTGTTATTGGTGGAAGCTTGGGCGGCATGCAGGCATTGCAGTGGTCAATCAATTATCCTGATCGCCTCCGTCACTGCATGGTTATCGCAGCCGCACCTAAGTTATCAGCACAGAACATCGCCTTTAACGAAGTCGCTCGCCAAGCGATCAGCAAAGACTCTCAGTTCCATAACGGTCATTACTACGAAAAAGACGAAGTACCTAAAGTCGGCCTAATGCTGGCCCGCATGTTAGGTCATATCACTTACCTATCAGACGACGGCATGCGCAGTAAATTTGGTCGGGAGCTTCGTTCAGGACAGATTAGCTACGATTTCACACCACAGTTTGAAATCGAGTCTTACCTTCGCTATCAAGGCGAGCGTTTCTCGACAGCATTTGACGCTAATACATACTTGTTGATGACTAAAGCGCTGGATTACTTCGATCCAACAGTGGATAGCGGAAAAAGCCTTCCAGAAGTACTAGCGCAAGCAAAAGCAAAGTTTATGGTGATCTCATTCACTACGGATTGGCGCTTCTCTCCAGAGCGCTCACGCGAGATTGTGGATGCGCTAGTAGAAGCAGATAAACAAGTAAGCTATGCAGAAATTGAAGCTGCTCAGGGACATGATGCGTTCCTAATCCCTATTCCTCGCTACTTAGACATCTTCTCTGCTTATATGGAGCGAGTTGAACAGGATACTGTGGCACTAAAAACAGGGGAGAAAAGCTAATGCGCGCTGATTTAGAACTTATCAAAGACTGGGTTGAACCTGGCAAGCGCGTGCTTGACCTTTGTTGTGGTGACGGTGAATTACTGCACTATCTGCAAACAGAGAAGAACGCGACCGGCTACGGTTTAGAAATCGGCCAAGACAATATCACCGATTGTGTCCGCAAAGGCGTCAACGTTATCGAGAAAGATATTGAGGAAGGCCTTGCCTCCATCAAAGACAACACCTTTGATACCGTCATCATGACACAGGCTATCCAAATCATGATGCGTCCGGATCAAATCGTTGATGAGATGCTACGTATAGGCAAAGAATGTATCGTCACCTTCCCAAATTTCGGTCACTGGCGTGCACGTGGATATTTGGCATTCAGAGGTAAAATGCCAGTATCCAAGTTCCTACCCTATACTTGGTATAACACACCCAACACACACTTCTGTACGTTTAATGATTTTGAACAACTCTGTGTTGAACGCAATATCTACATCATGGATCGTACCGTTGTGGATAATGAACACCAACACCGGTGGTGGATCCATCTCTGGCCTAACATGCTGGGTGAAATTGCCATCTACCGGATTACAAAATAAGTGAGGCATATAATGAATCGCTTAAGCAAATGGACATCAGCTTTATTTTTGTCATTAATCACACTCATTAGCCAACCCGTTCTGGCTGAGCAGTTTGTGAAATATGACAACTACGAGATCCACTATAACGCTTTCTACAGCACCTTTATTCAACCTGATGTAGCTCAAGCTATTGGCATCCAACGTAGTAAACGTCGTGCTCTGGTCAATGTATCAGTTTTGAAAATTGAGAATGGCGCGAAGAAACCTGTATCAGCGTTTGTAAAAGGCAAGGCTACAAGCTTGATTCAACAATCGCAAAATCTCGACTTCAAAAAAGTCGATGAAGGCAATGCGATCTATTACATAGGTCAATTTGGTTTTACTGATGATCAAGTGATGCGCATATCTCTAGAAGTACAGCCAGACCCAAACAAACCTGCTTATACTGTGAAATTTGAACAACGCTTTTACGAAGAGTAAGCCCTAACAACTCACAAAAAGGCGCATTCTCAATGCGTCTTTTTTATTTTCAGTGCGGTGAAAGAATGATTAATAAAATTGTGCTCGCCAGTGGCAACAAAGGTAAGTTGAAAGAGTTTAATCAAGTTCTGGCAGATTTAGGTGTCGAAGTTGTACCTCAATCTGAATTCAATGTTAGCGATGCCGATGAGACCGGTCTAAGCTTTGTTGAAAACGCCATTCTAAAAGCACGCCACGCAGCTGAAGTTACTGGGTTACCTGCACTAGCTGATGACTCAGGCCTAGAGGTAGATGCCCTTCAAGGCGCTCCGGGCATCTACTCAGCGCGTTTTTCTGGCGAAGACGCCACTGATGCTAAAAACAATGAGTTACTTCTAGAAAAGCTTGAAGGTATTCCTAGCGAACAACGCAGCGCTCGCTTTCGCTGTGTTCTAGTCTTTATGCGTCATGCTAACGACCCAACCCCATTAATCTGTCAGGGTAGCTGGGAAGGAACAATTCTCGAACGAGCAAGTGGAAGTAACGGTTTTGGGTACGACCCGCTGTTCTGGATTCCTGAACTGGAAAAAGCATCAGCTGAATTAGCACCTGAACAAAAGAATAAGCTCAGCCACCGTGGCCAAGCAGTTCAATTGCTGAAACAAAGCATCAAACCTTACTTGAAGTAACCGTTTATGAATCTACAGCTGCCACCATTATCTCTTTATGTACACATCCCCTGGTGTGTGCGTAAATGCCCTTACTGCGATTTTAATTCTCATGCTCAGCGCGATGAACTGCCTGAAACAGAGTACATCCAGTGCTTATTGGATGACTTAGAGTCCGAAAAACACCTCGCACAAGGGCGGAGCATACAAACAATCTTTATTGGTGGCGGCACTCCCAGCTTGTTCTCCGCAGATAGCTTTAAAGCATTACTGCAAGGGATTCACAATATTATCCCGCTAGAAAAAGATGCCGAGATCACGCTAGAAGCTAACCCTGGCACTTTCGAGCAAGATAAATTTGTTGGCTATCGAGACGCGGGTATTAATCGACTCTCAATCGGCGTGCAAAGCTTTAACGATCAGCATCTCGCCAAGCTCGGGCGAATACATAACTCTGAAAACGCTATTAAAGCAGCCACATTAGCGCGTGAACTCTTTCCTAAGTTAAATCTAGACTTGATGCATGGCCTTCCTGACCAAACACTTGAAGGCGCATTGAGTGATTTAGAACAAGCGATAGCATTACAGCCTGATCATCTATCTTGGTACCAGCTAACCATTGAGCCGAATACAGAATTTCACTCTCGCCCTCCACTACTTCCTATCGATGACACTCTGTGGGAGATCCAAGAACAAGGGCAAGCGCTTATCCGCTCCGCAGGATACAGCCAGTATGAAATTTCCGCCTATGCTAAATCGAATGACAACCGAGCCAAACACAATTTAAATTACTGGCAATTTGGTGACTATCTAGGCATAGGTGCAGGCGCACACGGCAAGATCACACTTACAGAACAAAACAAAATCATTCGCCGTTGGAAACAGAAACAACCCAAAGCCTATATGAACCCAGCAACAAGGCTAACAGGCGACACTGAAATAAGCCCAGAAGAGCTTCCTTTCGAATTTATGCTCAATGCTTTGAGACTCTATCACGGGGTTCCTTCCGACCTGTTTCCACAACGTACAGGCCTGCCCCTATCAACCATTGAGCAATCATTGACTACCGCAAAGCAGCAAAAGCTTCTAACAAAAAAGCCCAATACACTTTGCCCAACCGAGCAAGGTCGTTGTTTTTTAAACAATTTACTCGCTTTTTTTATGCACTAAGTAGTTTTACGGTTCGCAAACAAGATCATTTGTACTAACTTTAAGAATGAAATTGGATTTTTTGCCGACAGGGATAGGTCAGCTCTCAAATTTTATTCCTAGGCGCAGTTAAAATGACAATAAAATTTAAACTAACGGCATTGATCGCGTTCATTATTATTTCGATCGCATCGATGTATGGCATGCTTCATTTCGCAATCACTAACGTTTCCAGTTTAAAAGATGCTGAAACTGAAGTAAGTAACCTTGAAAGCAGTATGCTGACCCTCCGACGTCATGAAAAAGATTTTTTAGCACGTGACGATATCAAGTACCTAAAACGCTTTGACGATACCGTTGCTGCTTTCCAAGCCGAAATAACCACTCTTGAAGAGCACTTAGACCACGCCGGCATTCCTCACGAAAAAACTAAAGACCTACATATAGTCCTTGAGACTTATGCCGATAATTTCCATCAGTTAGTGAAATTGAAGCAGGAGATCGGTTTATCTCACAATGAAGGCTTGCGCGGAGAGCTTCGCAAGGCAGTACACGGTGCAGAAAGCAAAGTAAAAGAGCTGGATAATTACCACTTGTTAGCCGATATTCTGCAATTACGCCGCAATGAAAAAGACTTTCTAATTCGTAAAGATCTTAAATACCGCAAAAAGTTTGAGGCAAACTTTGAGAAGCTGAGTAATGATCTAGAAACTGAGTTATTCAACGAAAATGATATTACTGAAACTAAACAACTATTATCTGTTTATCGCACAAAATTCCTTACTCTAATCGATAATTACGAAAAGCTTGGCCTTAACAGTAAACAAGGTTTACTGGGCAATATGCGTAAATCAATCCACAAATCCGAAACGCTGTTAGAAGAACAAGCTGCCGAAATTACAGAACGCTTAAATGCTGAAATTGCTTCCATCAAACTACTCTCAAGTATTAAAGCGCTCGTTATAGCGGGTATTGTTTCTGCGATTGCTCTTTGGATTGCTAACAACATCATTTCGCGTTTACGCATCCTTCAACAAGTAATGGGTAATGCTAAAGAAAACAAAGACCTAACAGTACGCTATCAAGTTGTTGCCAATGATGAATTGAGCGATATGGGGCGTAGCTTTAATAGCATGATGTCCGAATTTCAGGCCCTGCTCGAGCGAGTAAACAACTCCTCATTACAATTAAGCGCTGCAGCTGAGGAAGTATCAGCTATAGCCGTTGAGACCTCTCAAGGCTTAGAAAGTCAAAAAGCTCAAGTGATTCAGGTATCCGCCGCTGTCCAAGAGATGGAAAGTGCGATGAGAGAGATCGCTCATAACACGGAATTGACTGCGCAAACTGCGAACCACTCACAGCAAAGCGCTGCTGAAGGGCAACGCATCATCAGCCATGCAATTGAAAACATTAATAATCTGGCAGAAGGTGCCAGTCAGAGCACCGAGGCTGTCGCTCTGTTAGAAGAAAACGGTACCAAGATAGGTACAGTACTAGATGTTATTAAAGGCATTGCCGAACAAACCAACCTACTTGCACTTAACGCTTCAATAGAGGCTGCTCGCGCAGGCGATCATGGCCGTGGTTTCTCAGTCGTTGCCGATGAGGTCCGAGGCTTGGCTGGTCGAAGCCAAGAATCCGCGACTGAGATCGATGTCATGATTAATGACCTACAGCAGCAAACAGGCAAAGTATCCAACCTAATGATGCGCAGTGTCGAAGTCAGTGCGCAAAGCGCTGAAGAAGCAGGGACTAGCATCAGCGCTCTGGATAAAATCATGAATGACGCTACCAATATTGTAGATATGACTTCTCAGGTGGCAGCGGCTGTAGAACAGCAAACTGCCGTAGCCGGTGATATCAACAACAATGCTGAACAGATCCAAACCATTGTCGCTGTAGCCAGCGAGCAAGTTGGTCAAAATGCTGAAGCGAGTGAAGAAGTAGCCAAACAAGCAGCTTACTTACAGCAGATCGTCGGTCAGTTTAAGGTTAAGTAATACTTTAAAGAGTTATACGGTTGTGAGCTTGCTGATTAATTTCAGCAACTCGCGCCGGTAACTCGCTTAAACAAGATACCTGAGCAGACGCAATGTGTGATTTATCACCCGATTGTAGATTAACCCAGATTGTCCACAACCCGACAGCTGCAGCGCCTTCAACATCATGCTCATGATTGTCACCCACATGGATAACCTGCTCCGGTCGTAAACCTGTGTGCGCTAACATCTGTTCAAACATTAATGGATGCGGCTTCATCTGCCCGACATCGTCTGCTTTGAAATGGAAATCGATCAGGTCTGCAAGGCCCACTCGATGGATATCAGCATTACCATTACTCAACGCGCCCAACTGATAGCCTTGCTGCTTTAATTCCGATAAAACTTCACGTGCATGTTCAAAAAAGACCACTTCCTGACGCGCTTGAATAAACACTTCAAAAGCTTGAGCAGCCAAGGCTTCTACTTCATCCGCACTGTAACCCGCTTTTCGTAAACCATACTTCAACTGTTCCATACGAATCAGCGTTACACTATGCGCAATCTCTGGAGCATCTTCTAAAACGATCTGACGCAAAGCAGCAAGATCATGTAACTTGTAATGCTGTAAAAATGCCGATGCATGCTCAGATATCCAAGCAAACATCGTTTGGTTTGCATGCTGGATAACAGGGTCTACAGCCCAGAGAGTATCGTCTAAATCAAAGGTAATGCAGCGTATCATTTCTGGCTCTTTTTCCGTGCGCGAGGGTGAGCACCTTCGTACACTTTCATTAAATGTTGGAAATCTAAGTGAGTGTAGATTTGTGTTGTGGATATATCCTCATGTCCTAAGAGCTCTTGTACGGCACGTAGGTCACTACTGGATTCAAGTATATGACTAGCAAAACTATGACGGAGTCTATGCGGGTGAACTTTACCATTCACACCTAGATATTTACCCCAATAGTCCATCCGCTGCTGCACCGAGCGAACCGTAATACGGCTACCACGCTTACTCACAAAGAGCGCATTCTCATCATAGCTAGCCAATTCGTGACGCACATCTAGCCAGCGATCTAAGGCTTCAAGTGCCTTCCGCCCTATGGGCAACTCACGTTCTTTACGGCCTTTACCTACAACTCGCAGACTTCCCTCTGAGAGGTCTAAACTATATAGATCTATTGCCACCAGCTCTGAGACACGCAGTCCAGATGAATACATAAGTTCCATCATTGCGGCATCACGAGCAGATATATTATCGGTTACGGGTACATCGAGCAGCGTTCCCATCTGATCAACATCGAGTGTAGAGGGTAACTTACGCGTTGATTTAGGCGCTTGAACGGCTGCAGCAGGATTTTGTTCTACGACCGATTCTCGAGAGAGAAAATTATAGAAACTACGGATAGCTGAGAGAGAGCGCTGAATGCTGCTACCGGCCAGATCTTTACGGTGTAGTTGCGCGACGTACTGACGAATATGTTTAACCTCAACCGAAGACCATTCAGTCAGTGATTGTTGCTCAGTAAAATCGAGTAGTTTGTTGAGATCGCGACTGTAATTATCGAGGGTGTGAGGAGAGAGCTGGCGTTCAGTCGCTAGGTAATGAAGAAACTGCTCTAACAGCGCTTCTTTCAACTCTCTCCCCTATCTTTCTTTAGTGATCCTGCTGACGCAGAATACGAGAAGCTACGCGGCTTAATACTTCACCAACATAGCTTAGCAATACTGTTCCTTGGCTACTGGTAAAATAGTTTGCATCGAAGCTACCAATTGCCAATAAACCTAAAGTTTCGCCCTGTACTAAAGGTACAACTGCAGCGGATTGAACTTTGATAGCTTCATCACCAAAAATGAATTCATTTTCAGCATCAGACAGACGTCCACAGCTCGGCAGATTAGTCCCGACCAAACTATCAATCACTGCCGCATCTTCACGCAATGTCAGGCGCAGGTTATTCACATCTAGAGGTTTGCTCGTGAACAAGATCAACGCTGTGCTATCGCTAGCAAAGTCTTGGCATAAACTTTCATCAATCGCGACAGCGATATCATCCAGCGTTTCAGCTTCCAGTAATGCCAATACCATACGTTTAGTCTTTTCGAACTGCAGATCATTATGTCGTGCAATGTCGATCAGATCAGAAAGGTGCGCTGTTAGGTTCTGGTTTTTTTCACGCAGAACCGTGGTCTGACGCTCAACCAAAGAGACAGCTCGACCTGTTTCATGAGGTACGTGTAATTTTTCCAGTAATTTTGCATTACCTGTGAAAAAGTCAGGGTGTTGCTGGAGGTATTCCGCTACCTGAGCTTCGCTAATCTGTCCTGTTTCTTCACTCATACGAAGATCTGTCCTTCATAAACCGTTGTTGCTGGCCCTGTCATAATAACGGGATGGCCTTCACCCTGCCACTCGATCTCAAGATCGCCACCAGGAAGATGAACTGTCACAGGCATATCGAGCAGGCCTCGCAATTTTCCTGCAACAACCGCGGCGCAAGCACCGGTACCACAAGCAATCGTTTCACCAACGCCACGCTCAAATACACGCAAATTAACTTCATTGCGCGCCAATACCTGCATAAAACCGATATTCGCTTTTGCAGGGAAGCAGGTATGAGGCTCTAGCACTGGGCCTAGTGTTTCTACTGGCGCTGTTTCGGTGTTATCCACAACCAAAACACCATGGGGGTTACCCATAGATACCGCACTTAATTCAACTGTTTCAGCTGCGCCTTGATGGTCAACCTCAACAGGGTAAGTAATTGCTTGCTGGTCGGCCGCAAAAGGGATCTCTGAAGGCTGCAATATAGGCTGACCCATATTGACCTCAACTCGCTTATCTTCGCGAATTTTCAGGCACATACGGCCATTAGCCGTCTGCACGACAACTGCAGACTTACCCGTTAAACGCTTATCGCGAACAAACTTGGCGAAGCAACGAGCACCATTACCGCAATTTTCAACTTCTGAACCGTCTTGGTTGAAGATACGGTAACGGAAATCCACATCTGGATCTGAAGGTGGTTCAACGATTAATAGCTGATCGAATCCAACACCAAAGTTACGATCACCAAGCTTTTTTACCAGTTTAGGCGTAACTTTTACGCGCTGAGTCACTAGATCCAGCACCATAAAGTCATTACCCAAACCGTGCATTTTGGTAAAACGGACTAACATCAATAACCCCTAGCGATCCTTAGGTAACAGCTGCTCACCCTTAACTAGGTCAGCCAGAGTTTCACGCTTACGAATCAGGTGGAATTGATTGTCATCTACCATCACTTCAGCAGGACGACCACGGCTGTTGTAGTTAGATGCCATAACAAAACCATAAGCACCTGCAGAACAAACGGCAAGTAAATCACCCGCATCTAGCGTTAGCGCACGATCTTTACCTAAGAAGTCACCCGTTTCACAAACAGGACCTACAAGATCCCACTGTTTTTCTTCACCACCTTCGCGCAACATTACCGGAACAATCTCCTGATAAGCGCTGTATAAAGATGGACGGATCAAATCATTCATTGCACCATCAATGATTGCGAAATTTTTCTCGCCCGTACACTTCAAAAACTCAACACGAGTCAGCATTACACCGGCATTGGCCGCGATAGAACGACCAGGCTCAAAAATCAGCTCAAGGTCACGACCTTCAACTTTCTTAAGAACTTCAGAAATATATTCTTGAGGCGTTGGAGGCACTTCATCGGTGTAACAAACACCTAGACCACCGCCCAAATCCAAATGCTTAATTGTAATACCTTGCTCAGCTAACTGATCTACTAGTACCAATACACGGTCGAGTGCATCTAGGAATGGAGTAACTTCCGTTAGCTGACTGCCGATGTGGCAGTCCATGCCGACAACATCAACATTTTCCATCTGAGCTGCGCGACCATATATGCGTACAGCTTCATCAATATCGATACCAAACTTATTCTCTTTCAAACCTGTAGAGATATAAGGATGGGTACCTGCATCTACATCTGGGTTCACACGGAATGAGATCGCAGCCACTTTGCCTTCAGCACCAGCGACTTCGTTTACACGCTCAAGCTCAGCTTCTGACTCAATGTTAAAGCAACGAATACCGACTTCAAGAGCACGCGCAATTTCTGCTGGCTGTTTACCAACACCAGAGAAAACCACTTTGGAAGCATCGCCACCTGCACGTAGAACACGTTCTAGCTCACCGGCAGATACAATATCGAAACCAGCACCTAGGCGCGCAAGTACATTTAGCACTGCAATGTTGGAGTTAGCTTTTACGGCATAACAAACTAATGAGTCATGCCCTTTTAATGCATCTGCGTATGCTAGATAAGCACGCTCAAGTGCATCACGAGAATACACATAGGTTGGTGTACCAAACTCTTCGGCAACACGTGTTAAAGCAATTTCTTCACAGCAGAGCTGCCCATTTTTATATTCGAATGAATCCATGAAAATTCTCTTACTTCTGCTGTGACTTTTTCTGATTTTCTGCATCAGGCAGATACAATGGGCCTTTCTGGCCACACCCACCCAGTACTAACATACTAAGCAGGACAACTAATCCAATTCGTTTGGTCTGCGTTTTCACAGTGGGAATCCCATTAAACGGTCTAATGCGTCGATTATACCTAGTTCACAGAGATTTCATAAAAACGTTTTTCATATCCAAGCAGATATAAGGAAAAAACTGCCTTTTAATCCATAAATTTGGGAGTTAATGAGAACCATTCTTCGGCTTTTAGCTATTGCTTGATATACTTCGCCTCTATAAACACGATTTCAAGGCAACTACGCCGGAGTAAACATGACTGAAAGCGAATTTAACGATCTGGTTGATGAAACATTAGAACAGATTGAAGAAGTGCTAGATGATGCAGAAACCGATATTGATGTTCAGTTCGGCGGTGGAATTTTAACGATCATCTGTGAAAACCGCACTCAGCTTATTTTTACCCGTCAGGCTCCGGTTAAACAACTATGGTTGGCAACCAAGAGCGGTGGTTTCCACTTTGACTATGATGAAAACCTTAACAGCTGGGTTTTGGATAGCGACGGCCAAAAGCTTGAAGATTTCTTCGGCAAAGCCTTTGCTGAACAAGCGGGCGAAACTCTGACGTTTGATCTAACTGGAGCTTAATATGTCATTTTCAAATGCGCTACAACGCCACTTTGACACCTTCAACCAGTTAGACAAAATTGCTGCTGATAGCCAGCTCCTGGCCGTTCAAATAGAGCAATGCTTCGACCAAGGCGGCAAATTGATCTTTATGGGCAACGGTGGTAGCGCAGCCGACAGCCAACACCTAGCAGCTGAGTTTGTTGTACGTTACAAGGCAGAACGTCGTCCACTGGCAGCGATAGCACTTACGGTTGATACATCGATTCTTACCGCTCACAGCAACGACTACAGTTATGATTCTGTTTTCACTCGACAGCTACAAGCACTAGCCAAACCTGAAGACTTGATTATCGGCATTTCGACTTCAGGCAACAGTGCTAACGTCATTGATGCGATTGAAGCGGCGAAAGAGATCGGTTGCACCACTTGGGCTTGGACAGGCTCTCATGGCGGTAAGCTAAACGATATTGCCGACCACCTAATCCGCGTACCATCTGATGAAACAGCACGCATTCAAGAAGCCCACATTTTTGTAGGCCACTGGTTGTGCGAAGAGATGGACAGACGAACCACTAGCAACGCCTAATGGTTCGTCCGCATTAATTTCTATTAATGCAGACCCGCTCAGTCAAGGCGTATAAACGATCCAATGCGCCTTGATTTTCCTTCACAAATGCCTGACCTAACTCGCCAATTCTCTCTCTTTCAGCAGGCGCTTGTATCAATTTCTCGATCTGTTGCAGCAATGCCGTTTCATCTTCGACTACAACCAACCCACCAGATTCGCGTAAAGAGTCGCAAATAATTTGGAAATTAAAGAAGTATGGCCCCATAACAACGGCTTTCTTTAAAACTGCTGGCTCCAATGGATTATGCCCACCGCGCTCAATTAAACTACCGCCAACAAACGCAATATCAGCCGCCGCTAACAGTTTCATAAGCTCCCCCATAGTGTCGCCAAGATACACTTGAGTTTTAGGGCTCGGCTGTTGACCTAAGCTACGACGCGCCAACTTAAAGCCTTGCTGTTTTATAAGCTCCGCAACTCCGTCAAATCGTTCTGGGTGGCGAGGGACAATGACCAACAATAGCTCTGGTGTGCTCTCCAGCAGCTTGTGATATACATTTAAGATCGCACTTTCTTCGCCTTCATGCGTACTTGCAGCAATAAAGACCGGTCGATCCGCACCCCACATTTCTCGTAGGGCTACAGCCAAACGTTCACTCCCTTCTGGAGCTGAGACATCAAATTTGATGGAACCTGTTACCTCCAAAGCGCTCTTTGGAAGACCTAAATCCACGAAGCGCTGACCATCAACGCTATTTTGCGCAGCTATCTTAGTGATCTGCTTTAGCATCTGATCAGCCATATTGCTGAAACGAGCGTACCCCTTTGCAGATCTTGCAGATAAACGTGCATTTGCCACTAACACAGGCACATCGTGTTTGGCACAACCTGCAATCATGTTTGGCCATAATTCCGTTTCAACAACCACACAACTGCGCGGTTTCACTTTGGAAAGAAAACGATTGATCGCACAAGGCGCATCATAAGGACAGTAATAGTGAGTCACGCTATCACCGAAGGTGTCTATGATTCGCTCCGCGCCCGTTGGTGTCATAGTAGTCATCACAATGGGGAGCTGCGGATAGCGGGCTTGTATCAGTTTAACGAGAGGAATAATCGCCAGTGCCTCACCGACAGAAACAGCATGAATCCACAAAGGGCGATCGTCAAAAGCTGGCGATTGGAAAAACCCAAGTCTCTCTTGCCAACGCTGGCGATAAGCGGGCGCTTTACGCCCTCGCAACCATAACTTCAGCAAAATAAACGGTAGAGCGATATAAAACAGGCAAGTATAGAGAGTGCGATTCATAAAAAGTGAGCACGCCAGTCGACAATAAAGTCACCTAGTATAACACGCATCGGCTAGCTCCTAAGCGCCCCCATGCTTATAATGCCATCTATGAATACACTTAAACTTGATCTCGTAATCGTGGGCGGCGGCGTTGCTGGCCTTTGGCTTCTCAATAGAGCAGTAAAAGATGGCTTGAATGCCATTTTGCTGGAAAAAGACACCTTAGGAGGCGGACAGACCATCCGCGCACAAGGGATCATTCATGGCGGTACCAAGTATGCTCTAAACGGCGTACTGACCCAAGCATCCAATACAATCAAAGAGATGCCGCAACGCTGGCGTGATTGCCTAAATGGCAACGGCGAAGTAGACCTCACTTCTGTAGAAGTTCTATCTGAAGCTCACTATATGTGGTCTAAAGGCTCTTTAGGCTCTCGCATGACTACCTTCTTTGCGACCAAAGCCTTTCGCGGACGTGTTGAAGAGGTATCAAAATCAGATCGCCCTAAAGTGTTTTCTAATTCCAAATTTAAAGGGTCTCTCTACCGTTTGAATGAGCTGGTATTAAACGTGCCAACCGTGATTGATGCACTAAGAGCACCTGTTGAAGATCGCATATTCAAAGCGGATCTCAACCAAGCTGAAATCCAGATTCAGGATCAACAGATTCAGAGCATCGCCTTTGAGGAGCATAACCTAACACTGGAAACTGCTCAGTTGGTGCTGACCTCTGGTGAAGGCTACGAATCTATTGCTAGTCAATTAGCGCTCGAGCAGCCTGAGATGCAAAAACGCCCTTTGCATATGGTGATGGTCAAGCACGACCACAATTTGCCTACGTTTGCCCACTGTATTGGTACTGGCAGCAAACCAGTAGCAACGATTACTACTCACCCTTGCAGTGATGGTAAACAGGTTTGGTACCTTGGCGGCGATGTAGCTGAAACCGGGTTAGATCGCTCTCCATCTGAACAGATTCAATTTGCTAAAAAAGCTATTTCAGATCTTCTCCCTTGGGTCGACCTTTCAGATGCGCAATGGAGCACATTCCATGTCAATCGTGCTGAACCAAAGCAATCATCTCTTTCAAGGCCCGATTCTGCTTTTGCACAGAAAGTCGGCAATTGCATCGTGGCTTGGCCAACAAAATTAGCGCTATCGCCTGATTTAGCCGATCAAGTGTTACCTTTATGTAAGAAAATATCATCTGATACTGACCTTTCGCCTCTAAGTGCACTTCCTAAGCCAGAAACCGCACAGCCTTTATGGGAAAGTGAGTTTTGATTAAACGAGAACTAGCGCAAACGGGTTTAAAGATCTCACCCATCGGCCTAGGCACTGTAAAAATCGGTCGTGATAAAGGCGTCAAATACCCAACAGGATTTACCATCCCTGATGACAAAGCAGTGCTTGATTTAATCGCACAAGCTAAAGATTTAGGCATCAACCTGATCGATACAGCCCCTGCTTATGGCAATAGCGAAGAGCGCTTAGGGCCTCTGCTTGAAGGGCAACGCAACGACTGGATTATCTGCTCAAAAGTTGGTGAAGAGTTTGACAATACGACTGGTGAATCCGGCTTCAATTTCACACCGGAGCATGTGCAATACAGTGTCGAGCGTAGTCTTAAACGCTTACACACTGATTATATTGATATGTTACTGGTTCACTCTGATGGAAATGATGTAGAGATCATCCGCAAGTACGGTATTTTGGATGTTCTAGAGGAGTTAAAACAGTCAGGCAAAATCCGTGCGACCGGAATGTCGACTAAGACTGTTGAAGGCGGATTATTAGCTTTAGAGAAATCTGATTGCGCGATGGTGACCTACAATTTGAACCATCGAGATGAAGAAGCCGTGTTGGACTATGCAGCCCAAAACAATAAAGGAATCTTACTTAAAAAGGCACTCGCTTCGGGTCATATCTGCCTAGATCAAAGCCAAGACCCTATTCAAGCAAGTTTTGACTTTATTTATGCCCATCCTGGTGTGACATCAGCCATTATTGGCACAATCAATCCTAAGCATCTAGCGAGTAATGTGAACGCGGCGAATACCGCGCTCAGTAAACTTGCGATCTAAACTAGCTTAACCAGAGTGCGATAGCCGACTATTCGTCGCTATCGCCCTGAATTTTCTCAACAATTGCTGTAGTAGAGCAGTTATCTAGGAAGGAAAGCACTCTAACCTCACCACCATAACTACGCACAAACTCACCGCCAACAACACCTTCAATGCCATAGTCGCCGCCTTTGACTAAGACATCAGGCTTCACCTGTTCCAGCAAACGCTCTGGGGTATCTTCAGTAAAGTACAGCACCCAATCGACCGCTTCCAAACCAGACAACACTGCCATACGACGCTCAACCGGATTAATAGGCCGACCCGGTCCTTTTAAACGACTAACTGATTCATCACTATTGATAGCTAAAACAAGGCGATCACCTTGCGCTCGTGCTTGTTCAAGGTAACCAACATGACCCGCATGTAAGATATCGAAGCAACCATTAGTAAATACAATACTCTCGCCAGCTGCACGCGCATCAGCCAGCGCAATCAGCAACTGCTCTTCGGTCACTACACCGCGCTCAGCACCTTGCTCTTTAGTCACTGCACGACGCAGTTCTGGCGCACTGATAGCCGCAGTACCCAATTTACCAACAACAATGCTCGCTGCGATATTAGATAAAGCCACAGCATTAGTGAGCTCCTCACCCGCCGCTAAAGCTGAAGCAAGGGTAGATATAACGGTATCGCCAGCACCTGTTACATCGAACACTTCGCGTGCACGTGCAGGGAAATGAACCTCATCGCCTTCAGCAGGAATCAGAGTCATACCATGCTCACTACGGGTCACCAGCAAAGCGTCTAGTTCAAGTTCTTTCGCTAACGCCTGTCCTTTAGAAACAAGTTCTTCATCAGATGCACAATGTCCAACAATGGCTTCAAATTCGGACAGGTTAGGCGTCAATAATGTTGCACCACGATACTTACTAAAGTCACTGCCTTTAGGGTCAACCAGCACCGGTACATTTTCGGTTTTTGCTGCTTTAATTAAACCTTGGCAATCAGATAGAGTGCCTTTACCGTAATCCGACAGCACCAAAACCCCAACATTGCCCAATAAAGGCTCTAATTCTGATTGAATACTTTCGCTGTGTTCAGCAGAGAAAGCCTCTTCAAAATCCAAGCGAATCAATTGTTGGTGACGACTAATAATACGTAATTTAGTGATCGTCGGCTCTTCTTCAGTAATCGAAAAAGCACAGTTCACTCGAGCTGAGGTCAACTGCTTCTGAAGTGCTTCACCCGCTTCGTCTTTACCCACTAAACCAACTAAAGAAACACCTGCTCCTAAAGCGGTCACATTCAATGCAACGTTGGCAGCGCCACCTGGGCGATCCTCATTCTGCTCAACTTTTACCACTGGCACCGGTGCTTCAGGGGAAATTCTTGAAGTCGGCCCATGCCAATAACGATCTAGCATTAGGTCCCCTACTACTAGAACCTGTGCTTTATCAAAACGTGGCATATTGATTTTCATTCAATTTCTCCGTGACTAAGATGCTCAGTCATTTTCAGTAAACTGCTTCTGGTAAAGATCCGCATACATTCCACCTTGCTCTAACAGCTCCGCATGCGATCCTTTCTCCATTATTTGGCCTTGATCCATCACCACTATCTGGTCTGCTGACTCTATAGTTGAAAGTCGATGTGCGATCACCAAGGTCGTTCGCCCTTTCATGACATTTTCTAAAGCAGCTTGGATATGACGCTCTGACTCTGTATCCAAAGCTGATGTCGCCTCATCAAGAATAAGGACTGGTGCATTTCTCAATATCGCACGCGCAATCGCTATGCGCTGACGCTGACCGCCAGATAGTTTGGTACCTTTTTCGCCCACATGTGTATCTAATCCGTCAGGCATTCGCTCAACAAACTCCATCACATGGGCTGCACGAGCAGCGTCTACAATCTCTGACTCGCCGATATCCGAATCGGCACCATAGGCGATATTATCTCGAATCGTGCCATCAAACAGGAAAACATTTTGGGTCACTAATGCGATTTGTGATCGTAAAGAGATCAACTCGTAGTCATCTAGTTTATGCCCGTTTAAAAGAATTGCTCCACTGGTTGGCTCATAAAAACGAGGAATCAAACTTGCCAACGTGGATTTACCACTACCTGATCGACCAACGAGTGCCACTGTTTGCCCTGGCTCCACGTTAAGACTTAGACGATTAAGCACCGGTTTATTTGGCAGATAAGAGAAACAAAGATCTTTAAACTCAAGACGGCTACTTCCTGAATCAGTCTTAGCAACCAAACTTCCAGTGTTTTCTTCTTCGGATTCATCTACTAATTCAAAGATACTCTTAGCAGCAGCAATACCCCGCTGAATTGCACTATTTACTTCGGTTAATGCACGCAGAGGCTTAGCGATTAGACCCGCAGCTATAATAAACGCAATAAACTGTCCAGCGGTCATATCGTTATTCATCATTGGGTGCAGAGCTAAGAAAATCAGGAGGGCTAAGGCACTGGAAACAATAATCTGAACAATAGGAACACTTAACCCTTCAGTGAACGCCAGTTTCAAACTTTGACGCAAATTCTGACCACTAGCTTGCGCAAAACGTTCTCTTTCTTTCTCACAGCCACCAAAGGTACGAACAATTTGAACACCTTGAACATTCTCTGAAGCGACGTGAGTTACATCTCCCATGGAATCTTGAATACGATGACCTAAACGACGAAAGCGCTTAGAAGCGATCATTACAACCAAAGCGATCAATGGGGATACTGCAATAAAGACAAGGGTGAGCTGCCAATTAAGATAAAGCAGATAACCAAAGAGCCCAATTACGGTCATACCTTCACGGACAGTCACTTTAAGCGAGTCTGTGGCCGCATTTGTGACCTGTTCAACATTGTATGATATTTTTGAAAGAATATGTCCTGATGAATTGTTGTGAAAATAGTCTAACGGTATTTGCAGTAACTTATCGAACATTACTATTCTAAGCTGATGCACAATATTACGCGCTACGTAGGCAGTGAAAAAGTTACCCATAAAAGTGCCAATACCGCGAACGATCGCTATGCCAATCACTGCAAGAGGACCATATATATACGTCCCCTCTTTTTCCTCACCAATGGCATCAATCAAGTATTCCATCAACGCAGCAAATCCAGTCTGGGCACTGGCATAGAGGATAAATCCAAAGATGCCCAATAAAAAAGGTAGCCAATAAGGGCGAACATAGGTCAAAAGACGAAAATAGATTTTCATCCCCACACCTTTTTCTTGGTCATTTGTAGACATAGATAGGTATAAATCTTAAGAAATTAGCCCGGCATTATAACCTGACGATCTAACTTCCCCAACCTTCTCTCTAGCTGACAAACAAGGAGACACGTATAATCGCTAGCTTATTGATCAAGATCTGATTGACTGTGAATAAAACTGAATCCTTTTTAGCCCCAAAATACTGGCCAACTTGGCTAGGCGTTATTCTACTTAGAATGCTCGCGTTACTGCCTTTTAAAATGGGTTTAGCTTTCGGCCGTCTTCTAGGTATTGCGCTTTACTATTTACTACCAAAGCGCCGACACATAACGAATGTTAACTGCCAGCTATGCTTTCCTGAACTCAACGAAGCCGAGCGCAACCAATTTGTTCGAGAGGTGTTCAAAAATAACAGTATCGGTTTAGTAGAGACCGCTTGGTCATATTGGGGCAACAAAAAAGCTCTACAAGAGCGCACAGAATATCGCGGCTTTGAATTACTAGATGATGCATTGAGCCAAGGGCGGGGCGTCATCTTACTTGGCGCCCATTATTCTCACTTAGATTTAGGCGGCATGCTCTTTTCTGGACATGGCGCTCCACTAATCTCTATGTACCGCCAACACAATAATCCGTTAATGGAAAAAACAATCCACCAAGGGCGTGCTTCGTTTAGCCGCCCTATTGAGCGAAAACAGTTACGAGAAATTATTCGCTGCCTCAAGAAAAACCAGGTTGTTTGGTATGGACCTGATCAAGACATGGGTCATAAAACATCGGTTTTTGTGCCTTTCTTTGGCCAAACAGCAGCTACCGTGACAGCTACAACTCGCATGGTGAAATTAAACAACTCCCCTCTTCTATCAATGCAACAACGCCGCAAAGAAGACGATTCTGGCTACATTGTAGAAATTGTTCCTGTGGAAAATTTTCCTAGCGGGGATGAAGTTGAAGACGCGACATTAGTGAATTTAGCCGTTGAAGCAGGCGTAAGAAAAGCACCCACACAATATATGTGGGTTCACAAACGATTTAAAACACAGTTAAATGGCAAGGAAAGCCCTTATCAGACATCCTCAACGCAGTAGGACCACAGATGAAATTGCCTTTAAAGATCATTCTAGTTAATCGACTTGCCAAGCTTTTCGGGGCACTGGTGAAAGGGTTTTCTTTTATTTTTCATTTTTTATTTCCGAAGAAGCGCTTCACTATCCCAACGCAGAGCAATCCTTTAGTCAAAGCAAAGAAGAATACACAGATTCCAAAAATCATCTGGCAGACGAACTACACTAACCGTGTAAGCTTACCTGTTTATTGTAATTACCTATTCAATCGTTTGATTTCACCTGATTTTGAATATCGTTATGTCAGCACAGAAGACCGCCTGACGTTTATCAAAGAGAATTCCTCAGCCGATATAGCAGAAGCTTATGAGAAGCTAACTGATGGCGCTGCTCAAGCCGACCTTTGGCGTATGATCACCCTAAACCATCACGGTGGTATATATATGGATATTGATGCTCATGCTGTTTGGCCAATATCTAAAATGATCAACGAGGAAGATGAGGAAGTGTTTCTTCTTAACAAAGAGCATTACACTAACTACTTCATTGCCAGCGCCCCTGAAAATCGTTTCTTAACCAAGACAATTGAAACTATTGTCAAAAACATTCAAGACAGAAACATTGGCCGAGGCGTTTATGATTTGACTGGCCCTGCTGTATTCAATAACGCAATCGGTGAAGACAGCGTCAATCACAGGTATTACAAGATCACTTGTATTCAAGGCAGCTTTACCAATGAGCATTTCCAATATATCGATAAACCGAGAGGGAAATGGACTCACGCAAAGAAAGAAGACCTTCTTAAAGACTAGCTTCGAGCACAGAAAGCCAAAACCTAATACCACCCTTGGAACAATATCAATGAGTAAGCAAATTCTACAACTATGCCTATCTCCCGATTTAGGTGGCCTTGAGCTTTATATGCAACGCTTAAGCTGCTATCTAAATAACGAAATAGGCATTCATGTGGCTGTTGCTCAGAATAGTAAGCTAGCTTCGTCTCTATCTGAAAATGTTGATCTGAAAATGTTGCAGCTACATAGACATGCATGGAAAAATATTTTCAAAAATGCAAAGCAATTAGCTACCTACATAGATACCAACAAAATAGATTTGATTCATTTACATTGGACGAAAGATCTCCCTTTAAGTGTGTTGGCTAAAAAGCTAAGTAAACGTAAGCCCAAGCTCGTGCAAAGTCGACATATGAATATGACGCGCTTCAAAAGTGACTTATATCATCGCTGGCTCTACAAAAATCTTGATCTAATGATTGCAGTAACACAGCAAGTTCAAGAACAAATTACTCAGTACATTCCTCAGGAGATAAGACCGACTGTTGAAGTTTCTTATATCGGTGCTCCGATATATCAATCTTTAGACAAAGCCTCACAAGAAGCTCTGAAAGAGATGTACCAACTTGCTGAAAGCTTTGTGATAACAATCGCCGGTCGCATTGAGCCTGCCAAGGGCCAAGGTCTATTAATTGACGCGTTACAAAAGCTTAATAAGCCAAACGCAAAAGTCATGTTTATTGGCAACCCAATGGACGAAAGCTATCTAGAGCAATTAAAAAAGCAGATTTCTGATAAAGGGCTATCGTCACAAGTTACCTTCACCGGCTTTGTGAATAACGTCCAAGATCTGATGGCTATTAGCGATTGTGTTGTACTTGCAACAAACAAAGAAACATTTGGCATGGTTCTAGTAGAAGCTATGCATACAGGTACTGCTGTCTTAGCCAGTAATAGTGGTGGGCCACTAGAAATAATCGACCACGAACAGGATGGTTTACTGTTTGAGAATCAGAATGCAGATGACCTATCGAAGAAACTCGCTACTTATATCGAGGCTCAAGACCTTAGACACAAACTAGCAGAGTCAGGCCGACAAAAAGCATTATCAAAGTTTGAAAGCCAACAACAATTTAAAGAAGTGCGAGGTTTACTTAACAATATCATCACATAAGTTCTATAGAGCACTCAGACTCGACTTAAGCATGACAAGAAATCAAAATTAGATCTTCATATCAACAGTCTTTCCATTAAAATATACCTCAGTGGTATACCTGCTCTTCGCTTCATAAGCTTTACTTTTGAGGTCCAAGATATAAACCGCAGGTTAGTAAAAAGACAGCAACACCAATATAGAACCGGGACTCAAATGCTAGCTAGCTTAAAAAACATGAACATTTTAAACTTAGCTAGACATTACCTTACAGCTGCAACCTGTGGATTGATTGTTTTTTCCGTAACCTTCCAGAATAGCTACAACTTATTTTTCGCTTTGATTTTTTTCTCATACATATTTTTTATTAGTCCAACAGTACGCCAAAATATTCAACTAAGCCGTATTGAGAAAAGCCTTATCTTCATCATGTGCCTGTATATTGCAGCCTTCATTTTAGAAGTTTTATTATTCGGCGAAAAAGCTCGACTTCTGGATAAACCAGCAAAAGTACTCTTGTTTATCCCCCTTATCCCTCTCCTCAACGTAATCAAACCAGATTATCGTTATTTAGCAAACGCATTCACCGCTGGCTCAGTATTGCTTCTTATCAAAGCTGGATACGATACATATATTCTGGACTATGCTAGGGCAGGAAGTGACATCAACGCGATCCAATTTAGCGCGATTGCAATTGCCATTGCTTCCGCAGCGTTAGCTTTAGTTATCTCAACAAAAAACACCAGACCAACCCTTCTAATTCCGCTTATATACTTGGCTACAGGCGGATTATGGGCAGGCCTTCTTAGTCAAAGTAAAGGAAGTATTATAGTTATTCCGATAATTGCTTTTTTAATTGGCCTTTTATATCTACATGAATTCAAAATCTGCAAATTAAAAGTGGCTGTGGTTTCAATTATAATTCTAGTTCTTTCAGCAACGATACTATATAACAGCTCCATTAAACATCGCTTCCAAAGCTCCTTCGAAAACGCCATTGCCTTTAGTGAGGGTTCAAAGACAAACACATCTAGCGGCATTCGCTTGGGGCAATGGAAGTTGGCATTAGAGGCTGGCCAAATTTCACCAATTTTAGGGATGGGTTTTTCAGCATTCACCGCTTATAAAAATGAACAAGTTCTCGCTGGACGATTCGGTCAAGAACTACTCAAATACGATAATTCACACAATGCTTACGCGAACTCATTTGCTCGCCGAGGGTTAATTGGATTGTTAACTGTCATTCTATTTTTAGGCTTCCCAATCTATTTAGGAATCCGGGCTTGGAGAAAATCACCTAAGGATGTAGCACCATATGCCGTAGCTACAGCATCCTTCGGGTGCGTCTTCTTTATTGCAAATATCACCCAAGAAGTAATCTTCCTAAATACAGGGATTATCATGTATACCGGATTATTGGTCATATTAACCAGTATGCTTGCTGAACGGATTAAGGCAAGTGAATCAGACTCAGCCGAAGAACAACTACCATCTAACCAATGATATAGATTGGACTGTCAGATATTCTGGCAGCCTCTTTATTCAAAGTAGCAGCTGACTTATCCATCAAATGCTTATTTCCCACGCTGATATTTTCTTGCTTCAGATACTCTAACAAAGGCAGTTCTACCTCGTTCCCCCAAAGCACAATCACATCTCTATTTGATTGATTGTTTTTACAAACGAGCTGATATACTTCTCCTTGTTTTTGGTAATGATCTACTTCCACATCCCCCAAAATATCCAACATAGTTTTGTAAACTAAAAAGGCTTCGCGCTTACGCAACCCTTCTCGACTATCGACCAAACCATATCCGGGGGCGATAAGCTGATGCCAGTGGACAGATTCGACTCTCTGGGTAGCCAGAGCCTGCAGATGGTAGCGAAGCAAAAAGTTCGCATAGTCGCTTTCACTTACGCACTCAGCTTCGCTGGTAGGTGCCCACGGAGCAGTATTGGAAAGGGGCCAATTTACTTCTGTTAGCAGTAATTTGCTAGACGTTTTAGGACTTAATCTAGCAATGCTATGAAGGAGCGTAATTTTATTAAAGGTATCAAATACCTTCATTTGTGGATTCTCTGGTGCGCCACGTCGATCTACATAGAGAAGTGCTGCTACCTTATCGAACTTCAATTTAAAGCCGTTAAAGAGAGCTCTAATAAGGTAAGGGTATTCAAAGTCGATAACAGAGGGACCTAATAGCTTTAACCCCTGGAACTGCTGATCTCGAACCGTCTGTACCACCTGATAAAACTGTAAATATTCAGCTACTGAGAAGAAGCCCCACTTAGAACGATTGATAGTAGTTCCGATTTGAAACTGCTTTACTAAAGGTGAGAAAACATCGAAGACTCTGGCAATATCTTTAGCAAGCAGTTGATGATCACCAATATGCTGGCGATCTTGCACTACCACTAAGAGAATCTCTTTCTCTCCAAAACCAGCTATAAACCGAGAATACTCATCGATACGATCCATCTCCGACAGGAAAAATCGTACCTGTAAGCTTTTACAGCCCAGCTCCTCAACCAACGCATATTGCTCTTCCCCTTTGTCCAAATTGACACAAAGGGAAAAGAAATGGGCTGAAGACGACTCCACTTTTCGATTCAATAGCCAAGCGATCAGAGCTAAAGGAAAGACTAAGCAAGATGTCAAAAAGGTAAGCAGATAGTCCTTAAGATGCTTACGTTTCATCCGCTTTTTATAAGTTCTATCAGTGATGATTCGCGGTTGATCGGAATAGTGATCCCACAGATGCAAATCATCATCTGAACTAGGTTTAGGCGCTGGCAAGACGCTCTCCTTCTAAACACATAGTTTTCAAACTTGTCCCGTTAATTGCAATAAATCTTCTTCAATTTCAGAGTACAGTTCGTCTGAATAGTCTTGCGGGACAGTATAGTTGTGCTGGTTTTCAGGTTGATTGACCGAAGCCCATCGCGCCGGTGAAGCAACCTTTACATCACCGAAGAAGGATATAGTTTTAAGATTAGATCCTGCAGCTAAATGCATAGGGCCCGTTGACGTACTGACAAACAAAGAGAAATTACTCAACAGCAGAGCAAAGTCATAAACGCTACCCTGCGATCGGTGCAAAATGGCATGATCTCCCAGCGCAGCCTCTGCTTCAGCAATTAACGATTCATCATCGGGGCCAAAGGTAAGCACAACCCTATATTTTTCATGCTTAATCACTGCTTGAGCAAGACGGATATAATCTTGCAGCGTTAGATTGCCATCTGTACTACCA
Source organism: Neptuniibacter sp. QD48_55 (assembly GCF_047778115.1). GTDB lineage: Bacteria > Pseudomonadota > Gammaproteobacteria > Pseudomonadales > Balneatricaceae > Neptuniibacter. The sequence continues at coordinate 281,116 of NZ_CP180555.1, read as the reverse complement.
CCACTGCCCGGATGAAAAGCAACTATAGGGCGGTCATTTTCTAACTGATATTGCGCATTAAATGCTTCCAAAGCCCGAATTGAATCAGCCTTAGCAAAACCAAACAAAGGCGCCTGTATACCTGTTTCGATTTGGTGATCGAACGCTTTAAGAAGATCTAAGTTATAGGCAAACTCAGTTTTTTTCACCTGACTACGACGCTGCTTAACTCGACAGTTAAACCAGATTTGTGCCAGTTTAGTCGCCGGTCCTATGCGCTTAGGAATGCCCGCTCGCCATAACAGAAAACCTAATTGTGAATCGATAAACGCAGAGATACTTACAGAGCACTTTGCTTTTTTTACCGCAGATAACGTAGCACCAAGGTTATCAGGCTGATACTCAATCACCTCATCAATATACGGTAACTGCTGCGCTAAACTGAGATTGATCTTAGACACTAAAGCAACCAAACGCAGCTCTGGTCTGGCTGCCTTTAGGCATTGGAACATCGGCAGAGCAACAACGAAGTCGCCAATTTTGTCGTGGCGAGTAATTAAAACACTAGTTGTCATTGGCGCTTTCTACCCTACCGTTGTTATCTTTAGCAGCCTTATTCAGTTCATATAGCTTCATATATTTATAAAAATTCGTCGCCATGTGTGAAAAGGCGATAATCAATCCTGCAGACCCATCCATAAAACCACGCTTTAAGAAATAGGTTTTAAAGAATGAGTAGATGCCATTCAAGCTAGCTTTCAGTGGTGAAGACTTCTTTATGCCTTGCTTATCTTCTGCAAAAAGAGAGGAGTACTTATCAAGCTTAACGATGAACTGAGAGATATTCTGATAAGGATAGTGACGAACGGTACCTGCTAGGTTTTCTACTTCGAAGCCTTCGGTAACAACCAGTTCATGCACTTTACTGCTATTAAAGTTGGTCTTGGTACGATCATACAGACGCACGATCACATCTTTGCCCCAACAATGCTTAACTTCACGCTCTTTGTAAAAGTTACTGCGCGTAATTGAATAAACTTTATCAGAGTCTAATGAGCGTTGTGCCAATGCGGAGATAAACTCATCTGCAAGCACTTCATCCGCATCCAATGACAGCACCCAGTCATGCTTAGCATAACTGGCAGCACGTTGTTTCGTTTCACCAAAACCTAAAAATGGCCCTTCGACCAAATTTACATTCTCGAAGCTGGAAACTAGTGATTGCGTGCCATCATCCGATCCATTGTCATAGATCACCACATCGGTAAAGCAGGCCAAAGCCTCCAAAACAGGAACAATAGTTTCTGCGCCATTTTTAACGATAATAACGCATGAGATATGGTCGATATTAGTCATTAACGGGCTTACCTTTTAAGCGCTTCTTGAAGTTCTTAAAGCGTTTATTCTTGTTAGAAAAGAGCTTTACCTGCTCTGCAAAATCATCAGAAACAGTGCTATGTTGAGCGTACTCTTTTGCAATAACATCTAAATCTTCGTCTCTCGCCCAGAGTTTTTCAAAACCCCGTGCTCGCATTTCGTTATCAAGCTCAAGTTGTAGCATGCGATTAACATCAACAATCTTAAACTCATATCCACCATCAGCGAGTTTTCGGATCAAGATATTACCCGGCGAATAATCTTTGTGGAAAAATCCAGCTTCGTGCAGCGCTAAAGAGAACCTCGCAAATGCTTTAAACACTTCCGGTCGATCCGGAAAATCTAAGTCCAGTAAGGGCTCACGGATCGTAAAATCATAAGCGTAATGCTCACTGACAAAATAACTATTAGAAATTAAGCCACCGTCAAAGTACTCAACATAGGCAACAGGTGTTGGCGTAAAGTCACCCAATAACAGAGAGTTCTGATAAGATTTTTCAGCTTTACTCGGCCTAAGGTACGTATAGATACAACGCCTTAGTAAGTTCGGCACTTTGAAAGACTTCAAGACCAATGATTCATCCAAGCAATCAACTATCTTCAGTTCATTCCGGGCTTTATGAATGGATGCATCACTGCTATCAAACAAAGCAGGCACATCTTTCAAAATCGCACTAAAGCGCTGACAATTTGGATTTACAACTGATTTCATAAGGTTAGATGCATCTCAATGGCCTAAACAGGATCAATGCGCTACCGTTTAGGCTCAAAAGGCATAGGCCTTTTCTAAAATTAAAACAACGGATTTAGGCGCAGTTTAACATAAGCTGATTTATTCATATCATTGATTTACTCCTAAGATACATAGGTAAATTGAAACTTTCCTATTTTATCTATGTCCTAGAAGCTTCTGAATTTAAGTAGATATTATTGATGAAAAAGCTACCTCTACTCCTCGTTATCCTAAGTGCAATTGCGGCCTTCTTTATATTTGATCTGGCCCAATACTTAAATTTGGACTTTATCAAAAGTAATCAAACGAGCTTCGAACAGTATTACGCTGAGAACCCAATCAAGACAGTAGCGATCTTTTTTGGGCTGTATGTGCTCGTTACAGGACTGTCTTTACCCGGTGCTGCCATTATGACGCTGATTGGCGGTGCACTATTTGGACTCGTTACCGGCTTACTCATCATATCTTTCGCCAGTACCATCGGAGCAACTTTGGCTTTTCTCTGTTCCCGCTTTCTATTTAGGGAAAACATTCAAAACCGATTTGGTAAGCAGCTACATTCTTTCAATGCGGGCATGGAGAAAGAAGGTGCTTTCTACCTCTTTACCTTGAGATTAGTGCCGATCTTCCCCTTCTTTATGATCAATCTAGGTATGGGTCTAACCCCAATCAAGACGTGGACATTCTATTGGGTAAGCCAGGTAGGTATGCTGGCGGGGACTGCCGTTTATGTAAACGCAGGCACACAACTAGGTCAGTTAGAATCGCTCTCAGGTATTTTGTCTCCAGGGATCCTACTGTCATTTACTTTATTAGGTTTATTCCCACTGATTGCTAAGAAAGTGATCGATCTACTTAAAGCCAAACAGGTCTATGCCGGTATTCAAAAGCCTTCTACATTCGACACTAATATCGTTGTTATAGGAGCTGGTTCTGCCGGACTAGTCACCTCTTACATTGCAGCAGCAGTAAAAGCCAAAGTCAGTTTGGTTGAAAAGCATAAGATGGGAGGCGACTGCCTAAATACCGGCTGTGTACCCTCAAAAGCTCTGATTCGTTCTGCTCGATTTGTAGCGGATAGCAAACGTAGTCAGGAATACGGCATTGAACACAGCGAGGTGAAATTCAATTTCGCCGATGTTATGGAGCGGGTATCCAAAGTCGTTGAACAAGTGGAACCTCATGACTCGATTGAACGCTATACAGGACTAGGCGTCGATTGCGTGACCGGCAGCGCAACCATTCTTAACCCCTATGAAGTGGTCGTAAACGGAGAGATCATTACGACCAAGAATATTGTAATTGCCACAGGTGCTAGACCACGCATCCCTGCAATCAAAAACATAGAAGCCATGCAGCCACTGACTTCAGATAACCTTTGGCAGATACGCGAATTACCGAAACGCCTGTTAGTGCTAGGCGGCGGCCCAATAGGCTGCGAATTAAGTCAATGTTTTGCTCGTTTTGGCTCTGAAGTGAGCATCGTTTTACGTGGCGATCACATTATGCCCAAAGAGGACAAAGACATCTCTGACTGGGTTAGTCAGCGCTTTGATCAGGAAGGTATCAATGTATTAGGCAATCGAAAAATGTTGGAGTTTGTAGAACGAGAGGGAAGCAAGTACCTTGTTAGCGAACATAAAGGCCAGATGGAAGAGATTCCCTTCGATCAGCTTTTGGTTGCGACTGGGCGACAAGCTAATGTGAACGGCTTTGGCTTAGAAAATTTAGACATACAAACCAAAGCTGACGGAACTCTAGAAGTAAACGAGTACTTACAAACAAAATACCCGAATATCTATGCTTGTGGTGATGTAGCGGGCCCATTCCAGTTCACACACGCCGCAGCTCATCAAGCTTGGTATGCAGCAGTAAACGCTCTGTTCGGTCGTTTCAAGAAGTTTAAGGTGGATTACTCGGTCATTCCCGCAGCAACTTTCACCGATCCAGAAGTCGCACGTGTGGGTTTGAACGAGTTAGAAGCCAAAGAACAGAATATCGCCTACGAAGTCACCAGCTTTGATCTTGAAGAATTAGATAGAGCAATAGCTGACAGTGACAATCACGGTAAGGTTAAGGTACTAACAGTTCCGGGCAAAGATAAAATTCTTGGGGCAACCATCGTGGGGCCGCACGCGGGCGAACTTATCACCGAATTTGTCACCGCCATGAAGCATGGCTTAGGCTTTAACAAAATCTTAGGCACTATTCATATTTACCCAACCATGAGCGAGGCTAACAAGTACACGGCTGGTGAATGGAAGCGGGCAAACGCTCCTCAAAAACTACTGGACTGGGTAGCGAAATTTCACCGTTGGGAACGTGGTCAAAAGTAACGCTGTTTTACTAATCTGATAAATTCAGGCCAAGCCTGTTTTAACCATAATCTCTGATAAAGGCAGGTGATTTTAAACCAGCCTTTATCTTCATATTTACGCGCACTGGTAGATAAAGGAACTGAACAGCATTTCAGTTTTATGCCCTGCTGACGCGCATACCAAACAAACAGGTGATCTTCGCCATAAGCGGCAGCCTCTGGGTACCCGCCTACCTGTTCAAATAAGAACTTGGAGATTAAAAGGCCCTGATCGCCAAAGGGCACCCCTAAAATCCGAGACCGAAGGTTCGCACCAAGCGCATTGATAGGCATCACAGAGGGCCCATCAGCAATAAAAGCGAGTGAACAATAATGCAGACGTTCAGGATAACGCTTTAAATTACCCAATAAGCTGGATACTAAACCGCTTTCGAATCGACTATCCAAGTGAAGAAACCAAAGATACTCTCCCCTAGCCTCTTTTGCTCCGCGGTTCATCTGTATGGCTCGACTAGGCTCAGTGCAAAACCACTTTACCGAGTAATTTGATAAGGAAGTGCAACTCTGAGCTAATGCAAGCTGAGCTTGCTGACACACTACAAAAATCAGCTCAGCGCCGTCAGGGAGGTGTTGTAAGTCTTGCAACAATCCCTGAGGGGCCTCTTCTTCTATAGGCCCCACAGGAATAATGACAGAGAGAAAAGGCTTAGGCACTCAACAGTTCCAATAGCTCTTTCTGGGATTGGTTCAAGCTGTCGCGCGGCGTTAATACAGCAGATGCCAAACTGCTACGGCTAGTACACTCAAACGCTTCTTCTGGGCTATGAATAAAGGCTGTGAGAACTGCCTTTGCTTTTTCTAAACTTGCACCATAACGGGCAATCACCTGCTCTACACTCACATGATGCGCAGGATCATCCATCCAGCAATCATAATCGGTCGCTATAGCGATAGTGCAATAACTGATCTGCGCTTCTTTTGCTAAAAATACTTCGGGAACGTTGGTCATCCCAACTAAGTCACAACCCGCGGCGCCTCGTAAGAAGAAACTTTCGGCTCTAGTACCTAATCGCGGCCCATCTACACAGCCATAAGTTTTATTTCGATGCAGGGAAATACCTACCGATTCACCCGCTTTTTCCAGCGCATCAGCTAGAGGTTTTGAGGTAGGCTCGGCAGTGGATACATGGGCTGCTAAACCGTTACCAAAAAAGCTCTTCTCACGATTACCTTTTACAAAATCAAAGTACTGATCCGGCAACGATAGATCACCCGGCTTTATCTCTTCTTGCAGACTGCCGACAGCGGATAAACCGATTACCTGCGTCACGCCAAGCTTCTTTAGAGCCCAGATATTTGCACGGTAATTTACTTCCGAGGGCAGTAACTCATGACGACGACCGTGACGTGGTAGGAAAAACAGATCTTTTTCCCCCATCCGACCTTGCAGAATAGGGGCAGAAGGGGAACCGAAAGGTGTCTCTATCTCATGCTCTCCCGTAACTTCTAACCCTTCTAACTGATATATACCTGTACCACCAATGATTCCTAACACACTCGCTCCTTATCCTTCACTACAAGACGCACCGTAAGCAAAACAGCTATAACAGCGATGATGCTTCATGCTTACTCTGTGCTCTAAACTTTCTCTTAAGCTACCGCCCAAATCGTACTCTTCGTCATCATCCACCAGCGTACAAGCATAGACGCGCATCTGACCATTTTTCTTCACCACCATTTTGCTAAAAGCGCACATAAAATCTTTGCGGCTCTCTTCCGTTTGGTAAGTGGTCATACATGCTGTAGTTACCTGAGGTACCTGAGGAAGGCTCCCCGGTGTGGCAAAGTCAGGGAATGCGACCAAGTTCAGATCGCGAGGTAAACCGTATTCAACAAAGAGTGTTTTAAATGCTTCATCAACCGACGCTTTATCTTCCTCTTTATCCATATGCCGAGCGACAGATATATGAAACCCTAGATCATATAGCTGCTTTAGGCCGTTAAGGGCGCTAACAAAATTACCCTCTCCTCGCCCCGCATCATGTTCTGCTGCTGTAGGCTTATCTAGGCTTACCCGAAAACTCACGGGGTAGTTCGACTCGTTTAATGTCGCAACCTCTGCCATCCGTTTTTGGATGGCTTCGGTCCCATTGGTTAACACAAGACAAGGCTTAAACTGGGAGGCATACGCTAATATTTTGATCAGCTGTTTAGCGAGGAACGGCTCACCTCCGGTAAATGAAAACTGCTCAACACCAAGTTCCAGAGCTTCATCGATGTAAGGTTTCACATCTTCAAACTTAACCAGCTCCAAACGTTTATCGCCAGGTGCTGAGCCTTCTAAACAAAAAGGGCACTGCAAATTGCATGCAGTACCAGTGTGAAACCATAATTCACGTAATGTAAAAGGATCGATATAGCCCCGCTCCTCACCTTGCGGGGTCTTATACCAATTTTCCGTATGGATACGCTGCATAAATGACCTGTCTATTCCTAACTAGTAACCATCCTGTTATTCACTATAGGCGTAATCAACTGCAGTAATGCTTGTCTTGCTATCCGCTGATCCGATTTAAGATCCTCGATCAATCGCACCAGATCTGCTTCAAGATCAATATCATAAGTCGGTGCGATATAGCCCACTGACAGCCCGGCACCTAAACAACACTCTTCAAGCCCTTGCGCTAAATGCTCAGTACTCCAAGGCAGTGCTTCGATATCCGGCCATGCAACCCCTGAAGCCATCACGGTGACACCTCCGTCATCGGCCTTACTGCAAACAACATCATAATCAGCCATCTGATGGCAAACCTGATGAAGAAGATCCAAGGTTAAAATCGGTGCATCTGTCCCGATAGTCACTATGTTTTGATGACCTTGCTCTCTCAAACGTTGATCAACTGTATTGATCCTTTCGCCAAGATTACCCGATGGCTGTGGAATCACCTGAACGTGCTCACCATCCAGTAATCCCTCTGCCCACTCAACCTCATCAACAGAAGCGGGGGATAGTACAACCCTACCCGACCAAGCATCAGCATCCTCGAGTGCACACTGCAACAAAGCCTTGGCAATCTCAAAAGTTGTTTCTGCACCTAATGAGGCCGCGATGCGTTGTTTACCCTGCCCAATACGAGGCTGCTTGCAAAAGATTAATAGAGTGGGAGCTTTGCTCATATACAGGAGTAACCTTGATTCAAGTTTTTGATTTAACCTAACTAATTGATAGACCTAAGCTTAACGCGATAGTTCAAGGAAAACACATTCCAAACCATAGCTAAAGTTAATACGCTACCACCCTTCTGCTAAAACCAAGGCTGTGATACAACTCAAGCTTTAAGTTTTTATTAAAGGGCTGCTATGAATCAGGTTATCCAACTTCTTAACGCACATCGCTCTATCCGAAAGTTCACTGATAAACCGGTGAGCCAAGAACAGATCAACCGTTTTGTTCAAGCAGGTCAAGCAGCTGCAACTTCAAGCTTTATTCAGGCTTGCACCGTCATCCAAGTTAATGATCCAGACAAGCGTGCTTCACTAGCGGAATGGGCGGGCAATCAGACCTATGTAAAAGAAGCACCAACGTTCCTAGTTTTCTGTGCAGATATGAAACGCCATCAACTAAGTTGCGATATGCACGATGCGGAAATGCTATCTGGATTTACCGAACAATTTATTACTGCCACAGTCGATTGCGGCTTATTTGCTCAAAATGTTGCCATTGCAGCAGAATCCGAAAATCTCGGTGTGGTTTATATTGGCGGTTTGCGGAATAAGATTGATCTAGTATCTGACGCATTAAACCTACCAGAACTGGTCTACCCTGTATTTGGCATGTGCATTGGTGACCCTGATCAAGACCCTGAAGTTAAACCTCGTTTACCATTGGACGTCGTGCTGAAACATGATCAATACGACGACAGCCAAGATAAAGATCTCATTGCTGCTTACGACCAAAACGTACAAGCGTATTATAAGAGTCGTACTGGCGGTCAAAAGGATATGACTTGGAGCGAGCAAATTTCAGGGATGCTACAAAAAGAGGCTCGCCCTCATATGCTTTCTTTTCTACAATCACGCGGATTCCTAAAAAAATAAGCCTCAGAAACAACTCAGAGGTTCGGAGAGGACAATGAGCGGCGAAATCGATACTGAAGAGTCATTAGATCTATTACTAGCAAGACAACCTGTTTTTAATAAAAGCCAGGATGTTGTTGCGTATGCCCTACTATATAGAGGGGATGATGAAGCAACTGAACGCAAGTTTAGCGATCACTTAGCAACCTCTTCGGTCATTCTAAATACATACGCTAGCATATGTCAGGAAGGGGAAGTCAGATCTCTACCTTGCTATATTAAGCTAACAGACAAAACCATCATGTCTGAGCATTTTCCAGAACTTCCCAAGGAACACTTTGTACTTGAAGTGCTGAGCCATTCTGAGATTTCTCCAGAATTTATAGAAAGAGTAAGAGAACTTAATCAATTGGGTTACAGACTGGCTCTCTCAGATTACAAGCCAGACACTAAGTTTGATCCTCTTTTGAATTTAGTCCACATTCTTAAGATAGATATCCAATCTATTTCCACGGAATCTATTCCCGAACTAGTTAAGAAACTTCGCCCTTACCATTTAGAGCTCTTAGCGGATAAAGTTGAAACACAAGAAGAGTTCAGAAAATGCTATGAACTTGGCTTTTCTCTTTTCCAAGGATACTTCTTAAGCAAACCCGAACCAGTTAAAGGAAAAAAATTGGGTAGCAGTAAGATGCTCCTTTTACAGATGATGGTTGAGCTTCAAAGCCCAACAGCCACAGCTCAATCTGTAGAGCAGCTAGTCATTAATGACCCTTTACTGACCTATAGGATCTTAAGAGTTGTAAATTCAGCTGCCTTTAACCTTAATCGTGAAATAGAATCCCTCTCCCACGCAATTAGCCTACTTGGTTTTGAGCAGATCCGTAAATGGGTTAGCTTGTTCCTCGTAACAGACACTCAAGAGAAACCTGTCGAATTAACTCGCAGTATGCTTATCCGCGGCCGAATGTGTGAACTCCTTGCAGAGATGCTTGGCCGAGACCAACCTATCAACAATTTCATAACAGGGCTATTTTCAAAACTGGATGTTTTGTTGGATATGGAGCTGCCTGAATTACTAGAACAAGTGCCCTTACAGAATGACGTTAAAGCTGCACTAATCAGTTACGAAGGTCAACTTGGCCAGATTTTAGAACAGGTTAGCAAATACGAGGATGGCAACTTTGAGCAGATCGACCTCTTACTGGATCAGCAATATTATGAAGTTGCATACCGGCACAGTTTGAATTGGTCACAACAAGTAATGCAATCTCTAAGTGAAAAATAACAGGCTCATCCGTGCCTATTATTGAGAATATCGAACTCACCCTGCTGCTCATATTCGCGGCAGCAGGGACATCATTTATTACTGCCGCTATGGGGATCGGTGGAGGTGTCCTACTTCTGGTAATTCTTGCCTCTTTTCTACCCGCTTCCGCACTGATACCTGTTCATGGCCTTGTTCAGCTAGGTTCCAATGGTAATCGTGCCATTATCACTCGACAACATATCGACTGGGAGATGGTAATTAGCTTTAGTATCGGCGCTTTGATTGGCTCGGCACTCGCCTCACTCATCGTAGTACAACTACCACTGACGTTTATCCAAATATCCGTTGCCCTGTTTATTCTTTTCCTTGTCTGGGGGCCAAAACCTAGTACGCATCAGATGAGTAGAAATGGCCTCGTCATAGCAGGTGCAGGTACAACCTTTGCCTCCATATTTGTTGGTGCAACCGGCCCACTAGTAGCCGGCTTAGTACATCGACAAAATTACGACAAACACAGTAGTACCGCCAATTTTGCCACCTGCATGAGCATGCAGCACTCACTCAAAATATTTGTATTTTCTTTTGTGGGATTTGCTTTCTGGCAGTGGTTGCCACTGATCTTACTGATGATTTTAGGTGGGATGGTAGGCACTTGGCTCGGGCTGAAAATGCTCAACCGCATCCCAGAGAAGCAGTTTAAAATGCTTTTCAAAACCGTTATTACAATTCTAGCATTACGATTACTGTGGCAAGCAGGCACTAGCTTTCTCAACTAAACCTTTCGTAGTTAAGAACATTTATTACATGTAGTTAGACACAAAAAAAGCAGCCGAGGCTGCCTTTTTACATATCTAGAAGAACTACGCCTATTTAGAACAACTCTTCCAGTTTAGATAGATCTCTAACAGCACCTTTATCAGCTGATGTTGCCAGCATACCGAATGCTTTTAGTGCAGCAGAAACCTTACGTGGACGAACCTCAACTGGCTTCCAGCCTAGCTTATCCTGCTCTGCACGGCGTTCTGCTAGCTCTTCATCGGAAAGCAGTACATCGATTGTGCGGTTAGGGATATCGATACGGATAATATCGCCGTTACGAACTAGACCGATTGCACCACCTGCTGCAGCTTCTGGAGAAACGTGGCCTATCGACAGACCAGAAGTACCACCAGAGAAACGACCATCAGTCAGCAATGCACAGGCTTTACCTAGACCTTTAGACTTGATGTACGACGTTGGGTAAAGCATCTCTTGCATACCCGGACCGCCTTTAGGGCCTTCGTAACGTACGATAACAACTTCGCCCGCTACTACTTTATCATCAAGAATATTCTGAACCGCTTCATCTTGAGATTCTGTAATGTGTGCAGGGCCTTCGAATACAAGGATAGACTCATCTACACCAGCAGATTTAACCACACAGCCGTCTAGCGCGATGTTACCTTTCAATACAGCAAGACCACCTTCCAAAGAGAACGCATTCTCTAATGAACGGATACAACCATTCTCACGGTCACCATCTAGTGTTGGCCAGCGAGTAGATTGGCTAAATGCTGTCTGAGTTGGGATGCCCGCAGGACCAGCACGATAAAACTCCAATACTTCAGGAGTTGGGTTACGCATGATATCCCACTTATCCAGTGCATCTTTCATTGTCGGAGCATGAACCGTTGGAACGTCTGTGTGTAGCTTACCGGCACGATCAAGCTCACCCAAAATCCCCATAATGCCACCAGCACGGTGAACATCTTCAATGTGGTAATCAGGAGTATTTGGCGCCACTTTACATAGCTGAGGCACTACACGGGATAAACGATCAATATCATCCATGGTGAAATCGATCTCAGCTTCCTGAGCGATAGCCAACAAGTGAAGGATCGTATTTGTTGATCCGCCCATAGCGATATCAAGCGTGATGCAGTTTTCAAACGCTTTAAAGCCTACAGAGCGAGGTAGAACTGATTCATCGTCCTGCTCGTAGTAGCGTTTAGCCAAATCTACAATCGTACGACCTGCTTCTAGGAACAAGTTTTCACGATCAGCGTGAGTTGCAACTACAGTACCGTTACCAGGAAGTGCAAGGCCTAGAGCCTCTGCCAAGCAGTTCATAGAGTTCGCTGTGAACATGCCAGAACAAGAGCCACAAGTAGGACACGCAGAACGCTCTACTGCATCCACTTCTTCGTCAGATGCATTTGGATCTGCTGCAAGTACCATCGCGTCAACTAGATCTAGCTTGTGCTCAGCTAGTTTAGTTTTCCCCGCTTCCATTGGGCCGCCAGTAACGAAGATTACTGGGATATTCAGACGCATAGACGCCATCAACATGCCCGGTGTGATTTTGTCACAGTTAGAGATACAAACAATAGCATCTGCACAGTGTGCATTTACCATGTACTCAACAGAGTCAGCGATAATGTCACGCGATGGCAGAGAGTAAAGCATGCCGTCATGACCCATCGCGATACCATCATCGACTGCGATAGTATTGAATTCTTTAGCAACACCACCCGCCTTTTCAATTTCGCGAGCAACTAGCTGTCCCATGTCTTTCAGATGTACGTGACCTGGAACAAACTGAGTAAATGAGTTTGCCACAGCAATAATTGGCTTGTGGAAATCCTCATCCTTCATACCTGTTGCACGCCATAAAGCACGTGCACCCGCCATATTACGACCTGCCGTCGATGTCTTTGAGCGATATTGTGGCATTTCAATGACCCTTGTTTGTAATAATTTTGCTTAGCTATCGAGTATAACAGAACCGTTGCGAAAACCGTCGTTCCAATATTGCTTTGTTCGCAACAGCATATACCACGAAATGCGTTACCAAATGCACGAGGCTAATCCGACCAATAGATTAAAATTATGCATGTTCCAGCCCTTGCAGAGTCGAAGCCCGCACTCTAATCTTGGCAGCTTAGTTGTGTTAGAGGTTAATCATGTCCAACTTAGATAAAAAAGAGATTCGCTCTGACAAGTGGATGCAACTCTTCATCAAATCAGGCGTTCCGATCGCCATCATCAGCATTATCTGCTTGTGGGTGGGGTGGTTTTTCAAAATCCCTTCCCTAGGCCAAATATTTATTGTTACTGCTGCGATTGCGCTTGCGATCGGTATGGCTTACAACGTTCGCTTTGTCATTCTTTCGGTTAGACAATTAAAAGAAAAACAAAAGAAAGACTGATCTACTCCCAGTATCTCGATTTCTCTCTGGGAAAACTCTGTGGGGAGGCCCTCCTCACAGAATACCATTCACACTCGATACAGTTTCACGCCCGTAAGCTAGGCTATAAATTCTTTATATAAGTAATTTATCTGGTCACACGAACTATTTACTATCCATTCCATAGTACGGGATACTTAGAAATTAACGAAAAAACGGCCCATTCTGCATTCTTCCGAGAGTCAGATACTAAGGCTTAATATTCTATTGTTTGTGTAATCTGAATAGTGACCTGCACCAATGAGGTTTTCCCACATGCTCAAGCAGCAGATTCGATATGCTGTATTGTTACTAAGCCTAATGACTGGCCTAGCACCAGTGGCAATGGCAGACGATTCGCCATTAACACTCAAACAAGCCATGACCGCCGCGATTGAAGCAAGCGGTGGTGAAGTAATAAAAACAGAGACTACTGAATTTAAAGGACGTGCCGTTTTTAAAATACGCCTCGTTAAAGAGGGTCATGTTAAAGATATCTTGATTGACGCCAAAAGCGGCGCCGTGATTACCCCCAAATAAGGAGTTAAATACAATGAAGTTACTTGTTGTTGAAGACGATCCAGATCTACGCCGCCAATTGACGACTGCCTTAGAGGGTAACAACTATACAGTTGAAGAAACTGCTGATGGTGAAGAGGCACTATACATGGGCCAAGAATATCCATACGACCTCGCAATAGTCGATCTTGGTCTACCAAAGCTTTCTGGGATTGAAGTCATCAAGAAATGGCGCGCAGAAGGTAAAGAGTTTCCGATTATCATTCTAACCGCCCGCGGCGACTGGCAAGACAAAGTAGAAGGTTTAGAAGCAGGTGCAGATGATTACCTAGTCAAACCTTTCCATATGGAAGAGCTACATGCACGCCTAAACGCTTTATTACGCAGAGCAGCAGGTCACGCGAAACCTGTGCTTGAGTTTGGCCCGCTCAAAATCGATACCACTGGCCGCGTTGTTTACCGCAACGGCGAACCGGTTAAGCTAACAAGCTATGAGTATCGCACCTTCGAATACTTGGTATTAAATACAGGCAAGACCATTTCAAAGAGCGAGTTAACTGAACACTTGTATCACCAGGACTTCGACCGCGACAGTAATGTACTGGAAGTATTTATCCGTCGTTTACGTCAGAAACTGGACCCTGATCAAGAGTTACAGCCGATCACTACCGTACGCGGGCTCGGCTACCGTTTCGCCCTCACAACTGATCAGCCAAACGACTAAGGATAGTTCGTGAATATTCGATCTCCCCTGCAGTCATTGCAGGGGCGACTGTTGATTGCATCAGCAGTCATTCTTCCAATCGTTCTTCTTATTGCAGGATTAGCCTTGAGCAAGGCTTACCACAGCAGTTTAGAAAACTCGGTGAGAGACCGTTTGCAGCTACAGGTTTACCTGCTCCTTGGTGCAGTAGAACTGAAAGAGGATCATATTCTCTTCCCTGAGCGATTACAGGAACCTCGCTACGAACAGATTAATTCCGGTTTATATGCCGCTATACATGATCAAGAGGGCAATATTCTCTGGCGTTCTCTATCATCTGTACTTCTAGACGACCCTCAGCTTTCTGAAGTGATAAACCTTAGCGGATTAACCACTGGCGAGCCGAGGTTTGAACATTTGGAAGAGGCACAACTCTACCGATTCCAACTACGCATCATTTGGGAAACAGCAGGCAAAGAAAAGTCATTTCTGTTTACTGTAATGGAATCAGATGATCTCGTGATTCGCGATATCCAAGCTTATAACCAACAGTTAACGGCTTGGCTTGGCATCATTTTCCTCGTTGCGCTATTGGCGCAAACCTTCATCCTCAGTTGGGGCTTAACACCATTAAGGCGACTCGCTAAAGATCTTAAGGCGATTGAAGCTGGTAAAGCGGAGAAACTTAAAGGCCTTTACCCTGATGAAGTTGAACCGGTAACCACTAACCTTAACGGCTTAATTGAGAGTGAGCGTAAACAGCGAGAACGTTATCGAAATACCTTGGGGGATCTAGCTCATAGTCTGAAAACCCCACTTGCGGTAATGCGTGGCGCGGAGCTAGAAGAGCACGAACTGCACACTTATCAATCTCTGGTATCTGAGCAAGTGGAACGAATGGATCAGATTGTTCAGTACCAGCTAAGCCGTGCAGTGAAAAGTCAGAATAAACCGCTTGGTAAAGCGGTCCCTGTTGAGCCCATCATAGAACGAATGCTCTCGGCTCTTGGCAAAGTCTATCGAAATAAAAATGTTGTTACTGAAACATCTTTATCAGAAAACCTGACCTTCTTTGGGGATGAACGCGATCTCATGGAAGTGTTGGGTATGATCATGGAAAACGCGTTTAAGTACGGTCATAGTCAGGTTGCTATCTCTGCATCACAATCTGATCGAGAGTTAAAAATAACCATCTGTGATGACGGCCCCGGAGTAACACCAGAGATGCGCCAAGTCATTTTACAACGCGGCGCTCGCTTGGATACGTCAATTCAAGGACAAGGGATTGGCTTATCTGTAGCCACCGATATTATCAGTAGCTACCAAGGTCAGATTGAAGTGAAAGACTCCCCACTTGGCGGAGCCTGCTTTGTAATTCACTTCCCAAGTTAAAGATTAAGCATAAACACTTTGGAATTGCGCTGGAGATTAAACAGCGCTTTCTTCTCACCCGGCAAGTTATCCACAGGGGTTTCGACAAAACCACGCTCAACAAACCAATGTGCCGTCTTAGTTGTCAGCACAAACACCTGCTTAAGGTTGTGCTGCAGCGCTTGCTGTTCAATCGCTTTGAGCAGCTTATCGCCTCGTTCAGCCCCTTTATATTCTGACGAAACGACCACACAAGCCAACTCTGCCATCTGGTCTTCTGGGAACGGATATAGAGCAGCACAGCCAATCACCACGCCATCGCGTTCGATAAGCGTGAAACGTTCGATCTCATTTTCTAAGACTTCACGCGAACGCCTTACCAGGGTGCCATCCTGCTCTAAAGGTTGGATCAACTCTAACACCGCACCTACATCTTCAATCGTTGCAGAGCGAAGCTGTTCGTAGGAATCTTGCAGCACCATAGTACCCGAACCATCACGGGTAAATAATTCACCTAGTAAAGCACCATCTTCTTTATAACTGATAAGATGGCAACGACGCACACCCTTGCGACAAGCAGCAACTGCGGCTTCTAAATGACGCGACATTTCCGTATGTGGTTGGTCTGTATCTTCCAATGACGATAAATACTGTCCAACCAAGCGTTCAGCCTTGCGGGTCAATAACTCACTACGCAATTTGCCCGAGCTATCCAAAACACCTTGATCCGCACCAAACAAAATCAACTTGTCAGCATCTAAAGCACTGGCAGCAGCCGTCGCTACATCTTCAACTGATAGATTGAATACTTCACCGGTTGGTGAGTAGCCTAAGTGAGAAAGTAGAACGATATTGCCATCATCTAACTGCTGGGTAATGGCATCATGATCTAAGCGACGAACTTCACCGGTATGAGCCATATCAACACCGTCCAGCACACCAACGGGCTTCGCTGTCACAAAGTTGCCAGAAACAACCTTGATGCGCGCACCGGCCATCGGCGTATTAGGCAACCCCAAAGACAATCTCGCTTCAATTTCTGCCCGCACAATAGCGGAGGCTTGAATGACACAAGTCAGGGTTTCTTGATCGGTCACGCGAAGGTGATGATGCAAACGTGTCGTTAACTGCTTTTGTGCAAGCTGTTCTTCGACCTGTGGTCGCGACCCGTAGACCAGAATCAAGCGCACACCTAAGCTATTCAGCAAGGCGATATCATGCACGATGTTGGCAAAATTAGGATCAGCAACGGTTTCCCCACTCAACATCAGCACAAAGGTATTTCCCCGATGCGCATTGATATAAGGAGAGGAGTGGCGAAACCAATTGACGTATTGTTTAGTGTCGTCGTTCACAGTCAGTCTACAAGCAGTTTTCAATGATTAAGTCTATTACGGCTACTGTAGGCTTAATCGGCACAAAAGCCAAATATTCATCCATCTGAACATTACTCGGCAAGAGTGATTTAAAGCCCTATCTTAGTGCGTTAGACTGCAAACTTAGATGACAGCCTATAAAGAGAAAAAACAGAGATGGCATTAGAAGTAGAGCTAAAGCTAACTTTAAGCCCGCATCATGTGGAATCATTAAAATTACAACCCCTGTTCCGCTCCTCTCAAGTTCGAGAATTGGGTAGTCACCAGTTAGGTAACATCTATTACGACACCCCCGATCAGCAACTGACGCAACATCGTGTAGCCCTGCGCATTCGACGTAAAGGCGAACAGCTGATTCAAACACTAAAAAGCAGCGGTTCTTCTGAAGCAGGCATGCACTCACGCAAAGAGTGGGAATGGCTGATCAAACAGCCAGAATTAGATTACGAACTGCTTGAAAGTGCAGAATGGCCTAAAGCCCTTCAAGACCCGAATATTCATGCTCAAGTCGCGCCAATTTTTAGCACCGACTTTAACCGCACAACATGGATACTGGATACCCTTGATAGCAAAGGTAATGTGCTTAAAGCCGAGATCGCTTTAGACCAAGGCACGGTGAGCGCTCAAGGCCGAGAAGATCCATTATGCGAGCTGGAACTGGAACTGCTGGAGGGCGAGGCGACCGAGATGGTCAAATTCGCATTGGATCTAGCGAAACATGTCCCTCTCTATATCAGCGATATAAGTAAAGCTGAAAGAGGCTATCGTCTTCTCGATCCAGAGGCCTATGGCGTTCATCGCAAACTACCCGAATTCGATGAATCTACTACGCTAGAACAAAGCTTCAGCACTTTGTTGCAAAAAGAACTCGGCCTGTGGCCACGCTATTTAGAAGCTTGGCAATTTACTCAAGATTGGAAATACATCCCCTTAGCACTCGAGTCACTACGTAATATTGGCGCCCTCTACGAGAGCTACAGCGATATTGTGCCTGCAGAGCCTGACGGAAAGATCGACTTCCTTCTCAGCAAACTGATCCGTCAGTTACGAGATATCGATGCGTGGCGACGTACTGCGGTTATCTCTGGTCAAAAAAATAGCGACCTGATCAAGCAACAGCAGCAACGCTCGGAAGCGCGTTTAAATGTGTTATTACAAACCGCAGAACCGGGCGTTTTAGCACTACTGATATCAGAGCAGCTGATAGAAAAATCTTGGCGCGAGCGCTGGCAAGAAAGCCACCAGCAACTTGCCCAAAGTTGTTTAACAAAAGCATGACAAGCATCACTCATTCAGTTGTTTTAGACTGTTAGAATGATTTTGGGGTCTTCATTTAGTACGCATCATATTTGGCCCCAAGTTTCACATTTCAGGAGACATAAGCCTTATGCTCAAACCGCACATGGATTTACTGCCAGAAACACTTCAACCGGTACTCACCAAAAACTGGGAACCCCTTGAAGAAACTCTGACCACACTGAGCAACACCCCTGAGAGTTTTAGTCAGGACTTAAGCCGTGTTCTGACCGGCAGTAACTTCGTGGCGGAACAACTTGAGCGTCGTCCAGAGATGTTGAGTTCTCTCCTTGAAAGCGGCGATCTATATAGCACCTATTCAGAAGAGCAGTATCACAACACCCTGAAAGAAACCTTTAGCTCTTTAGAAACGGAAGAACAGCTTCACAAAGCGATCCGTTGTTTCCGTCAGCGTGAACAAGTTCGATTAATCTGGCGTGACCTCACCCGTGCCAGCGATATGCGTACCACCACCCGCGAGCTGTCTTGGTTGGCTGATGCCTGTGTCGAACAAACCATGAACTGGCTTTATGACCAAGCTTGCGAACGTTGGGGCACACCAACCGGCCGACACAGCCGTAAGCCGCAACGCATGGTTGTACTGGGCATGGGTAAGCTAGGTGCAAACGAGCTGAATTTATCCTCCGATATCGACCTAATCTACGTTTACCCAGAAAACGGTGAAACCGAAGGCAGCAAAAAATGCCTCGACAATCAGGACTTCTTTATCCGTCTAGGCAAAAAACTGATTCAGGCGCTGGATAACAGCACCATCGACGGCTTTGTATTCCGTGTCGATATGCGCCTACGTCCTTTCGGCTCAGCTGGCCCCTTGGCGATCAGTTTCGATGCTATGGAAGGCTATTACCAAGAGCATGGTCGTGAGTGGGAACGCTACGCCATGATCAAAGCCCGCGTAATGGCCGGTGATAAAGAAGCGGGAGATGAGCTAATGCAAATTCTCCGCCCATTCGTGTACCGTAAATATATCGACTTCAGTGCTTTTGACTCTCTTCGTGAGATGAAAGAGATGATCAGCCGCGAAGTTCGTCGCAAAGGACTTAATAACAACGTAAAACTTGGCTCTGGCGGTATCCGCGAAGTTGAGTTTATCGCTCAAGTGTTCCAACTGCTGCGTGGCGGCCGTGATACACGTCTGCAACAACGCGAGCTGTGTAATATTTTACCGATTCTGCCAGACGTCGTAGGTATGCCGGAACAAGCCTCTCAGGAGCTGATGGCGGCTTATGAATTTCTCCGTAACGCAGAACACGCCATCCAAGCGGTAGCTGACAAGCAAACTCAAGAACTACCAATCGACGAAGTAGAACAATGCCGCTTAGCATTCAGCATGGGCTTTAACGATTGGGATAGTTTCGCAGCCGAACTAGAAAGTCACCGCGAAAAGGTACGTATCCACTTTGCCGATCTGATTGCGCCTTGTGAAGAAGCTGAGCCAGAAGAGGATTCTGCATGTGACGATACTTGGCTGTCTCTGTGGAATGACGATCTCGAAGATCAACAGGCAATCGATCTGCTTGAAGAACAAGGTTTCGACGATCCTAAAGAGGCATGGCACAAGATCAACACCTTGCGCGAATCGCGAACCGTGCAGATGCTACAGCTCATTGCGAAAGAGCGTTTATTAGCCGTACTGCCTATTTTGCTACGTGAAATCGCCGCGACCGAAAATGCGACAGAAACCTTAGGTCGTGTACTAACGCTGATCCAAGCGATCTTAAGGCGTTCCGCTTATCTAGTGTTATTGGCCGAAAACCCAACCGCACTTCAGCAGATGGTGAAACTCTGCTCAGCATCCAGCTGGTTCTCAGAAAAACTAGCGAAACAGCCAATTCTATTAGATGAATTGATTGACCCTAGCAGTCTATATTCGCCACCGGATAAAGCTCAGCTAAACAGCGAACTACGCCAACAACTGCTACGCATTCCAGAAGAGGATACGGAACAGTTAATGGACACCCTACGTTACTTCAAGAACGCCCACTCGTTGAAAGTAGCGGCGTCTGAGATCACGGGTGCGTTGCCGCTCATGAAAGTAAGTGATTACTTAACTTGGACTGCCGAAGTTATCTTAGAAGCGGTGGTCGATATCGCTTGGAAGTTGATGACCGAAAAGCACGGTGCTCCGCAGAAATCAGCTGGCGTACCCTGCAACCCAGACTTTATCGTTTTAGGTTACGGTAAAATGGGCGGGATCGAGCTTTCCTATGGCTCGGATCTAGACCTAGTCTTTATTCACGATTCTGATGCGAACCTGTTTACCGATGGGGATAAACAGATCGCTAACTCGGTCTTCTTTACTCGCTTAGGTCAGAAGATCATCCACATCCTAAATACATTCACCACCTCAGGTCAGTTGTACGAAGTGGACATGCGTCTGCGTCCATCTGGTAACTCCGGCCTATTGGTAAGCTCTCTCAAAGCCTTCTCCGACTATCAACACAAAGAAGCGTGGACCTGGGAACATCAAGCCCTTGTTCGTGCACGCGTTGTTGCCGGTGATGCAGCTCTGAAAGAGAAATTTGAAGAGGTGAGAGCCGAGATTCTGAAACTACCTAGAGAAGATGAAAAGTTACTAGAAGAAGTAACTGAAATGCGCGAGAAGATGCGCGACCATCTGGGTAGCAAAGGCAATGATGAAGAGAACCCTGTATTCCACCTTAAACATGACCGTGGTGGCATTGTAGATATTGAATTTATCGTTCAATACTTGGTTTTACGCAATGCCGGTAAATGCCCTTCTCTTTATGAGTTCACCGACAACATCCGTATTTTAGATGCTGCCGAGCAGATCGAGTTAATCAGCCAAGATACTGCTGAAACTCTGCGAGAAGCTTACAAAGCTTATCGAGCAGCAGGCCATCGTCAAACCTTGCAGGATCGCTCCAATACTATCTCTGGTGCTGAGATGACTGAGATGCGAAATGCAGTCGCTAACATCTGGCAAGAGATCATGTCAGAGGAAAGCTAAGCTTTCTCCTGATAACGAAAAAGGGCAGTACCTGCGAAGGTACTGCCCTTTTTTATAAAACTGTTTAGGGGGACTTTTAAACGTCGGTTAACCAACCGTGCTTATCTTCTGCCTTGCCCCATTGGATATCGTTTAGCGCCTTACGTAAACGTAGAGTTGTCTCGCCAATACCACCGTTACCAACGCTGTACTCTTTATCGTTATAAACCATGGTACCCACTGGCGCCAATACCGCAGCTGTACCAGAAAGAGCAGCTTCGCAACCTGGCTTAGCAATACGCTCAAGCATCTCTTCTACCGAGATACTGCGCTCTGATACTTTAAGACCTAAATCACGCGCAATGGTTAGAACAGAATCACGTGTTACACCGTGTAGGAAGCTTTCATCCAGATCACGTGTGATGACTTCGTCACCATCGATTAGCAAGAAGTTAGCTGCGCCAGTTTCCTGAATATCACCGTTTGGACAGAATAGAACTTGATCAACATTGTGTTCAGCTTTAGCTTTCATCGTTGGCAGTAATGCACTCGCGTAGTTACCACCACTCTTAATCATGCCATTGTGAGGCGCACAACGTAGGCCGTTATCTTCTACCAACAAGCGCAACGCGCGATCACCACCCGCAAAGTAATCACCTACAGGTGAAAGCAGTACGTAGAAGCAAGCTGTTTCAGATGGCGCAGCTGCTTTACCGATCGCAGGCTCAGTACCAAACAACGTTGGACGAATATACATAGAACCCGGAGGTGCAGGAACTTCATCTGCAAAGCGCTTCACTGTATCCAGAATCATCTGAGTTACAAATTCCTCATCCAATTCTGGCAGTGCCAAAAGGCGCGCACTTTGTGCCATACGAGATACGTTACGATCAATACGGAAAACTTTGATCGAACCATCTTCATGACGGAATGCTTTAAGACCTTCAAAACACGTCGAAGAGTAATGCAGCACATGCGCACCTGGGTGCAAGTTGATGCTGTCACTAGGGACCATTTCGACCGCACTCCAGCTGGAACCGTCAAACCAAGAGATTGACATTTCAGGCATAAAAACGGAGCCGAATGCAGTTGCCATGAGACCTTCCTTCTAATTATTTTGATGCGTTACTGTTTTGCCCTTCGATACACTCGATAGAGGGGCAAACAGAGATAATATGTACAAATTAAGGGCTGATATTCTAATCCTGATAACAGAAAATTGGAATTCCCTGAGCCCTTCTACAGCGCATCTTGCGGAATTAAAGTGCCAATAAACCCTATAAGAATTGAAATTGGGCGTTTTTCTCCAATTCTTGTATGATTCTCACCTTATCAAATACCGTTTTTATCGGGCTGTCTCAGCACGATAACGCGCTATTTTTGATCGTAATCTAAAAGCAACAGAGCAGAAGGTTCACTCTCCTATGTCGTTCACACAGCAAATGGATAACAGCCAATGAAAACGCTTATCATCGGCCCATCTTGGGTAGGCGACATGTTAATGAGCCAATCTCTGTACCAGCACCTAAAACAGAAGAACCCTGATATTGAGATCGACGTGTTAGCGCCGAACTGGTGTCGACCTGTTTTAGCGCGTATGCCCGAGGTCAATAAAGCGATTGAGATGCCGGTAGGACATGGCAGCCTGCAATGGGGTCTACGCAAACAGATTGGTCAGGAACTCGCTAAAAACGGTTATGAGCAAGCTCTCGTGCTGCCCAACTCACTAAAATCTGCGTTAATCCCATGGTTTGCCAAAATTCCAAAAAGAACTGGCTGGCGTGGTGAGATGCGTTATGGCTTGCTGACCGACCTTAGACCACTGGATAAAGAAGCCTATCCATTGATGGTTCAGCGCTACCTTGGCCTAGCAGAAGCACCAGGGACACCAGCCATGCCGATGGAACAGATCCCTTATCCGCAACTGACAGTGGATAGCGCCGAGTATGAAGCTGCTTTAGCTCAGTTCAAACTAAACCCTGATAAAGCGATCGCGTTTTGCCCAGGTGCCGAGTTTGGTCCAGCTAAACGCTGGCCCGATTATCACTATGCAGCACTAGCGAAGCTATTAATTGCTGATGGCTACCAGATCTGGCTATTTGGCTCCGAAAAAGACAAGCCGGTATGCCAACAAATTCAAGACCAGCTTACGATTGAAGAACAACAGCGCTGCAGCAACTTAGCCGGTGTTACCACGCTTCCTCAAGCTATCGACCTGATCGCGCATTGCCAAGCGGCGGTGAGTAATGATTCTGGATTGATGCATATTGCGGCAGCCGTCAATGTGCCGCTGGTTGCACTATACGGCCCTACCAGCCCTGGATTTACACCACCGCTATCCGATAAAGCGGAGATCATTAGGCTGATCGAAGGCTACCAAAAAATCAGAAAAGGTGATGCTGACCAAGGCTATCATCAAAGTATGATCGATATCACACCTGAGCTTGCTTATAAGGCAACCATCGATGGATTAAACCGATGAAGAAGGTTCTTGTTGTTAAAACTTCATCCATGGGCGATATCATCCATACCTTGCCTGCACTCACAGACGCGGCTCGCGCAATTCCGGGCGTGCAGTTTGATTGGGTTGTAGAAGAAAATTTTACCGAAGTACCTTCATGGCACCCATCAGTTAATCGGGTTATCCCGGTTGCCATTCGTCGCTGGCGCAAGAATATCTGGAGCACGCTAAAAAGCGGTGAGTGGTCCGAATACAAACAACTACTGCAAACAGAACAGTACGATGCAATTATTGACGCCCAAGGCTTACTCAAAAGTGCCGTGTTGGTTACACGCTTAGCAAATGGGCCCTCATTCGGCTTAGATAAAGACTCTGCCAAAGAGCCATTAGCTGCACGATTTTACGACACCTCAGTTTCGGTTCCGAAACAGCAACATGCCGTTGAGCGCGTTCGCCAATTGTTTGCCCAAGCGCTTGGGTACAATCTCTCAGATGAGCGTGGTGATTTTAATATTCGTCAGCACTTCTTAAAGCAAACGCATCACGAAGAACCCTATCTGGTCTTTCAACACAGCACGACTCGCTTTGATAAGCATTGGCCTGAAACTTACTGGCAAGCATTGATCAAACTCGCAGGTGATGCCGGCTGGAAGATCAAACTGCCCTGGGGCTCAGAACCAGAGCAACAACGAGCACAAAGGCTTGCTAAAGCACACGAAAATGCTGAAGTATTACCACGCCTCCCTTTAGCTGAAATCGCTTCCATCCTGACGGGTGCGAATGCTTGTGTTTCTGTGGACACGGGTTTATCCCACTTAGCTGCAGCATTAGATACGCCTAACGTCATTCTATTTGGCCCAACTGATCCTGGATTAGTTGGTGGCTATGGTAAAGACCAAACCTGCCTACAAGCCAGTGTATGCCCTGCCAATCAAAACGATGTTGAACCTGCTATTTTTGCACCGCTTACGCCTGAAATTGTTTGGGATACATTATCCAGCCAAATCAGCTTAACTAGTTAATAAGTCGATAAAAAAGCATCTAACTATTTGCCTATCAGGTAAATAGTTCTAGGATAAAATGAAAGGTTTTTCCTAGAACTATTTATACGCCCTAATGTACAGGAGCGAACATTAGCTAGCACTGCAACGACTGCATAAACCTAATTTGTCGAACATTCGTTTTGTTCGGCTTTGTTGTATTAAGAAGGTTTACTTTGGCAACAGATCACTCTGAAAACGTTCACATCAATAAGCCCATCCGCGGCTTACTTGCGCTCGTTGTTTTACCACTATTTTTGATCGCGATAGGCGGCATTGGGATCTATTTAAATCTGGCAAGTAAAAGCGAAACCGAAGCGCGTAATCACAGTCAGAACATCACTAAGTTGTTAGCCAGTCAAGCGGATGCTTTCATCCGTAATAGAACACACGCAGTTGCGCTAATGGCAGGTGAGCAACAAATCACCCAATACATACTTAACCCCGATACAAATCACTCTCGAATCAAGAAGAAACTAAAACGTTACTGCCATACATTGCAGGCATCTATCTGTTACATCATGGATAAGAACGGCGTTACCCAAGCAGACAACCGCCCACCGGAGACGACCCTTGTAGGAAAAAACTATGCTTTTCGCCCGTATTTTCAACAAGCGATTCAAGGTATACCAATCGTTCACTTAGCTTTGGGCGTCACAACAAAAAAACGCGGTCTCTATTTCAGCCACCCTATTTATTCAGATGCTGAATCCCCTATTGGTGTAGCTATAATCAAATTTCTACCGGATCAAATTGAAGAGCGCTTCCATCGACTCCCAGGTAACGCTTCTTTGATTGATCCGAACGGTGTTGTCTTTGCTTCCAACAATGAAAACTGGCTATACAAGACCTTATTCCCTCTCTCTCCAATACAAGAAAAGCAGGTCGCAGCATCACGACAATTTGGCGATTCAATACCTGAACACTTAGGTTTCAGCCGCAAGTTAGATAGCTCAGTGATAGAAAAGGATGAACAACTGTTTATCTATGAAAACGCACCATTAGAAGAGCTGCCAGGTTGGCACATCTCATTTCTGTTAGAACCTGAACAATTTCAAACCGCAGAACAGATAACTCAGCATCAAATCGCGTTATCCTTGATTGGGGCGATGTTCTTTTTAACCTTAGTCGCCATCAAGCTCCTTTATAGACAACTAAGACAAAGCTTAGGCTCAACTCAACGCTATCAGCAGGAGCTTGAACAAAGTGAACAACGTTTACAACGTTTTGAAGAGGTCACTTCCGAAGCTATCTTTATCCACAATTCACAAGGCATTGTCGACCTCAATAAGAGAGCAGAAGAACTGTTTGGCTATAGCTATCAAGACTTTATTAAACTTGATCCAAAAACCCTTTTCACAGCTGATAGCTTACCTCTTGCTCTTGAACATACGCGAACTAAGTCCGAGCAACCCTATCAAGCTGCCATTATTACAAGCCAACAAGAGGAGATACCGGTAGTCATAACGGGTCGGACAGTACTTTGGCATGGTGAGAAAGCGAGAGTTTCTTCCTTCCGTGATATCAGACAAAGAGTTGCCACCCAGAAAAAGCTATCAGCAAGTGAGGATCGTTTTCGGCAGCTATCTGATTTGGTCGCCGAAGGTTTACTAATCTACAGTAACCACAAGATCATCGATGTAAATCAAGCCCTATGCCGCATTTTTGCAACAGACAAAGAAACACTAATTTCCTCTTCTTTAAACGCTTTATTTAACAAAGAGATATCCAAAGAGATTCTAGAGCTAGAGCAAAAGAATCAGTCTTCATTTGAAATCTCGCTACAACGTGGTGACGGCTCTACCTTTCCTGCTGAAATATCATCAGCCAGTATGCAGTTTGATGATGGCCTGTTTAACATCGTTGCGATACGCGACATTAGCCGCCAGAAAGAGCAAGAAGAGCATATTCTCTATCAAGCGCAGTATGACTTACTCACCAATATACCGAACCGAGTTTTGGCACGTGATCGTGCTGAACAAGCGATGAAGAAAATGCGTCGAGAAGGTCGCAAACTGGCTTTAATGTTTATCGATTTAGACGACTTTAAAAAGGTGAACGACAGCTTAGGTCACGATATTGGAGACCAACTACTACAACAAGCGGTTAAACGGCTGCAAAGCTGCTTAGCTGATAACCACACGTTAGCGCGCCACGGGGGAGATGAGTTCATCGTTATTCTCGAAGATCTAGATAAACCGGAACAAGCGGAACTCACAGCAGAGCTAATTTTAGAGAAATTCGTACAACCCTTCTTCATTCAAAGTAAGCAACTGATTGTGACTGCTAGTATTGGCATCGCCATTTTCCCAGATGATGCAGTCGATTTTAGAGCGCTATTGCGTGCTGCAGATATCGGCATGTATAAAGCTAAAAAAGATGGGCGTAACCGCTTCCACTATTACACCCAAGAGATGAATGATGTCGCGATTCGACAATTAGAACTCGATAACTGCCTACGTGAAGCGATTGCCAATGACGAACTGAGTTTGGCTTTTCAGCCATTAATATGCGGCTTAAACGACACACCTAAGATTGTAGGTGCAGAAGCATTATTACGGTGGCATTCATCTAAACTCGGCGATGTATCGCCGGTCGAATTTGTCCCTCTAACCGAACAGACAGGCCTAATTATCCCTATAGGTCGTTGGGTACTAAAACAGGCCTGCAAACAAGCTCAACGTTGGATCGAGCAAGGACATGCTGATTTCACTATCTCTGTTAACGTGTCGCCGAGGCAGTTTAAGGGCAATGACTTTATTAAAGATATAAACCAAGCGCTTGAATACAGCGGTCTTAAACCTGAACACCTGAAACTGGAAGTAACAGAGGGGCTAATTATTGAGGCATCCTCCAAACTGGATAATACCCTTCAGAGGATCTCAGATATGGGGATTCAGATCTCTATGGATGACTTCGGGACCGGCTATTCCTCTCTAAACTACCTACAACGATTCCCGTTCGATAATCTGAAAATCGATCGTTCATTTATCCGAGAGCTTGCAACCAACCCGGACTCTCAGATCTTAGTCTCAGCTACTATAGCGATGGCCCACCAGCTAGGTCTAAGTGTTACAGCAGAAGGGATAGAGACGGAAGAACAGAAAGCCTACCTTCACGAACTACGTTGCGATTTTCTACAAGGCTATTTGCTTGGCAAGCCCGTAACATCAGAAATGTTTAGCGAAGCATTAGAACAGGGGAAACAGACTAATTCAGATGAAAACGGTGCTTAAGAAATAACTATCAAAGGAGAGAAAGTGGTGCCGGCACCAAGAGTCGAACTCGGGACCTACTGATTACAAGTCAGTTGCTCTACCAACTGAGCTATACCGGCACATCTCAGAAGAGGACGCGAATAATATGCAGTTATCCGACGCGAATCAAGTCTATTTTAAAATTTATTTTCAAAGCGATTAATTATCATACAAAACAGAGGTTAAAACGGTTCTCGTCCGCGTTGATCGTCTAAGTTATTCAACCAATCTTGTCCTTGCTCCTCATTGTCAAAGAACTCAAATTGTATCTCATGCTGAAAACAGATCGCTTTTAGCATCATCAAATCATCCTCATCTGAATCCACTAAATCGATATAAGCAATTTTCAAGTGAGTCCAATCATTATTAACAAACTGATCCACCACATCGTAAGCTTCCATCACTGGTATAGAACCACAAATATGCGAGAGGTAGAGCACCTTTTGCTGCCCCAAAGATTGTGCCGTTTCAGCTATTACTGCCCACACATCTAATGCTTCCCGCACTGCATGCTCAGGTTTGCGGCTACCAGAGATCTCCACTCGGATATATTTTCCAGTATTTTCTATCTGATACTGATAGGCCATATCACGCATTTGTAATTAGTTATTAACCTCTTAATTATAGACAGAGATATTCAGTGCTAAGGACGTAAAGCGTTTTAGATCAAATACTTTAAAATCGAACAAATACCAAACTATTTTCAACTAGAGGATTACCATTGAGATTCTTAGCTTACTTGATGATCTTAAGCACTTCAGGCGGCGCTCTAGCTGAATCTACCAGCTGCATCGAAAAATTTGAGCTCTACGCAAAAGCCCAAACCACGTGGCAACATGCAAGCACCAAACGCGCCTTGGAGCTGTTACCTGAACATGCCGAGCGTATAAACCATTACCGAGACACACAGCTACTTTCAATAGAACGACGTGTCCTTGCTGTGAAATTAGCGCTCAAGCATACCCCTGACAAAGTACAAACTTGGGGCAGTATCAACAACTGGATTGACCTCTCCCCGGAACTAGAAGCTGAACTCGCCCAGTACGATTCAAACCTAATAACTCTGTCACAAATGCACAAAAAGATGACAACGCAACCGGAAATAGAGGTAGATCATAATTTCCATCGCACGTTCCAAAAAGCTGCATTGAGCGATGAAACCTTCCGTCAGCTAATGGATAATTTCAACATCCGTTCTCGCGATATAAACAGCATGAGCTGCGTAAAATAGATTTTTCCTGCTGATTAGGGTAGCGGAACCACCAACCCTCTACCCTTCGTTGTCCCGATAGATTATTAAAAATTCACTACTTTAGAGCCATTTTTCATATTAGCAGTTGCCCCTTCCTTATCTCAGTGCCACTCTTTCCTACAACATTTAGTGGAGAACAGTTATGCGCGCGTACCAAGTAGATTCCGCCGAAGGCATTCAAGCGATTAAGCAAATCGAAATAGAAACGCCTAAACCCAATGGCAAAGAGATTCTGGTTAAGATGAAGGCCTGTTCTCTTAACTATAGAGATACGTTAATTACTTTAGGTGGCTATGTACGGAATGATGTACGCCCAATCATCCCTCTGTCTGACGGCGCTGGCGAAGTGGTTAGTGTGGGTGACGAGGTTACTCAATTTAAGGCAGGCGACAGAGTCATTGGTAACTTTTTCCAACACTGGGTAGATGGCGAGATCGATGATCAAGGTCTTAATTCGGCTCTGGGTGGCGCAATAGATGGAGTGCTAGCGGACTACTTTATTCTGCAAGAAGATTGCACGGTAAAAATCCCTGAACATCTATCTTACAGTGAAGCATCAACCCTCCCCTGCGCAGCAACAACCGCTTGGCACGCCCTAGTTAATGTTGGCAGCATTAAGCCAGGCGATACAGTTCTTCTGTTAGGTACGGGTGGTGTTTCCATCTTTGGTTTACAACTCGCGAAAGCCAAAGGCGCCAAAGTGATTATCACTTCATCTAGCGACGAGAAACTAGCGCGTGCTAAAACATTAGGCGCGGACCACACGATTAACTACAAGACCTCTCCCGATTGGGAAGCGGAAGTTCTGAAACTTACAGATGGCAAAGGCGTTGATAACGTTTTAGAAGTGGGTGGCGCAGGCACCTTTGAAAAGTCAGTCGCTTCAGCCAAAGTCAATGGTACGGTTTCTGTGATTGGTATTCTAAGTGGCCTAGAAAACCCGACGATCAGCCTAATGACAATTTTCAACCTACTCAGGATTCAAGGTATCTATGTAGGCAGCACCGAAATGCTTACCCACTTAACTGAATTTATGGCTGAGCAAAACCTAAACCCTGTTATAGATAAAACGTTCTCGTTTGACGAAGCTAAAGATGCTTACGAATATATGGCAGGCGCTAAACATTTCGGTAAAGTTGTCATCGAAGCCGAATAAGGTTCAAACCTGCATGCGTGATTAGCTCACTACGCACCTAATCGTAATGAGCTAATCAACTCACAAACCTGCTTTTAAACTCTTTAGGGGTTTGCCCAGTTATTTTGGTAAACGTTTTCCTAAATGCGCTCAAATCCTCATAACCTACATTGGCCGCTATCTTTTCAATAGAAATCCTATTGGTCTCGATCAACTCACAGGCCTTTTTAATACGTAGGTTTTGCAAATATTGAGAAGGCTTCAGGCCAGTCGCTTTTACAAACCGACGTAAGAAAGTACGTTCAGTCAGATGGGTTAACTGGGCCAAATGTCTGATCACAACCGTCTGGCTGTAATTACGATGTAACTCATGTTGCGCTTTAACAATCACCTCATCACCATGATCAAGGCGTGGTGTAAAAGTCTGATAAAAACGTTGCTCTCTGGGTGCGGTATCAACAATTAGGTATTTGCCTAGCTGCCGCATAATCTGAGAGTTGGTAAACTGCGCCACCAGCTCTAATCCAAGATCGACCCAGCTCATTAAGCCACCGGCGGTAATAATATCACTATCGTTAATTAACAACTTATGACTATCAAGAACAACCTCAGGAAAACGGCTAGCAAAATCATCAGCTAAAGCCCAATGCGTCGTCGCTTTGCGCCCTGCCAATAGTCCTGTTTTAGCGAGTACGAATGCGCCGGCGCATACTGAACAGATAATAGCGCCCTGTTTATGCTGCCATGTCAGCCAACTCAGAAGGCTGCTCTCTGGCGCTAAGTAATAACTATCTTCTAGACAAGGCGGCAGAATAATAACCTGCAAAGGCTTCATCTGATCAAACTCTGCAACATCTAACTTCTGGCTATCACATATCTGAGTTTTAAAAACAGCTTCAAGACCGTTTTGCTGACAGATCGAATTAGCTAAGTAGAACTGCTCTGCAATGCCTTGAACCGAAGACAACAGCGCTCCCGGATAATGAACAATCCCTATTTCGACGGTGGCTATTGTTCCCGTTGAAGTCTTTGTCATTTTTGACACCTTTTATGCCAGTTTCGCCCCCAGTATAGAAAGAAAAGCCAATGAATAATATGACTAACTATCTGGCTATCTGCCGATATCTAAATTGAGTGATGGAGAACAGACGATGAGCGAGCAACCAACGATCCGAGATTTAGCAGGCTTAAGTAATGAAGCGAGCCCAATCAGTCAATCTGCTTTGATTATTATTGATGCCCAAAACACTTATTGCGAAGGCGTGATGAAATTAGAGGGAGTCGAAGCTGCTCTCGAAGACTGTAAAACCTTACTTGAACGATTTAGAGCGGCTGGCCGTCCCATTTACCATATTCAACATGATGCTGGCGCAGGCACACCGTACGATGTAAACAGCCCAATTGGACAGATTGCTGATATCGTGGCCCCTATTTCAGGTGAAGCCGTAATCACCAAAAACTATCCAAGCTCTTTTGTAGAAACCGAGCTAGATAACCTTCTTAAAGAGAAAGGGATCGACAACCTGATCATTTGCGGATTTATGTCGCACATGTGTGTGAATTCAACGGCAAGAGGTGCATTCTCACTTGGCTACAACCCAACCGTTGTCGCTTCAGCAACCGCCACTCGTGCATTACCATCGACGACTTCTAACGAGATCATTCCGGCAGAGCAGATTCAGGCTGCTGCCTTAGCTGCTCTATCCGACCTTCCTTCTGCGGTTGTGCCTGCTGTAGCAAATGTACCTGATTAATTTAGACGATAAAAAAGGGGGAGTTAACCAACTCCCCTTCTTCCATTATTCATTTGCTTTCCCCCAACAACGGAGATTCATCTAGAATCGTTATTTTCTGCTTAGTTACCGATCGCTTTATTGAGCAGAGAAAAGTCCCAATATTGATTAGCACTCTGTGCTTCAGGGTTCCGAATAGTTCCAGCAAAGCCATAGAAATCGATATCTGCAGCAAACGCAGCTGCTCGACCACCATCACTTGGGAAAGTATCTTCTTCGACCATCTCTTTCATATATCTAAGCACTTTTTCATCAGCAATCTTTGGCAATAGGCCATAATTATTTCGCTGTTCCAGAATAAATGCAGGCTCAGAATTCATTCGGTTCCATACATACAAAAGCTCTTCTACCAGGATCACAAGCTCTTCCCGGTGGGTGCGAATAAATGACTCATTTGCATAAAGCGCTTCATCTGTGGCATCAATTTGATCTACCGGCAAAGTCTTAAACGGCGAATTGGGCCTCGCAAGTAATTTGTTTTTACGTTTCGTATCCACAACCGTGGCATGCACCCTGCCATTCACCATGGCATTAGCACGCACGCCAGAGCCTGAAAGATAGACCATCTTTCGGTACTTGATACCATACTTTTTCGCCATCATTTGAACCATCGCTTCCGTACCTGAACCTTTGCCATGAGAATACATATCCTCACCGTCCAACTCTTCCCAGCTATTGTAATGTCGGGAATCTACTACGGGATGAAAGCGAAGTTTATTTATCTGAAAGAACATACGTAATGGCACTGCGGTTTGCTGAACCTTCTGGTAAGGCACTCCCATACCGATATCAGCGCGATTATTTATAATCGCTAGCAATGCCTTCTCTTCGGAAAGCATATAGTCTACTTTAATGCCCAAGCCTCTTTCTTTAGCTCGCTCAATTGCGATTAATGTTGGTAACATGTCCGGACCTGGAAAGTCATTTAAAGCCACACGTATCAGCCCAGCATTAGCACTCGATATAAATACCATGCTTAACAATAAGCCTTTTAACACTCGAAACATGGCTTTCCTCAACATTTAGCTAATAATTGCTTAAGCATATTACATAAAAAGTGAGTTCATAAACGTTTATAAATATACAAACGGCTCATTCCGTATACATCACATTGGAATAATGTTGCTGCCCTATACTGTTTAACATGACCTTTTAACATACTCGGTTCGAAGTTAGGTTACTCGCCTTGGTTGAACGAAGCTTAAATTATGAATGATGCACAACCTAATCCAGAGAGTTTAGACGCCCAATCCATTCTCAACGCGGCGTTAGATTTAGCGCAACAGCAGGGAAACTGGTACGACCTCAGTTTGGTCGATATCGCAGTGCATTGTGACACTTCAATCAGCGAAATTTATAAACACTTCGCTGATACCAATGCGATTGCCGATTTCTGGTTTTCACAGGCCCTAGAAACCATGCTCTCTGCAGATAGGTATGAGATTATTAGCTTATCTTTTGCTGCACGTTTGGATCATATTATTTGGCGCTGGTTTGAAGCACTGGCTCCCTATCACGCGGTTACCTCTCAGATGCTTAAAGCAAAGTTACATCCGCCGCATATGCACCACTGGATACCCATGATTTTTGATCTCTCACGCTTAGTCCAACTATGGCTTGATATGGCGGAGCTAAATGCTGGCGGACGACGCCGTCAAATTCAGGAAATTGCACTTACAGGGATTTTTTTGGTGACGTTAAGCGCTTGGTGTCGAGATCAGAGTCCGCAACAAGCTCAAGCACATAGCAAACTATTAAGGATGCTGGAAAAAGCGGAGAGATTCGGTCAATTCTAACGATTAAACGAGATAAGGTTTAATCAAGTTGGCCATATCCACCTGCGCTCGTAAACGTCCACAAAGTAGGTAAGTACCCGCGAATTTCCGATGCAAAAACAGTACATCTGTCGGCGGTAGATGCATATAGCGCTGACGTACACGTAAGGAGATCGCCTGATTTGCTACCCGCTTAGAGAGATCTGAAAGGCCAAAATCGAAGCATCCCTCTTGTCGCAGAGGTTCGGCAACCATACGCATCATTTCGCATAACCCTTGCCGATAAATCGGATCCTCATCTGTCCGGAGATAGCCCAACGCTATGGCATAAATTTCGATAGCAGTATGGTCATCATCCCGCGCAGCCGTCATCAATTGCCTTAGCAGTTCGGTAAACTCAGTCGGATAACGCCTAGTCGCTCCAAAATCCAACAAGCCGATACACTCCTTATCGGCTTGGTATCGATAATTCGCGAAATTGGCATCGGTCTGAACCAATTGCCATTCAAACACTTCTTTTAACATCAGAGCCAACATGCGGGTGGCGATCCGATTACGCAACTGACTCGATTCACCAGCCAGTGACTCTATAGGTACGCCCGGCACAAATGACATTGAGAGCACTTCCGTACTGCTACGTGAGCTATCTACTGTGGGTAATTCAAAGTTAGAATCACTTCCGAGACAACGACCATATTCGGTGATACTGGCAGCTTCAGCGTTATAATCAGCTTCTTGATGCAGCTGCCGTTTCGCCTCATCTAAAAGCGGGGACAGGTCATACCCTTTTGGCACCAACCGTAACAGTTTGAACAACGTAGAGACATTATTTACATCATTGTCGATGCTGTCGCGCACCCCGGGATACTGAATTTTTATCGCTAGGTGCTGGCCTTGCTTGGTTTTAGCCTCGTGCACCTGTCCGATAGAAGCCGCCGCAAGTGGTGTAAAAGAAAAGCACTCTAACTCATCTTCCCAACCGCTTCCCCAAGCCTTTTCCAACACATCAACCACCTGTCCTTGTGGCATGGTATAAGCGCTCTCACGCAAGGTCGCTAAAACATCGGTAAGTTCAGGTGGAAGATAATCGCCAGCCTCCATGGATAACAATTGTCCAACCTTCATGGCCGCGCCGCGCATCTCCGATAATTTATCCGTCAGCTGCCTAGCATTTTCAGGAGTTAGTAGCAGATCAATAGCTTTAACTTTCTTACCTGCTAGCAATTGGCTCGCGCCTTCAGAGATCATCTCACCTGCGATTCCACCAGCAAGGCGGCCCAACTTGAGCAAACGACTTGCTCGGCCTGATGGAATCGGTCTATCTCTAGCCACAGTGACTTTCCTCTAGGTTATTGCCAATAAGGTTGGGGTCTGGGTTCAGTATAGGAAAGAGAAGGCTCCGCAAACCAAATGTACATACAACTGGTAAATACCTAGCCTTTAACTAGAGTTAATACACAACATAGTTATCACAACGTTTGGGTTTAACCATGGTTAGCGTTAGCAGTTATTACTATGGAAATATTTTTGACACGGACGCAAACAACATTCTCAAAGAGCTCTCCCCGATAATAGAACCCAATATTCATTCATATATTGAGAAATTCTATTCCGTGTTACTTTCGGACCCTGCTTCTGCGCAATTTTTAGATAATCACCTCGTAGAGATTCGATTAAAAAAGCAGCTCGAGAAGTGGCTTAAAGAGACCCTGTCTCCTAAACGCGAAGACCAAGTACAAGACTCTTTAAGATCACACTTAAAAGTAGGCGAGGTACACTCTAGGGTTGAAATACCTATGCCTTTGGTTGATGCGGGTATGACCATCATCAAAGAAGGCATCATTCATACAGTTTTGGGTAGTAACTTAGCATTACAGAAAACCATTGATTCAGTCATTCTGATAAACAAAATTCTTGATGCCGCCATGAGCCTCATTAATGAGTCTTACCTCAGAGGGAAAGTTGCACACGAACGGACCTCACAAGAATTTATCACGGCATCATCGGCGCAAGAGCTCGCCTTGGAGATAGAGCGAATCAAAAGCAGCATTTATCAATGGATGACTTCCAATCTGATAGCCTTTCCCAAAGAAAGTGAGTCTTTCTCAGAATCCATAAAGCAAAAAGATTTCGGCTTGTGGATCAAGCACAAGCTTCCCCTGATCGTTTCAAGCTCTAAGAGACTTGAAAAAATTAACGTAGCATTGGACTACTCTGACCAACACCGAGAGAACTTGCACGCCCAAGGTGATAGGGCCAATTCCAAGGATCTAAATGCTCTAAAACAGATTCTGCAAGAATTAATTTGGCATCTAACAGAAGAAGCCAACTGCAATTTAGCGAAAGAATCCAAACAAGATGCGCTAACAACTTTATTGGAACGAAGGTTCCTTGACCCCATCTTGCAGCAAGAAACTCAAATGGCGATTAACGGCGGTCCGCCCTACTCAATAATTATGATCGACCTAGATCACTTTAAACGCGTTAATGACCTATACGGTCATCAAGCTGGCGATGCAGTTTTGAGACAATGTTGCAGATTAATTAAGGAGAACATCAGATTAACAGATTATGCATTTCGATATGGTGGTGAAGAGATGCTCATCGTAGCACCAGAATTGGATAAGCAGGAGACCATGAAGCTAGCTGAAAGAATGCGAAAAACTATCCACGATACCTCCATCACAATTGCAGAATCGAGGACAATTAATGTGACCGCTTCCTTTGGTATAGCAAGCTTTTCTGGCCACCCTGATTATCAAAACCTGATTAACGAAGCTGATTCAAATCTATATGCAGCTAAGCAAGCAGGCAGAAACTGCGTCAGAGGTTAGACATATTATTCACAAGGGAAAGCGCATTGCAGACCCCACAATAACACATACTCAAGATCGGTTTCCTTCCAGAAAGGGCTATTTTTGGAGCCATCCTTCATGCGGTATTGCAGTTCCTTCTCGAAAATAGAGACCGCATGCTCTGGGCCTAAATCCACCTTTTCTGGCTGACAATACAAAGGAGCTTTGTTCAAGCCTTCAAGTTTAACATTCGCTGCCGTATAAACATTCAAGGAGGCAGCTAGGTAGATATCGGTTTTATCACTCTGTCTGTAGTTATCCGCTTTCTGCCAATCGACTTTAGCTTGAAACGATGTAATTAGCGCAAGTCCCACAAGCAGCGTGGAGATCTATTTCATGCTCATCTTTTTATTGTCCCTTTTATTGTTAAGCCTATTTTCACCTACAACAGTTATCAGTTTACAAAAAGGGTAGCGAGCTTAACGTTTTGAAAGCAAAGTGTTATTTCGAATATAAAGATCATTAAAAAGCAGAATCTGAAGATGGGAAAACCGTTCTCTCACTCACTTTTGATTTAAACTAATCTTAATGATCTGATCTCTAAAAGCATGACGTACGAATCTTAATCATTCAGCACCAGCCAATGCGTATTCAATGAGGCCATTTCGATGAGAACGTTTAACTTACCTAAACAAACTATTCTTGGTGTAGTTTTTACAGCTATAGCAGGGCTGTCTTTGTCATTTTCCGCCTCAGCAGCAACCAACCTAAATACAAAGATCATAGCTCAAGGTATCGAATACCCTTGGGGCATGACCTGGATAAGTGATCATGAATTGCTGATCACAGAAAAAGAGGTCGGTGGTTGGATGGTCGATACAAACACAGGCAAAAAACAGAAAGTGACCGGCTGGCCTGAAGATATTAACCCTGATGGTCAGGGCGGACTCTTAGACGTAATCAGTGACCCTCTTTTTGCAAGCAACCGAAAGCTATATCTCAGTTTCAGCCACCAAGACAGATCGAAAGGATCGACCACTCGTGTAGCCTCTGCCGAACTAAGCCCAGACCTCGAATTAGTCAATTGGACAGTATTATTCACAGCCCTCCCATACAGCGGCAAAGTCCACCACTATGGTTCACGCCTCGCCTTAGCAGATGACAACCTATATATCAGCGTGGGTGATAGAGGGCAGCGCCACCGCTCTCAGGATCTGTCTGATCACGCGGGGAAAATCCATCGCATCAACAAAGATGGTAGCACCCCAAAAAACAATCCATTTATAGGCATGACCGAAAAATCAGGCAAACCTATCCCAGAAAGTATTTACAGCTATGGCCACAGAAATCCACAAGGAATGTTTATCGATTCTCAAAGCAATATCTGGATTCATGAACACGGCCCTAGGGGTGGAGACGAACTGAATCTAGTCCAGAAAGGAAAAAACTACGGCTGGCCGATCATTACTTACGGTAAGGAGTACTGGGGCCCATCCATTGGTGAAGGCACCCACAAACAAGGGATGCAGCAGCCAGAATATTATTACGTTCCCTCGATTGCTCCCTCAGGTTTGATCCGTTATGAAGCAGACCTATTCAAAGAGTGGCAAGGCGATTTTCTCATTGGCGCATTAAAAGGCAGTCATCTTAATCGGCTTACTAAGGGCTCCGGTACTTCAGAAACGAATCAAAAATTCGAAGAACATCGTTATTTGGAAGATCTGGACGTCCGCATAAGAGATCTAGAAGTGGATAAACAAGGGGCGATTTATCTTTTGACTGATGAGGGGAATGGAAGGCTGATTAAAGTAACACCTTGAGATGTTCAAACCACCGGCCAATCGGTATAGAGCAAGTTCATAAGGCACTGTGGCTCAGCCATACTTAGAAACATGCATAATAACGGTCAATAATGAACCAATGGATATGAATCGCCCTCAATATTATTGCTCTTGGTTAATAGTCACGAGCTACCTGAAATTTTAAGGGTAACTTTCATTGATGCTGGCAATAGTGGATTAAAGATTAAATAATCCGTAAACCTAGCAACCTTTCTAATAACAGTAAATATAACCCTAAGCGGAAGATAATCCGGCAAAACATGCCGCAATGGCACTAAAGCAGCTTGATCGATAACCGGCTCTGCAAAACCTTCACTGCTGACTCTAATCTCCTTAAAATTGCTATTAAAAATCTCAGCTATATCATCGTGAGAGAATGTATGCACGTCGATTTGGTCATGCTCCCAATGAAACAGTCTCTCCCTTGAAAAAGAGTTTCTAAGCCTATTTATCAATACCAGCGGAAACTTAACCATATTCGTTACAGCTGCACCAAAGTAACTAGGCTCTCCTATGATGATAAACGGAGCCTCAGGTTTAAGAACCCGGCGAACTTCAAGCATAAAAGCTACCGGATCAGGCAAATGGTGTAGAAATGCACACCCTACAACTAAAT
Organism: Neptuniibacter sp. QD48_55; assembly: GCF_047778115.1. Taxonomy (GTDB): domain Bacteria; phylum Pseudomonadota; class Gammaproteobacteria; order Pseudomonadales; family Balneatricaceae; genus Neptuniibacter. The sequence continues at coordinate 241,956 of NZ_CP180555.1, read as the reverse complement.
CTAAACTATTCGTCTCAAAGGGGAGTTTCTGCATATCTGAGACAATAGTGTCCACTTCAACACCGTGTTTCAATGCTGTACTTTCCAGAACTTGGAGACTCTTACTGCTAATATCTACTGCCGTTACTTTTTCAAAACGCCCGTCCAAAGCTAGTTTTATAGATATGTTCCCAGTGCCAGCCCCTAAATCAACAACCCTCCCTTTAGCAGGCAAAGGTCTTCCCAAGACTGACTCTAGCTCTAAAACTGTATTTCGAACCTCTAATATTGAATGGTTTACCCCCATGCGTTCATCATAATTATCAGCTTCGACCTCGTCATGAAATCGGCGATTCAAATCTAGTATTTTGAGCTTATCGACATTAGTTTTCATTTTAAAAACCTCTATTGACCGTTAAACAATCAAACAGCAATAAACGCACCAAACAAAAAACACATAACTATCAGACAGTTAGACAAATACACGAATAACATTTCTCATTTTGCGAAAAAAAATGCATCGCATTTATGCACTTCATCCTCTGAATCCAGAAAAGTTTAATCTGAAAATGACGCGCCTTTCTGATGCGATGTTGTTACAAAATAAGATCAATTCCTCTAAATATTGACCACAGAAAAACACACCGTAAGCGCTGCCAGCAGCACTTCTTCAACTCTGATAGATGATCAATAAAAACAAAGTGATAGCTCGAAAATGTAGATAAAATTTTAATAAATCTTTTCTATTAATATTTTCTAAAGTAGATAAAATCGAGGCATGATTAAATCCTATTAATATTTAACTTTTTTGATTTTGGTTCGCTTATTGCTGTTTGAATATTCAATAGAGATTTCTAAATGAGAACTAATGAGGAACAGTCATGCCTTCCTTCAATAGATTAAATACTCCAAAAGCACTTCTAGCATCACTGCTGCTTTCATCTTCGCCCATGTACTTATATGCAACTCCCTCTGCAACAGGCACGGATCAATTGATTGTTAAATTTGACGATCAATTTGCAAATGGTCGGTTTGAAGCAGATCGCCTCTCTCAAGCAGCTGGCGTTCCTATGAGCTTTCTCCGCGAAACAGCAAATGGCCGACTAATTTTTCAACTAGATGAACTAAAATCACCCAACCAAGCCAAAGGCCTAGCAAAGGCTTTATCTAAAATTGAAGGTATTTCCCATGCGGAACCAGACATCCACATGGTTCCTTTCGCACTTCCTAACGATCCTCTGCTTCAAGATTACCAGTGGCATTACTTTGGGCCGAACTCCAGCCCAAGCGAACCAGGCGGATTAAATGCAACACAAGCATGGGAAAACCTTAATAGCAGCGACCAAAAAGCGGTTGTAGCCATTCTTGACACTGGAAGCACTGATCACTCAGATTTAAACGCTAATACCATTCCTGGTTATGACATGATCAGTTCCGTCGACATAGCCAATGATGGTAATGGCCGTGATTCTGATCCGAGTGATCCTGGAGATAATACCGATCCAGCACAGAGCAGCAGCTGGCATGGCACTCACGTAGCTGGCACTGTCGGTGCTGTAACGAACAATGGTAATGGTTTGGCCGGTGTCGGATATGACCGCGTTCAACTCATGCATGTGCGCGTGCTTGGTGTCGGCGGGGGAACTTACTCAGATATTTCAGATGCCATCTACTGGGCAACCGACAACGGCGCAAATGTAATCAACATGAGTTTAGGTGGAAATAGTAGCTGTGATCCCAACTCATCAATGCAAGCAGCGATTAATTATGCAGTCTCGAACAACGTCAGCGTTGTTGTCTCTGCCGGTAACAGTAACACCAATACAGCGAATTTCACCCCAGCAAGTTGTTCAAACGTTATCAATGTTGCAGCGGTTAACCGAAACGGAGGCAAGGCAAATTATTCCAATTATGGGGACCTCGTTGATATAGCTGCACCCGGCGGTGAAGGAAGTACCAGTACTAGCACATATGTAATTTCGACGCATAATGACGGCGTAACAGGGCCAGGTAACGAACGATACGTGGGCATGGCCGGAACGAGTATGGCTGCACCGCATATCTCTGGTTTAGTAGCCTTACTTTACTCTGAAAACACTGCAATCACTCCAATGGAGGTCGAGCAACTCATTAAAGAAAATGCTCGTTCCTTCCCTGCTACATGTAACAGTTGCGGAACAGGTATCGCAGACGCATATTTAGCAATGCAAGCACTGTCTACTGAACCTCCTTCCGAACCAGAACCAACATTGCAGGCTCCTGATGCACCATCACTATTTGATGCATCTGTGAATGGAAGTGAAGTTTCACTATCTTGGTTCGATGTCGATACTGAAGAGTGGTACGAGTTACAGGTGAGTAAAAAAGCTCGCGGTAAGAAATGGGGAGCATATGCTGATGTAGTGAATGCAGACAGCAAGATTGCTGCAGACACCACTAGCTTTATCCATAGCTTAGGGGATGGAACATACAAATACCGATTAAGAGCATCTAACAGTGCAGGGTCCTCTGAATGGGTATTGAGTGAGCAAATCAGCGTCGATTCTAGCAGCACTGATGATGGTTCAGGCTCAGGTAGCACAAAGTGTCATCCTAAACGAGGTTGTTAGTAGCCCAAGCAAAGAATCAAAGCAATTTATTTGTTTCTGTTAACCCTCATGTAGACCATCTCCCTCGGAGACTGGTCTACACCACGTTCTTCCTCCGGCACTGTGGCCATAAGTAAAAACGCTGTACTTGCTGGACGCAGGTGTTTAGGGACATGCTGGTAGCTCGATTGAAGCTAATAGCAAAAAACATAAGGAAATAGAAAAGTACGGGATTATTCGCTAACGCTCACCCTACGGGCCATCGTCGCAGGCTCCGATGTTATCTCGCGCTGCTCGACTCACCCTCCAGTTCAGTGCTCTGAATATCTGTACGAAATAAACTGAAAGATGTGAGGTTATAGAAAAAGTGGCGCGCCTGGATGATTATTCGCTACGCTCACCCTTCGGGCCATCGCTGCGCTCCGTTGTCTCGCTTCGCTCGGCTCGAACCCCCGACCAACAGGATCGAAAACCGGGTACAACAAGCCCTCAGAAGCCGCCTGAGCGACGATCTCCAGACCTCATCATGGCTAGGTGTTCACGCTGAAATCCGGAGGAGGCGCGGCCACTATCGATTCTGATGCGGCACTGTGACCAGATAGTGGCATTATTTATCATCATTTACAGTAATTGGCATACATCTGTTTTGCTTTCTGACGCATTTCATCTCGTAACGAAGAAGGGGATATAACCTTCACATACTGCCCAAAGCCCAATAGCCACCACCTCAGCTCCTTAGTGTCTTCGACCGTAGCAGTGACATGCAGATGGTTTTTCTCTATCTCGGTTATCACTTGATCTTCAGACAATGGAGTTTCAATTAAATGATTCCCAGCTTTATCCATAAACTCTAATTCAACCGATACACGACCAGAATTCTGAGGGTATTTGAACCCACCCTCAGCTATATACCTTTCTAAGTTAAACCTCTCTGGATACTGAACCTGCTCATCAAGAATATTGAGACTTTGAATCCGGTGTACTGCAATATGCCGTAAGTCTTTATAGCTCCAGAATGTACACACCAAATATATCACCTGACCACGCACAACTATGCCCAATGGACTTACTGTCTGTTTCTCCTTATTTTTATAATTGATCTCAATTTTCAACTCAGCAAATAAGGCATCGTAAAGCTTATCCACAACCGCCTGCTTCACCTCCGGAGCAAGAAGCTGTATTTCATTCGGAATGTGAGAAACCTTATCAGGCCAACCAATCAAACTCTTACATGTTGATTCACTCAGAACATTGAATGCACGACTTTCATTTCTATCTACTTGAGACTTAATAGGAGGAGGTAAGTAATTCTGTAAAAACTTGCTCGCCAAAACATCAGTCAGAGCTTCATGAGGGCTAACTGCTGACAGTGAACCATCAAAGCTCTCATCAAAATACCACCCATATGGTTTACTCCGCTCATCAGACAGCAACGGAAAAAACCTACTGAGTTTTTGCAGGTCTCTTTGAATTGTTCTGTCACTCACTTCATACCCTAGACTTTTCAAGCCCTTCCTCAGCCCATCAAGACAAATTTTTTTAGGTTTTTTGGGAATCATTCTTAATAAAGCTATGTGCCTCAGAGCAGTCTCCATTAATCCCTCTCTCCTTTAATCAGTGCACTGAACGTTGAGTTATTCATAGCATAGCGACCGGATGCGACACTAATTGTCGTACCATTAAATTAGTTTATAAACAAGCGAAACATTCATTAAGAGAAGGAGGGGCAATAATGGAGCTTCAAAGCACATTGTTAATCGGGGTAGGTGGGGGCGGATCAGCCATTCTAAAGGCGGGAAACTGCCTAGAGATTGACCTAAAGATAAACATCAATCGAAGCACAGATCCTACCGATAATACTAACCAAGAAGCATTTATTGGCCTCTCTGACGAGGATTTAAAAACTGTAAGACTAGATTCAGAACTGCCCGAAGCCGTAAAACAAAAACTGGTTAGTCTAGTATCAAAATATGACCAAATCGCAGTATTCGTCGGCTTAGGTGGACTGTTCGGTTCCTCAGTTACCCAACCACTGATCACCCTATGCAACAATACAGGTAAGAACTTAGTATTCATTACCTCATTGCCTTTTCTTTATGAAGGATCAAGACGTGAAAAAGCGATAGCAACACTTAACCATATAAAGCATCTAGATTGTGCTATTTCTGTATACGATCTTGCTGAGGAAGGTAAAAAATATCCTCGAAACTGTTCTTTCGAAGCGATGATTGGCGACATTAACAAGCGGATGATGATGGCTCGCATCGGGGAAGATATAGATTCGGCTGGAATTAACTTTCATGATCAGAATATCAACTCCTATGAATCCCTTCTGGATGCTTATCCCAATGCATGTAAGCTTTCTATTCTATGCAAGATTACTCAAATAGAAGGTTCCAATGCAGATGAAACAAACCTTATTCCGGCTGTAGGTACAGGGTTTGGGATTAATGTTCGAGTCAAAACCTCAAATGCTTTTGAAGCTGAACAAGTTCCAGCTCAGCTGTATTTTACTTTTGCTAGCTATCACTCTTATAACGAATGCCTCAGCCATCTAGAACAAGCACACAAAGAAAATAAGTCATTGATAGCAACGTCAGATACATATAACTTCACTAATGGTGAAGCGATTTTGTTTGGTCCCAAATTGACAATACTTCGAACAAATTTCGAGAGCGTTCAACAATGAATCAACAGCCCAAAACTTAAAGTTCAACATTTGGGTTTCACTCTTTAATAACAATGAAACAAGAATTGTTCGGAGACAGAATGAATATCGATAAAATTGTAATGCTACCAAAGATCATTTCTTCGACTGAAAACTTAGCAGAAGAGTTCAAGGAGCTATTTGGTTCTTCAGAAGCAAAGCGAGCTAAAGGGGTCGTATATTTTTTTATGTCTGAGAAACCTGTTCCACGAGTTTCAGGTGCGTCCAATATTCTTTACATTGGAAAAACAAAACAATCTATAAAGCAACGTTACCACCAATACTCAAAAAATCTCGCCTCGAGCAGAAGCGGTGAATTTTACAGGCACATAATCGATAACTATGGGGGCATAAAGATGGGATACATCAAAGTAGATAACCCGAAAGAAACTGAATCTGAATACTTTAATGAATACCGTGCGACTCATTTAGAATTCCCACCAAAATCAAAGGTAGGATAAACAGATGAACAGTAAAGACACAGCTCAACTTGAAGTCAACCAAACACAAAAAGCAATTACTATGCTGTCTAAAGTAGGTCACACACAACAAAAGCTTTACTACTGTAAGCTTCTGGAAGGATGGTCACTTGAAGATAAAAAGAACTTATTTCAAACCTGCATGGATAACAAGAACTTAGTTCAACATGCCTCAAAAATCCAAAGCACTTACTTTGAGGGGGTAATTGGTGGCTTTCACGAAAACATCGGTGGAAACGGAGCTATGGGTAAGGGTGGAGCTACGCAGTAGCTCTTCGCTTAGGCTAGACTGCCCTCTTAGCAACGATCTCCAGACCTCACCATACTTAGGCAGATACAGTGAATGCCGGTGGAGAAGCAGTCACAGTGATTTGTCGTGCGGCGCTGTGACCACAGGGTGGCTTTAGCACATATAATTAATGTGTATTGATCGATGATTTGTTCCACTCATCGAACTTTATCTTAGCTGCATCCAAATACCTAAAACATCGAATATGAACCTGCTCCATTGTACCTGCACCGTTTCTATACTCGTTTACTAGCTGATTACATGGTGGGTTAAACATGTGTTCTTCACAGCGAGAAAGTTCTTCTAATACATAAAGAAACGCTTCAAAATAGTCATTGATAAGCTGTATTTCCCCAGCTATATCACACTTCTCACAATCAGACGCCTCCAGCATCATTAAAGACTTGTTAACGTCTCGCCAAGACTGATGGTAATCTTCAATCAAGCGAAGCAGCACCCTATCTCGCTTCGAGCATAAGTAGTATGGCTTAGTGTATTGTGACAGTTTGTAGTGATACCTTAACTGAATATGCATGCTTAGGTTCGCAACAGAACTAGCCCAACCAATATAATCCCCTTTAAAAGCCTTAATTGCTGAATACTGTTCCTTATAGTGTATTTGATGCTGCCACTTTACTGCTGCATATATTGCGGCCCCTGCAGCAGCAATCGTAGCTATACCAGCGAGCATTGCACCTAAAGCTGAAAACTGCTCTGACTCCCAGCTAATCCCAAAGCCCTCTTTCATTTCGGTATAAGTACCAATCAAAAAAGCACCGAAACAGGAAAGTACAACTGCTATGATTTTACTTTCAGTTTTCATAGAAATTCCTATCGTTCCCTATAAGCGCATATGAACTCATTTACAGGTCCATTACTGATCGACACTTCGGAAACCGTGAACACCCCCAGAATTCATTCCCGGCATTCTGACCACGTTTAGCCACACGTTTCACCATATCTGATCCACACTTTGGGCATTTCACTGCACTAGGTTCAAACCGATCCTTAGGAATTCCCTCTGAGCTAACCTCAAGCTCCCTACCGAGCATTCTCGCTAACCCTTCACCATTAATAAGTTTGATAGGTTTTCCATCAGAGAAGCTCAACGCCTCTTCTGTACACTCCCCTGATGTGACCACATAACCACCTGCCACACCGGATGAGACCATCACTCCATACAACTCACGGATTACTGTTACTCCAACCCGTTTGGTCTTCCAATGTTTACACTGCACTAAGTAACGTTTGCCATCTTTTGTCAAACGAACATCAACACCACCATCAGGGCCTTTATCACCTCCATGCAAAACACTAAACCCCTTCTGACGGAAAGCTTCCCCAACTAACAATTCAAACTGCTGCCAACTTATATCATCTGTTGGTTTTGGTTGATGTCTTCCTTTTGCCGGACGTGGACTAGGCACTGTTGATGATGGAGCCGACCATTGTTGGTATCTACGAGCTTGAGTTCGCGCCTGAAAAGACTTAATTCCTGACAACAATGCACCTAAAACAAATGCGGCAGGAATGACATATTGCAAGAAGGACGCAATACCTCTGAGTAACGTCCCAGTCATATGCTGTGCCATTACAGTGGCAGAATTAGCTACAGGCTGAATTTCTGATATTGCGTAATAGTGAAAGCCAACATAGGCAACCACCGCAATTAAGAGGCTAACCCAATACGGTAGAATTGATGCTAGATCGATAAGATCTTCAAAAAGAGTGGTACGTCCTCTCCGTGACATTGCGTGCATTCCTGTGCGCGATAAGATGACAGCAGAATACATGCAAAAGCTTCTATAGCTAAATACTACCTTCTACCCCCAAATCAAATCGGGACTGAAGCATTCAACCATCGCTCTTCTCGCTCTAGCCTTCGATCTTTCGTAATCCAAGTTTCAACTTCTAAATCCGGATTGATATTGCTCATCAACGATCTAAATTTACCTTCAGGCATATCAATAAAATTTCAACCACCAAGCTCTCTTTCCTGATCACCCATTTTGAATGAGCAGTACATCACACCAAATCTATCAAAGCGGAAATTGAGCCCGCAAATTCAGCTCTTGGCACATGTAAAAGAGAGGCATAGGCCCAGACTACATCAAACTCCGGGCCGAAAATATTCTTGGTGTGTTCCTGTAGCTCGGTTGGACGGGGTAGCAAAAACAAAACAGAAAAAAACGGGATTATTCGCTGCGCTCACCCTTCGGGCCGTCGCTACGCTCCGTTGTCTCGCTTCGCTCGGCTCGAACCCATCGGGGGTTCTCACCCTCCAGATCGGTACATTAAATCAGCCGAAGTGCGAGGAGATAAATTACTGCGATAGAAAAAGTGGCGCGCCTGGAGGGATTCGAACCCCCGACCAACAGGATCGGAACCTGCTACTCTATCCAGCTGAGCTACAGGCGCACTCAAGAAGGTTTGCGGGCAGTATTCTACCCATGCCTATATGATTCGCCAAGTATTATTCGAAAGTAACGTCTGTTGGTTCGGGTCGGTACAAGGTTTTGATTTCGGTTTCTAAATCGCCTTGTAGGAGGACTTCCCACTCTTGGGTCTTTTCGGTGTAGGCAAGGAATGCGTTGCAGTTGCCACAACGGTAAATGCGTTGATTAGGGATAGCGCTCAGGAGATTAAAGCTTTCCATCTCTTCTGGCTTTGCGTCTGCTTGGATGCAAGCGCATGTTTCAGACATTCCATTGCTGGACATTTTAGGTTCCCTAACCAAGAGTTTAGACCTTAGTATAAACAAGATTTCTTTAAATGCATGTTTTTAAGTTGATCTATCTCCTGTAGATGCCTGTTTTTCGCCCTTTTTATAGAGAATGATCAAAATATTTACTCAAATCGGGCCGATAAGTGCTTCCACTGCCAAAGCCCCATTTCAGTTGTGATTATTTATCGCTATAATCCGCAGCCGGTGAAACTTTGAGCAGTCGTGTCTGAATATCCGCCCCTGAGCACCTCTTGAGGCCGGGCATCCTGACAGGCCACGCTGCCCATATAACAATTTATGGTTGATTGAGAGGTCGTGACTGTGAAAAAAATCACTTCAGCTTTAGTTGCTTTAGGTCTAGGTGTTGCTCTTAGCGCATCTGTACAAGCTACTTCTAACGATGAAGCAGTAATTGAACGAATCAAGGCAGTTGGTTCTGTTTGTATCGAAGGCGATGACACTTGTGGTGGCGCGCCTGCAGCAGCACCTGCGGGTGGTGCAGCTCGTTCTGCTGAAGAAGTATACACAGCGAAATGTGCAGGTTGTCACGCAACTGGCGCAGCTGGTGCTCCAATGTACGGCTCTGCTGACTGGACTGATCGTGCAGGCAAAGGCATGGAAACTCTTCTAGCGAACGCTATCAACGGTATCAACGCAATGCCACCACGTGGTCTATGTGCTGACTGTTCTGATGAAGAGATTCAAGGTGCGATTCAGCACATGCTAGACAGCGCTAAGTAATCACTTAGTTCTGAGCATAAAGAAGGCCGCGATTGCGGCCTTTTTTGTGTCTGCAGTTTTTAGTCGAATAGATTCTTAAGACTATTCAACGTAGCTTGACCACGCTTCTGGTTTTGCACTTGGCACTTCTCGCCTGCCCCTTCGATCTCAAGATCTTCGGGTGGTAGCTCATCCAAGAAACGGCTCGGCATACAGTCCATCACTTCGCCATATTGCTTACGCTGTTTAGCAAGTGTGATAGTTAGACACTGCTTAGCGCGGGTGATGCCTACATAGGCAAGGCGACGCTCTTCTTCGACATTATCGGTTTCGATACTGTTTCGATGCGGCAGTAGCTCCTCTTCCATACCCATTAAGTAGACATGAGGGAACTCCAAACCTTTAGAGGCATGCAAAGTCATCAGCTGCACACGGTTTGAGTCGTCTTCTTCCTCTTGGCGATCCAGCATGTCGATTAGCATCAGGCGATTGATGGCTTCTTGGATACCGGAATCCGGATCTTCTTCTTGTAAGCGCTCCAATGTCGATTTTAAGGATTCGATCAGGAACCAGACGTTCTGCATCCGCTTTTCAGCCATCGCTTCGCTGGAGCTGTTTTGCACAATCCAGCCTTCGTAGTCGATATCACGGATCATCTCGTGGATAGCCGCAATCGGATCACCGCTGTGACATTGGCGATAGATATGCTGCATCCAAGTACAGAAACGGCGTAAACGCTCAACGGCATTTGCAGGCATCACCTGTTCTAAGCCTAATTCATCACAAGCACTGAACATACTGATCTGACGCTCTAAAGAGTACTGCCCTAGCTTCTGCAGAGTGCTCGGGCCGATCTCTCGTCGCGGTAGATTAATGATTCGTAGGAAGGCGTTATCATCATCAGGATTGACAAGGACCTTAAGGTAACTCATCAAGTCTTTGATCTCTGCACGTGCGAAGAAAGAGGTTCCACCATTCAACTTGTAGGGAACTTGATAGTGCTGAAGCTTCATCTCCAACAAACGCGCCTGGAAGTTGCCACGATACAAGATCGCCATATCCTTAAACTGCACATTTCTACGCAGATGTAGATCGGTAATTTCCATTGCTATACGATCACACTCGGCATCTTCGTTGCGGGTGTGGATAACTTTGATTGGATCACCCATACCCATCTCACTCCACAAGGTCTTCTCATAAACGTGAGGGTTGTTGGCGATCAACGTGTTGGCTGCTTTTAGGATCAAACTGGTGGAACGATAGTTCTGCTCCAATTTAACCACTTTAAGGCTTGGGTAATCATGTTCTAACTGGTTGAGGTTTTCTGGACGCGCACCACGCCACGCATAGATCGACTGGTCATCGTCCCCTACCACTGTTAATGCGCCCCTATGGCCAACCAATTGCCGTACCAAACGATACTGGGACAAGTTAGTGTCCTGATACTCATCCACCAGCAGGTAGCGCAGACGGTTCTGCCAACGCTCTAAAACCTCAGGTTGAGAAGCAAACAGGCGTACCGGAATCAGGATCAGATCATCAAAATCTACAGCGTTATAAGCACGTAGGTGCTGTTCGTAACTTTCGTAAGCGCGCGCAGCCAAAATATCTTGTGGAAGTTGAGCTTGAGCAAGTGCTTCATCGGGCGTGAGCATCTCGTTCTTCCAATTGGAGATGCAGTTTTGCACCATATCCACTTGGTCGCTCTCTTCATTGTTTTGCAACATCAGGTCTTTCAGCAGCGCTTTAGTATCCTGGTCATCAAAAATCGAGAAGCCCGGCTTAAACCCCAGCGCTTTATATTCACGTTTGATGATGGTCAAACCAAGGTTATGAAAGGTCGCTACCGTTAGGCCTTTGGCATCCCCGCCTTGCAGCAGAGACATCACACGTTCTTTCATCTCTCGTGAAGCTTTATTGGTAAATGTCACCGCTGCAATATTACGTGCAGCAATACCACACTGATTAATCAGGTAAGCGATCTTTCGGGTAATTACACTAGTTTTGCCTGAACCTGCACCTGCGAGCACCAATAATGGGCCGCCTATGTATTCCACCGCTTCTTTCTGACGTGGATTTAATCGTGACATTTTTTAAAAAACCTTCAAAAAAACTAAAGCTTCGCATTAACAAGCCGATAAAACGAACCTGTGACACCGTGAAATCCGGTTAAAATTCACTACTAACATACTGAAATACAAGAATTAAAACATTTGTTTTAATATTTATTCCAGAATGTTAATCTGCCATTAAGCTAATAAGTAATTATGACACGAATCACTTTTAAGGGAGATACCCAGTAGCAAGATTTGTGTCGTGTAGTAGTTCTAAGTTGGGGAAGTAAACGATGCGCTCAGCGCTGAGACAGTTACCCGGTCAACATAAAAAGGTTTTACTGGTCGATAAATACCAGCAAAACCGCATGCAAATCCAATCGATACTGGAGCGCTTTCCATTGTATCAATTGATGTTTTGTGAAGACCAGGTCGAAGCCTTAGCACGTGCACATATTTCCGATATAGATTTTATCCTTCTCAGCGAAAACGTCAGCCCTCTACCTTGCAGCACAATCATTGCCGACATCTATAGCTCGGTTCCTCATATCCCGATTATTGTCTTAAACCAATACATCAGCGAGGAACAAGGCCTAGCCCTGATTGAAGCGAAAGCAACTGATTTCCTATCGACTAATACGCTTAATGCCGATCTATTGCTACGAACCCTGCGCCACGCAGAACAATCCGCCAAGCAGAATGCAGAGATCCAACAACTACGCCACTCAGATACCTTAACTACAGCAGGCAACCGTCAGTTTTTTTACCTATCGCTACTACGAAAACTGAATAACCTAGCCGAAAAACAGCACCACCTCGCACTGATTACCATAGATCTCGATGACTTCCGTAAGTTTAACACCCACTATGGATTTACAACCGGAGATCAGGTTGTTGCCGAGATGGGTGAACGGATTCAGAGCAGCCTCAAAAATGATGAACTCTTTGCCCGCTTAGGCAGTGATGAGTTTGCCATTATTATCGATATATCTATCGAGATTGATCTACAAGCAACCGTTCGTGAATACCTGAACAAGCTGATTATCTCGCTGCAACAACCTTATAAACATGATCAAATTGAGACCCAACTCAATTGCAGTATTGGTGTTGCACTGGCGCCCGAACATGCGGACGATGTCGACCTATTGAACCAACGTGCCAGCCTTGCTCGCCTTAATGCCAAACAGATCCATGGCTGTAGCTATGCTTGCTATCGCCCAAGTATGGACGTTGCCACCAAGAATACAGATGATCTCGAAGCTGAGCTGATGCCAGCACTTCGTTCTGAACAATTCAGACTATTTTTCCAGCCTAGAATTGATTTGCGCTCAGGTAAAATATCCGGTGCCGAAGCATTGATACGTTGGCAACATCCTAAGCGGGGCTTAATCATGCCTGCAGACTTCATTCCTCAGTGCGAAAGCAACGGTATGATTGTCGCGATTGGTTACTGGATTTTGTACCAAGCAGGCCAGCACCTTCAAGAACTCAAAAGTGCGGGGCTAACCATCGAAAAACTCGGTATAAACCTATCCTTCCGCCAGTTTAAAGACGACATGCTGGTCGATATGATTAAGCGTATTATCGAGCAGGAACAGATCGATACATCCGTACTGGAATTCGAACTAACTGAATCAGCTATTTTTAGTGACGAGGAACATGTTCGCGCCTGCCTGAATACCCTATCTGAAAAGGGAATCACCTTCTCCCTAGATGATTTTGGCACCGGCTATTCTTCGTTCTCTTTGCTGCACAAATTACCGATTAGCGCACTTAAAATTGACCGTTCCTTTGTCAGTCAGGTTCAGGATTCCAGTGAAGCCGCTGAGATTGTCCGCTCGATCATCAGCCTTGCACAAAACATGAATATCAAAGTCATTGCTGAAGGGGTAGAAACCCGCGAACAGCTAGACTTCCTCATCCAGCACGAATGCGATGAGATACAAGGCTATTATTACAGTCCACCGATTAGCTTTAGCGACTTCAAACAGATGTTGTTACAACGCCAGTAATTCAACCAATCAATTCAAACTACTTCTAGCCGCGACCCTATAACTTAACGCTTCCATCAGATGCGAACGCTCGACCTTCTCGGAGTCAGCTAAATCTGCAATAGTTCTCGCCACTCTTAAGACACGATGATAAGCCCTCGCCGACAACTGCAACTTCTCTAATGCTTTAGCGAGCATCTCTTTGTCTTTTTGCTCTATCTGGCAGAGTGTTTCTAACTGCGGCCCTGTTAATGCCTGATTAGGTACGCCTTGGCGGCTGAGTTGAACTTGGCGAGATTTCACCACTCTTTCACGCACTGACTGACTGGACTCTTGGGCTTGGGGAATTTCAATCATCTCCTGCTGTGACAGCGCCTGAACGCTCAACTGCAGATCAATACGATCTAACAACGGCCCAGACACCTTGCCTTGATAACGCCTTATCTGGTCAGGACTACAGCGACAGCGGTCCGTACCATCAGCGTAATAACCACAAGGGCATGGATTCATAGCTGTTACTAACTGGAATTGCGCTGGAAACGTCGATTGCCGTGCAGCCCGTGATATTAAAATCTCACCCGATTCCAACGGTTCTCGCAGTACTTCCAACACTTTGCGACTAAATTCAGGCAACTCATCCAAAAAGAGGATGCCTTGATGCGCTAATGAAATCTCACCTGGTTTCGGGTTTCCGCCACCACCAACCAGCGCGACAGACGAAGCTGTGTGATGGGGTGCGCGGAAAGGTCGCTTTCTGGGTAAACGAGTTTCACTACTACTTTGAGTAATAGAGTAAACCGCAGCCACCTCCAGCGCTTCCTGCTCAGTCATCTGCGGTAACAACCCTGGCAAACGGTTAGCCAACATGCTTTTACCACTCCCTGGCGGCCCCACCAGCAAAATATTATGACCACCCGCAGCTGCCACCTCTAAAGCGCGTTTTGCTTGCGCCTGACCTTTAACATCGCCCAGATCCGGCCCAAAAGCATCGGTGGATAAAGGCTGATCTTTTGCCTGCGCAACTGGAATTAACTCAGAACCTTGTAGATGCGCACAGACTTGCAGTAGGTGACCTGCGGGTAATACAGATAAGTCCGAGGCCATTAACGCTTCATTTTGGTTCATCTCGGGTAGCAACAGATGACGCTGCTCGGAGCGGCACGCGAGCGCAACCGGTAATACCCCAGTCACAGGTCGCAACTCACCCGAAAGGGCTAATTCGCCAATCAGTTCGACATCGGCTAATGATTTGGCTGGCAATTGATTAGTAGCCGCCAAGATACCTACTGCAATAGCTAAATCGTAGCGCCCACCCTCTTTTGGCAGGTCAGCTGGGGCTAAATTGACCGTAATACGACGTTGGGGAAATTCAAAACCTGAATTAATCAGAGCACTACGTACCCGTTCGCGACTTTCTTTTACCGCAGCCTCAGGCAACCCAACTATTGAAAAACTTGGAAGGCCACCAGACAGGTGAACCTCGACGGTAACCGCAGGCGCATCAATTCCGACCTGCGCGCGCGTATATGCTATCGCTAAAGACATAAGCTTCCATCCTTGGAAGAGTTAATTAAGACGCCAGAAGCAATTGCATCGCTCTGGCGTACTGTTTTGCATAGCTACAGAGCATTTTCAAAACCCTGCAGCTGATTAATTATTTAATGTTCTACGGCCAAATGATCCAAGATCTGCTCCAAAGACAACGGCGTACCGAAGTAACGCCCTTGCATCAGCATACAACCCTGCCCCATCAATTGACCGCGAGTACCCGCAGTAGCAACGCCATCAGCCAACACTTCGATCTCCAACTGACCAGCCATGTCTAAAACGGTATCCACGATCTTCTGACGACCTTCATCATTACCCATCGCCATAATCAGATCGGCATCCAGTTTAATCAGATCAGGTTGAATCTCTTGCAGTTGCTCTAAAATAGGGCTTTCACAAGCAAAGCCACTCACGGACAGTTGCGCTTCGCTGGTTAATAGATCAAACAGCTGACCTTCGTATTCAAGCGCCGTTTTAATATCAACATCAACCATATAACGGCCCTGCTGCTGATAGTGACTCAGCTGAGATACCCAGCGTTGCACCGCTTCCTTACTTTGCAATTGTTGGCTTTCGATACGGAACGAGATGAAACGAAGCTTAGGAAAACGCTCCCATACAACATCTAAACCACGCAGTTCCTGATCTAGCCACTGCTCATAACGCTGCAAGGATTCAGGGCTTTGTAATAGAGCAGAGAAATCAGCTAAGGGAATCTGCCCTAATTCTGGATGAGTCCAACTTGGTCGTGCATGAACAGCAACCACTTGGTGGCTATAGATGCTATAAACCGGCAGATAAGTCATCTGAATAGCACCACTAACGATCGCTTGGGTTAGATCTTCTTCTCGTAAAATTTGTGGTCCTTTACTGCGTTCCATTAACTCACTGTAAACTCGGAATGTATTGCGTCCACCCTGCTTCGCAGCATACATCGCAACATCAGCTTTTTTCACCAAATCTTTCGGGCGCTCAGCATGCTCTGGATAGACAGAGATACCCACACTACCGCTGATAAATATCTCCCGATGTTCAACAAAAATACCATGACTGAGCTGATCAACTACCCGCTGCGCCACCTTAAGAGCCGATTCAACCCCATCAGCCAGCGGAATCATCATGACAAACTCATCGCTACTTAAGCGTGCCAAGGCATCATCACCGCGTACCACCCCTCCTAAACGGCGTGCCACTTCTTGAAGCAAGTTATCGCCAACATTGCGGCCTAGGTTATCGTTGATCCATTTAAACCGGTCCAGATCCACCAGCATCACAGCTAACTGCTCGCCTTGCGCTTTACTCTGCTCTAAGCGTTTCGCCAAGATATCTTGGAACATATCCCAGTTCGGAAGATGAGTCAGTTCATCGAACTGAGCTGATTGCACGATGGCATTCATCTCTTTCTTAAGATGACTAATATTGAAGAACTGAGCCATATAACCTGTTACTAGGCCCTGATCGTTCTCCAAACGCATGATATTGAACCACGCAGGATAAACCGTGCCATCCTTATGCCTATTCCATAGCTCACCTTGCCAGCAACCATCGCTGCTGACGGTAAGCCATAAATCCTCATAAAATGGATCATTTAATTCCCGTGCCCCAAGAAAGCGCGGATTTTCGCCCTGCACCTCATCTAGGCTATATCCGGTAATTTCGGTAAATGCAGGATTAGCCTGCACTATATTATTAGCCTGATCCGTTACGAGCACTGCTTGAGGCGAACGAAGGAATAACTGCTGTTCAAAATGATCCATATTTAACCTACGTAGCTAGCGAAATTAAGAGGATTGTTACTTATCCTGTAATGCTTCTTCTAATGCCTGAACTTGCTTCTCTAAAGTTTCTACTTTTTCCCTAGTACGCAGCAATACGGCTTTCTGGGCATCAAACTCTTCACGACTAACAATATCCAGACGATCAAACGTGCCCTGCAAAACTGCTTTCACCTGCTGCTGTAACTCATCTTGCCCAGGAAGCTTATTTTCCCCAGACAGCAATTGCGAAAACTGTTCACTCAAGCCTTCTATTAGTTGTGGATTAATCATCCCACTTACCCCTAACAATTAAATATTGCCTGTCACTATAACAACAAACCTGCACCATTCAAGATAGCACCATATTGGTGCATTCTTATGTTGCGTCGCACCTAAAGAAGCTCCACAAAAAGGCACGGAAACCTTACAAAAAACCTATTGCACAAATAAGCCATTGAAATTAAAGAACAATTCAAACATGGCACAACCTTCGCTATAACCTTCGCAAACAGAATTTATGTTTGTTTAACGATAAACGCATACTGAACAGAATTTTACCTACGGGGGATAGCAATATGAAAATGGTCTCTGCTGTCATCAAACCATTTAAATTGGATGATGTACGAGAAGCCCTTTCTGAAATTGGGGTACAAGGTATCACTGTGACTGAAGTTAAAGGTTTTGGTCGCCAGAAAGGACACACTGAACTATACCGCGGCGCTGAATATGTAGTCGACTTCCTACCAAAAGTACGCGTAGACGCAGCAGTGTCTGACGAAATTGTCGACCAAGTTGTAGAAGCGATTAGTGGCGCAGCTCAAACCGGCAAAATTGGCGACGGTAAGATCTTCGTAACGCCAGTAGAACAAGTTGTGCGTATTCGTACCGGTGAAACCGGTACGGAAGCCCTTTAATTTTTTTGACTTATTGATTGCTTCTGGAGGAATAAACCAATGGAAGAACTACTGAATTCAACAGCGGGTGATGTTACCCAGCTTAAATACGCACTAGATACTTTCTACTTCCTAGTGTGCGGTGCTTTAGTAATGTGGATGGCAGCAGGCTTTGCCATGCTGGAAGCGGGTTTAGTTCGTGCGAAAAACACAACTGAAATCCTAACCAAGAACATCGCGCTATATGCGATCTCTTGTACTATGTACTTGGTTTGCGGTTACGCAATCATGTACGGCGGTGACTACATGCTTTCTGGCATCACTGGTGACGGTTTCACAGGTGCTGAAGAGCCAGCAACTTACGCACCATCTGCAGACTTCTTCTTCCAGGTAGTTTTCGTTGCAACAGCAATGTCTATCGTATCCGGTGCAGTTGCTGAGCGTATGAAGCTATGGGCTTTCCTAGCATTCGCTGTAGTAATGACAGGTGTTATCTACCCAATGGAAGGTTCTTGGACTTGGGGCGGTAACGATGTATTCGGTTTCTACAACCTAGGCGACCTTGGTTTCTCTGACTTTGCAGGTTCCGGTATCGTACACATGGCAGGTGCTGCTGCAGCCCTAGCAGGTGTTCTAGTACTAGGTGCTCGTAAAGGTAAATACTCAAAAAGCGGTGCTGTAAACGCTATTCCAGGTGCAAACCTACCTCTAGCTACACTAGGTACGTTCATTCTATGGATGGGTTGGTTCGGCTTCAACGGTGGTTCTGTACTAGCATCATCTGATGTAGAGAACTCTAACGCTGTTGCTGTTGTATTCATGAACACTAACGCTGCTGCTGCAGGTGGTGTGATCGCGGCACTGATCGTAGCTCGCCTACTATTCGGTAAAGCAGACCTAACAATGGCGCTTAACGGTGCACTAGCGGGTCTAGTTGCTATCACTGCTGAGCCATCTACTCCAACTGCACTGCAAGCGACTCTGTTCGGTGCACTAGGTGGTACGCTGGTTGTATTCAGCATCCTAACGCTAGATAAACTACAAATTGATGATCCAGTAGGTGCTATCTCTGTTCACGGTGTTGTAGGTCTTCTAGGTCTGCTACTAGTACCAGTAACAAACGGCGATTCTACTTTCTCTGGTCAGATCATCGGCGCACTAACTATCTTCGCTTGGGTATTCGCTACAAGCCTAGGTGTTTGGTTAGCTCTTAAAGCAATCATGGGTGTACGCGTATCGGAAGAAGAAGAGTACGAAGGCGTGGATATCTCTGAGTGTGGTATGGAAGCTTACCCAGAGTTTACATCTGGCAAGTAAGATTGATCTAAAACAGTAAAAGGGCGCTAAGCGCCCTTTTTGCGTCACTAGTGCTCTGTAAGAGATTGATCCAATACGCTGTTCATATACCATCTTGCAATTATCTAGGTATACTAAGACGCATAATTCACTATAGTTACATTTGCTGCTTGGTCGTCAGGCCATAGAATGAGCAAGCCCAACTGAGGAATAGCATTATGAAACTGGTCACTGCGGTGATTAAACCGTTTAAACTGGATGATGTCCGTGAAGCGCTTTCTGAAATTGGTATCCAAGGCGTTACCGTTACTGAAGTAAAAGGCTTCGGTCGTCAGAAAGGCCATACTGAATTGTACCGCGGTGCAGAGTATGTGGTTGATTTCCTTCCAAAAGTGAAAATTGAAATTGCTGTAGACACAGACATGGTTGATCAAGTGATTGAAGCGATCAGCAAAACTGCAAATACTGGCAAAATCGGTGACGGTAAGATCTTTATCTCTCCTCTAGAGCAGGTAATCCGTATCCGTACAGGCGAAAGCGGTCCTGACGCGCTATAAGCGAAAAGATATTCCAAAAAAGCGGCTATTAAGCCGCTTTTTTTATGCCTGTTCTATTACATGCAATATTTCTTTAATTAAAATTGAACTTCCGTTCAATTTAGAGCTCTTTATCTAAGTCATCAACATTTTGATCAACTAACAAAGAGCCAATTATGCCAACACAACCTATCTTGTTCAGCCCTATTTCACTGGGCAGTATTGAGCTATCCAATCGAATCTTGATGGCACCTCTCACCCGTGCCCGTGCAGACAAACATCATATTCCTAGCCCATTAATGGTCCAACATTATGCCGATCGGGCAACTGCAGGTTTGATTATTACTGAAGCCACTATGGCGATGGAAAACTGCAGCGCCTTTATCAACGAACCCGGTATCTACTCAGAGGCACAAATAGCGGGCTGGAAAAAAGTCACCGATGCCGTACATCAGAAAGGCGGGAAGATTGTTGTACAGCTATGGCATGGCGGACGTGCCTGTCATCCAGATCTAAATAACGGCGTTCAACCGGTCGCTCCAAGCCCTATAGCGATCGAAGATGAAGCACATACGCCCGATGGTCTAAAACCCTACACAACGCCCCGCGCACTGCAGATAGACGAGATTCCCAAGATCATTGCTGGTTTCAAACAGGCAGCAATCAACGCCAAAGAAGCTGGATTCGATGGCGTAGAGCTTCATGCAGCCAACGGCTATCTACTCGACTCGTTCTTACGCGATGGAACAAACCAGCGGGAAGATCAATACGGCGGCAGCTTAGAAAACCGATCTCGACTGATCTTCGAAGTTTTAGATGCGATTTGTGAGGTATGGGGTAACGACAAAGTGGGTATCCGCACTTCACCTTTAAACGGCTTTAACAGCATGAAAGATAGCGACCCTGTTGGAACAACCTTCTGGCTCGCCGAGAAGCTAAATCATTACCAACTGGCTTATTGGCACCTCATGCGCAGTGACTTCTTGGGTCAGCAACAAGGCGATGTTAATTCAATCGCCCGAGAACACTACCAAGGCAACCTTATTGGCAACATGGGCTACAGCTATGAAGAGGCGGATTCCGCGGTATTAGATAAACAGCTAGACGCTGTTGCCTTTGGTGTACCTTTTATCGCTAATCCTGATTTGGTCGCTCGTTTCCAGACGGAATCCGAACTCAATGAACCTAACCCCGACACCTTTTATACACCTGGCCCCGAAGGCTATAACGACTATCCATTCTTAGACCAGACAGACTTAGTGAGCGCATAAATGAGCAATCCTAAAGATTACCCAAGCGTTGCTCAGTACCCAATATCTAAACGCTGGCCAGCGCAACATCCTGATATTCTGCAACTCTATTCGTTAGGCACACCGAATGGAGTGAAGATTTCCATTGCACTTGAAGAGTTACAAATCCCATATGAAGCGCATCGTGTTACGCTGGCAGCAAGCGATGTCAAAAGTGAGGAATATTTATCTCTAAACCCGAACAATAAAATCCCAGCAATCATTGACCCTCAGGGCCCTGAAGGCTCGCCTATTGGTCTGTTCGAAAGCGGAGCTATTCTAGTCTACTTAGCCGAAAAGGCCGGCAAGCTCATGGGTAATAACGCCACAGAAAAAGCTAAAGTTCTTCAATGGCTGATGTTTCAAGTGGGAGGCGTCGGCCCCATGTTTGGACAACTGGGTTACTTCCACGCTTTTGCCGGTAGTGAAATTGAAGATCCACGACCGAAACAGCGCTATATAAACGAAGCCAAACGCCTACTTAATGTGATCGAAAACCAGCTAGAAGATCAGAATTGGATCGCTGGAGACTTCTCTATTGCAGATATCGCCATTGCGCCTTGGCTAGATACGATAGAGCGTGTTTACCGTGCTGGAGAAGAAACTGAAATAGAAAAATTCAAACAAGTTAGATCTTATATCGAGAGATTCAATCAGCGCCTATCTGTACATAAAGGGCGGGAAATTTTCTCAAAAAGATAGTAGTTATTTCTGTATTAAGGGTAAAGGCTAATCCAACCTTCACCCTAAATACAGAAATAAATAAAAATCATCAAAACACCCAAAAACCACCGATAACTCGATGTAATATTAGATTTTTTTATACCTTAGGCTAAAACATTCATAAAAAATTCACTTTGCTCATCGTTTAAAATTGACCCACATCAAACCAGTTACAACTTTATTAAACATCTAAACAATTCCAACTTTTTTTGGCGCAGAATACATAGATCAAATAGAGAAATTCAAACAAGATCTATGCAGCAAGCAGAATTACAAACAACAAATCACAGCACGATTCCAATGGATTGGTTTAAACAATCTTCTATTGGTGTGCTCGTGCTGGATGATCTATTCAACTGTTTGCACTGCAACCCCTACGCTGCAACCTTAATCTGGGACAGAGTAGGCGAATCTCAGAACAACACACTTCCAGAAGATTTTAAACTCGCCATTCGCCCTCACGTCATGGGGTTACTTGCGCAGAATAGAGATTCTTACGACACCCATATCGTACTCTCCTCCCAAGGAGATAGTGTCCAGCTACGTGTCGAGTTCACTATAGTTACCAAAGCTGATGGTCGGAAAGTATTTATAACGCTGCGTAACTCAAGTCAGAGCGCACGCCAGGCAAGAGAGCTTAAGGTGTTCCGGAATGCCGTAGAGAATACCGGTAGTGCAGTTGTTATCACCAACGCCCAAGGTGAAATCGAATACTCCAATAGCCGTTTCAGCGAAATCACTGGCTGGGGCGGTCATGAAATACTGGGTAAGCGACCAAGCTTTCTACGCTCCGAAAAAACCACAAATGACATTTACAAACAGTTGTGGAGCACTGTCCTTAATCATCAGCAGTGGCGTGGAACCTTACTCAATAAACGTAAAAATGGTTCGACATACTGGTCATTACAAAATATTTCGCCGATTCACGATGAACTGGGAAATATCATTAACTTTGTATCTGTCAGTGAAGACATATCACAAATAAAAGAGCACGACGCTCAGCTAGAGAAAATGGCTTACTTCGACCCGCTAACAGAGCTGGGGAATCGTCGAAACTTCCGTCGCACTCTAGATACATATCTACAAAACCCAGTCAGTGACAAACTGCATGCGTTACTGCTACTCGATTTAGATCATTTTAAGCAGATTAACGACACTATGGGGCACGAAGCAGGTGATGCGCTTCTAACCACCATAGCGAGCCGTTTAAAATTCTGTACTCGTCACCAGACCTCTGTATTCCGCCTTGGCGGTGATGAATTCACAGTGATTTTTCAAGATTGTGAAGACCGTGAGGAGATTATCAACCGCGTGAGCGACGTACTATCGTTACTGTCCCAACCAATGCAGATTGGCCCTCACGAGCTAAGCGTGACCGTCAGTATCGGAATTACGTTAATTGGTCACGATAGTGTTGATGCCAGCGACCTGCTCAGAAACGCTGATTTGGCTATGTATCATGCAAAAAGGCAGGGTAGGAACACTTATGCGTTCTTTGCTGATCAGATGAATGAAGATGCACAACGCATACTCACAATCGAACATGATCTAAGAAACGCCTTAACTGGCAATCAGTTATCTTTGGCTTATCAACCGCAGATATGCGCCTTAGATGGTCGCATCACGGCAGTTGAAGCCTTGCTTCGCTGGCAGCATCCTGTGAATGGCAATGTACCGCCTGATGAATTTATTCCACACGCTGAAGAAACTGGTTTAATTATTCCAATTGGCCGTTGGGTACTAGAAGAGGCTTGTCGAGCGGCTAAATCAATACAGGATCAAGGCTTACCTCCGATCAAAGTTTGCGTAAACTTATCTGTACGCCAATTTGATGACCCCTCTTTGATTACTCAAATATCTGAAGCTTTAGCCAAAGCCTCACTCGCTCCAGAGTGGCTAGAGCTAGAGATAACAGAAAGCATGCTTATGCGCGATATGCCAACGGCTATCAATACCCTAAAACGCATCAAAAGCATGGGAATAAGTCTCGCTATAGATGACTTTGGCACTGGTTATTCATCTCTTAGCTATTTAACCAAGATGCCTGTCGATCTATTAAAGATAGATCGCTCCTTTTTACATCGAGTTCCCGAAGACCAAGACAATATGACGATAACATCCACTATTATCGCCATGACAAAACAACTGGGCTTGAATGTGGTTGCAGAAGGGGTCGAGAACCAATCGCAGATGGACTTCCTGCAGCAGCACAACTGCAACACGATGCAAGGATTCCTCGTGAGTCACCCACTAAATTTCGCTGACTTTAATGAAAAGTACCGCGAATCTCAGTACTTTAATAGCACTAATGACACTCCTGTTAAGAGTGATCACAAAGACGCTAAAAACGGCCATTAAGGCAGTCGCCCCCAAGTACGACCTCCGTTAAACCATTGCCTCTACAACGCTTTTTTCCCGTTAAGGTCTAAACTTAGACTTATCTATGCAGTAGAGGAGACAGACTATGTCCTCCAATGTTGATAGGGAAACGTTCGATCAAATCATGGTGCCTAACTACGCACCACAACAGATGATTCCTGTAAAAGGGCTTGGCTCCCGAGTGTGGGATCAGCAGAGTAATGAGTTCATCGACTTTGCTGGCGGTATTGCTGTTAATGCTTTAGGCCACTGCCATCCAGAACTGACTGCAGCACTTCATCAGCAAGCTGATCGGTTATGGCATCTGAGTAATGTATGGACCAATGAACCTGCTCTGCAATTAGCCCAAGCGCTCTGTGATAAAACCTTTGCGGAAAAGGTCTACTTTGCCAATTCAGGCGCAGAAGCAAACGAAGCTGCGTTTAAACTCGCACGAAAATACGCTTACGATAATTTTGGTGCGGATAAGCACGAAATCATCAGTTGCAATAACAGTTTCCATGGCCGCACCCTATTTACCGTATCTGTTGGCGGGCAGCCAAAGTATCGTGAAGGATTTGAACCAGTACCTGCGGGTATTTCTCATGTTCCTTTTAATGATATCGCTGCGTTAGAACAACAGATCAGCGATAAAACCTGTGCGGTAGTCATCGAGCCTATTCAGGGCGAAGGTGGTATTACGCCCGCCTCAGCAGAGTATTTACAGGCTGCAAAAAGCCTATGCTCTGAACACAATGCCTTGCTTATATTTGATGAGATACAAACAGGCGTCGGCCGTACCGGCAAGTTATACGCCTATCAACACAGTCAAGTTACTCCCGATATATTAACCACCGCCAAAGCCTTAGGCGGCGGCTTTCCCATAGCGGCTATGCTGAGTACCGAAAAGGTAGCCGCATCCTTGAACGTCGGAAGCCACGGCAGCACTTATGGGGGCAACCCTCTTGGCTGTGCGGTGGCACTCAAACTTTTACAGATTGTTGATACGCCTGAGGTGCTCGATGGTGTGTTCCATAAACATCATCAGATCACTCAACAAATTGCGCAATTTAATCAGAAAACAGAGTTATTTAAGGATATTCGCGGCCAGGGCCTATTAATCGGCTGTGAACTGAACGATCAATTCCAAGGCAAAGCGCGGTTGTTTTTAGAGTTGGCGCAACAAACAGGGCTGATGGTGCTTGTTGCAGGCTTAAATGTTATTCGCCTAACCCCCTCACTGATTATTCCCGAAGACGACATTAAAGAGGGATTAGCACGCTTCAATCGCACAATGCAGTTATTTAACCAACAAGCTTGAGCTGAGAATGCTAGAGATTATGCAGTTATCTATCGAACCACTAGATCAATTAGAACGTGATCTGCTCGATAAGATCAGCGTTCAACAGCACCTAAGAGAACAACAACTGATTGAGTTAGTTGAAATCAATAGCGGCTCACATAATCCCGAAGGGGTTAATCAGGTCGGACTTAAATATCAAGAGCTGTTCGGCCCACTGTGCAGTAAAAGCGAAAGATTTGAACTACCGAAGTGGGAGCGAATCGATTATACAGGCAAAGCAGAACACCAAGCGCTCGGTTCCCTTTGGAAGTTCAGCCACAACCCAGACGCACCAATCCAGATCCTGTTTTGCGGTCATACCGATACTGTATTTCCTGTTGATAGCCCCTTCCAACATGCGATTCGCTTAGATCACACTCGATTGAACGCACCCGGTGCCGCAGATATGAAAGGCGGTATTCTAGTGATTCTGTCCGCGCTTGAAGCATTAGCTCAGCACCCACTTGCTCATCAGATCGGTTGGAATGTCATCCTAAATCCAGATGAAGAGATCGGTTCACCCGGCTCAGCCAACTATTTGGCCGAAGCGGCGAAACAACATGACATTGGATTGATCTACGAGCCGGCTTTGCCTGATGGCAATCTTGCAGGAAAGCGAAAAGGCAGCGGTAACTTCACTTTGGTTATCCATGGTCGTTCTGCTCATGCCGGCAGGGCTCCCGAAACCGGTAGGAATGCGATTAATAAAGCCGCTGAACTGATCCTGCAGCTAGCATCATTAAACAATCAAAAACCGGGCTTAACCCTCAATACAGGCATAATCAAAGCAGGCGAAACCACCAATAAAGTGCCCGATTTAGCCGTGTGTAAATTTAACGTACGCATTCAGAAAACCGAGGATGCCGAATGGTGCCTTGAGCGCATCAATGAATTTATTCAGCAGCATAATCAACAGGAAGGCTTCCATATAGAGCTCCATGGGAATTTTGGACGCTACCCTAAACAACTCGACCAACCCCATCTCGCACTCTATCAACTGGTACAGCAATGCTCAGAACAACTGGGTACAGCGTTAACCTGGAGTGCAACTGGGGGCTGCTGTGACGGTAATAACTTATCGACCGCAGGTCTACCCAATATAGATACCTTGGGTGTGACCGGTAACTTTATCCACAGCCCCCATGAATTTATCAATTTACCTAGCCTGAGTTCACGCGCGCAGCTCAGCGCACTGTTACTCTTTCACATAGCTCGTGAAGGGTTGCCATTTAAGCGACTGCGCCCTCAGGGGAGGCCACTATGACCAATGAAGAGCTAATCCAAATGCTAGATGAGATGTGGCAGGACTATTTAGAGCTCAACCCAGAAGCTCGCCAGATCCACCAGCTATTCAGTGACCTTAACTATCAAGTGATCAATGATCATATTGCGTTACGCACTTTTGATCTGGAAGAAGTGAATATAGATAAAATGGCTACGCCGTTTCTCTATAGCGGCTATCGCGCAGCAGGTGAATATCATTTCCCAAACAAACACCTCTACGCTAAGCACTTTCAACATGATGATCCTGCCCTGCCGAAAATCTTTATCAGCCAGCTGATGACCGAATCGCTCAGCACTGACAACCAACTGCTTGTGCATAACTTAGTAGCTGAACTCGATCCTATGCAGCAATCCCCAGATACCTTGTGCTATTGCGGTCGTCCGTGGGAAGTTAGTTATGACGAGTACCAAGCACTACTGGCACAAAGTGAGTATGCCGCTTGGCTGGCAGCCTTTGGCTTCAGACCTAACCACTTCACAATTTTCGTCAACGCACTCACTTCGCACACCAGTATCGAAGAGGTTAATCAGTTTTTAAAAAGCCATTCAATCGAACTCAATAGTGCAGGTGGTGAAGTCAAAGGTAGTCCCGAAGAGCGACTCGAACAATCCTCAACCTTAGCCAGCAAAGTCGCGGTTGAATTTAGTGATGGCAGTGTAGAAATACCTGGCTGCTACTACGAATTTGCCCGTCGCTATCCCTTGGAAGATGGCTCTCTCTACCAAGGCTTTGTCGCAGCATCTGCCGACAAAATCTTCGAAAGTACCGATAGCCGTTAGGAACTTCAGGGAACAGGAGGTCGACTATGTATTACATTCGCCCGATTGAGATGAACGATTTAGAGACCTTACATCAGATCGCTATCGAATCTGGTCCTGGCTTTACCTCTCTCCCCGAAAACAGCGCTTTGCTCGCCGATAAAATCGAACGCAGCTTAAATGCCCTCAAACAAGATATTCAAAAAGCCGCCAATGAAAGCTATCTGTTTGTCCTGATCGACAGTGAAACTGAAGAAGTCGTTGGGACCACAGGAATTGAAGCAGCCGTTGGTCTGCAAGAGCCTTGGTATCACTACAGAGTAGGTACCGTGGTACATGCATCACGCGAGCTCAATATCCATAACCAGTTTAAAACCCTCTACCTATGTAACGATTACACCGGCTGCACAGAGGTTTGTACCCTCTATCTAAAACCTGAACACCGTCACTCGCAAAACGGTAGCCTACTGTCTAAAAGTCGTTTTCTGTTTATGGCAGAACAGCCGCAACGTTTCTCGGAACGCGTCATCGCAGAGATGCGTGGTTTCTCTGATGACAACGGCCGCTCCCCCTTTTGGGAAGGATTCGGACGTAAATTCTTTGCAATGGACTACTCAGAAGCGGATTACCTCACAGGCTCTGGCAACAAAGTCTTTATTGCCGAGTTGATGCCGAAATACAGCATCTATATCCACTTACTCCCCGAAGAAGCGCAAGAAGTGATCGGACGGGTTCACGCCAATACTGAACCTGCCCGTCGCATGCTGGAAAATGAAGGTTTCCGCTTTGAAAATTATGTAGATATCTTCGATGCCGGTCCTACGATCACGGCACCACTGGCAAAAATACGTGCGATTAGAAATAGCCGCTACGCCAAAATTAGAATTTCGCACCAAGCTGAAACCACTGATTCCGATTCAGCTTATCTACTCAGTAACACCCGTGCAGCAGGTTTTCGTTGCTGCCTTGCTAACTGCCAAACCAATCAAGGCATTGCTGAACTCACACCTGAAACAGCTGAAATGCTTCAAGTAAAAGACGGCGACACCATTCGATTGGTCGAACTAAAAGGGAGGCACCCATGAAACCACAAGCATCATTGTTTATTAATGGCGAATGGGTTCAGGGCAACGGCTCCGAACTTGAGTCGTTGAATCCAGGCAATAACGAGCGAATCTGGCAGGGTTATGCAGCTGACGAAGAGCAGGTAGATCACGCCGTTGCAGCGGCTTCTGAAGCCTTCCCACACTGGTCTGAACTCACGCTAAAGCAGCGAGGAGCCTACCTTCTAAAATTTAATAAATTGGTAAAAGAGCACGAAGACCTACTTGCCGACACCATCGGTCAAGAAACGGGTAAGCCTCTTTGGGAAGCCAAGACAGAAGTAACTGCTATTCTGGGCAAAGCGGCTTTGACCATCAAAGCCTATCAAGCGCGTTGCCCAACTGAAGAGAGCACTGTACAGGGTGCACGTTCCATTCTCAGCCACCGCCCCCACGGCATCGTAGCGATATTTGGTCCTTATAATTTCCCAGGGCATCTACCAAATGGCCATATCATGCCTGCGCTTTTAGCGGGCAACACCATCGTCTTTAAACCCAGTGAATTTACCCCGCGAACAGCAGAGCTGATGGTTCATCTCTGGCAAAAAGCTGAATTACCCGATGGCGTGCTTAACCTGGTCCAAGGTGAAAAAGAAACGGGGGCGCATTTAGCCCAGCATCCAGAGATTAATGGCCTCTATTTCACCGGTAGCGCAGCCACCGGCTGTTACTTGCATGAGCAGTTTGGCGGACAACCCGAAAAGATCTTAGCACTCGAGATGGGCGGTAATAACCCTCTATTGGTTGCCAAAACAACCAATGTTGCTGCGGCGGTCTATAACACTATTCAATCGGCCTATATCACTGCAGGCCAGCGCTGTACCTGCGCACGACGTTTATTGGTACCGGTCGGCACAGAAGGGGATGAATTTATTGCCGCTTTGCAGAAAGCGGTTAACAAAATTGAGGTAGGCACCTATAACCAGAACCCGCCACCTTTTATGGGCGCTTTAATCAGCCAGTCAGCCATGACCTCTATGCTAACCGCTCAAGAAAAGCTGATCGAACAAGGCGCTGAAGCATTGGTTAGTATGCAACGCTTTGCCGAGAAAGGCGCCCTGCTAACACCAGGGTTAATCGACTGTACGGCAATAGAGAACCCCGATGATGAGGAGTTCTTTGGCCCTCTCCTTCAGATCTATCGTGTACAAGATATTCAGCAGGCAACAACCTTAGCCAATAACACCCGCTATGGCTTAGCGGCTGGCGTACTCAGTGACGATCCTAAAATATTCGAATACTTTCAGCGTCGTGTCAGAACAGGCTTGATCAACTGGAACCGGCCACTAACCGGCGCATCCAGTGCGCGCCCCTTTGGCGGTACCGGTATTAGTGGTAACCATCGCGCCAGTGCATGGTATGCCGCCGATTATTGCGCTTACCCAGTTGCCTCTATGCAGGCCGACAGCATGGATATCCCAGACAAACTTCCTCCGGGCCTACATATCGCCGATCATGTTTGGAGTCATGAATGAGTTTAACGCTTAACTTAGATGGTTTGGTCGCTCCCAATCACCACTATGCGGGGCTCGCACAGGGCAACCTTGCATCACAACAGCATCAAGGCGAGATATCTTCACCCAAAGACGCAGCATTACAGGGTTTGGAAAAGATGTGGATGCTGCATCAGCTTGGCATTCCACAAGGGATTATTCCCCCGCCAATGCGACCTGATCTAGCACTGCTCTATGCAGCAGGCTTTCGCGGCTCCGACGAACAACTCTTGGATCAAGCTTGGCACAAAGCCCCTCAGTTGCTGACCGCCTGTTATTCCGCTTCTGCTATGTGGGCAGCTAACAGCGCAACCTGCTCAGCATCTCAAGATACCAGAGATAGACACTTACACTTCACCCCTGCAAACTTAAATAGCAGTATCCATCGATCATTAGAAACCAAACATAACTATCAGTTCTTCCAAACCTGCTTTGATGATCACGACAGGTTTAGCGTTCATGTTCCATTACCTTCACAATCGATCTTTGCAGATGAAGGGGCGGCCAATCAGATTCGCTTAAACTCGCCTTGTGACCAAGATGCTCTGAATCTGTTTATCTATGGCAGAGAAGGCTCACTAAGCGCAAGTACACGCTTTCCAGCACGCCAAACTCGCCTCGCTAGCGAAAGTATTATCCGCCAACATCAACTGGAGCTAAACCGCAGCATACTGATTCAGCAGAACCCCATCGCTATAGACCACGGTGCATTTCACAACGATGTTGTCGCGGTCGGACATCTGAACTTTTTATTTCTACATGAACAAGCTTTTAAAGAGCAAAATGAGGTTTTGAATAATTTAAGATTAAAAAGTTGTCATTGGCAGGATGCACTTAAGATATTTGAGGTCAGTTCCAGTAAGCTGAGTCTGCAAGAAACCGTCAGTACTTATTTATTCAACAGTCAGCTAATTCAAAAAAGCGACGGCACCCTTCTGCTTCTAGCCCCCATGGAGAGTAAACTCAGTACCAACGCATCTGCAGTCTGCGAAGAGTTAATCGCTGCCGACAACCCTGTCAGCGAGGTGCAATTTGTCGATCTAACGCAAAGCATGCAGAACGGCGGAGGTCCAGCTTGTCTGCGTTTAGCGGTACCAATCACGGTTGAAGAATTAAGCGCTATGCATCAGGGAATACTGCTAACCCCTGCACTATATGAGTCGCTGAAACATTGGATAGGATCACACTACCGGGATCGCCTGAGTCTCGAGGATCTTCGCGACCCTCGACTGATTTCAGAGATACAAAGTGCGCTATCCCACTTGGGAGAGCTGTTAAAGCTCCCCAATTTTTACAACTAAATTTTAGGCGCAAGGCAACAGAATGCGCGCTTCCAATCCGCCCTCTGGATGGTTTGATAGACTGAGCTCACCACCTAAACGTTGTACAGCCCGTTGCGCGATACTTAACCCTAAGCCATAGCCTTCGGATTTACTGTTACCTCGGAAGAACGGTTCGCAGAGTTTTTCTAACTGCTCTGCTGGCACACCTTCACCATGGTCACGAATACGAATTTCACAATGTTCACCTTTATGAACACTCAACTCGATCGGTGCTGATTGTGGGGTATGTTTACAGGCATTCCCCAAAATATTATTCAGCGCTCGTAGCAACAAAGGCGTGTTCAATTCCACTTCACAATCGGATTCCATACGGAGTTCAAACTCACGTGATTGCTGACTAAAACGGGCATCATCGAGCAACTCTTGCAGCACATCGCTGAGCTTAGTTTTTTCGCCTTTAACTTCCATCTGCTCCAAACGGGATAAGGATAAGATCTCGCCGATCAATTGATCTAATCGCTGACACTCATGAATGATCCGTTGAACTGTTTTGTCCCCTTCTCCCAAGCGTTGTTCAGCAATCCCTGCTGCGGCCTGCAATCGTGCTAGCGGCGCTCTTAACTCATGGGATACATCACACATCAGATGTTGATGAGAGGTCAGGGTTTGTTGGACATAATCTGCCATGCGGTCAAAGTCACGGGCAAGCTCACCCAGCTCATCACCGCGTTTGCGTAGTTTCTCATCCGTACGAGTATCCAACTCCCCACGGTAGATCGCCTGAGTGTGCTCGCGCAGCAAAATTAATGGCCGCGCAATAATCGCGGATACAATCAAAGCACCTAAAGAAGACACTAATAAAATCAGTACCATTTGCACCGATAGGATCCGATTCACTAGATCTGCGTAGGGAGAACGTTCCCAGCTCAGATCGACTAATACTTCATACTGTCGCCCCTGCTCTGACTCTAGATTAAAACGATAACTATCTTCAGGGTCTTGCTTAAAACTCGGCAGATCAACCACCTGCTTCTGCGTGGTCAGGTCGGTAATATGGACACGCTTAGTTACACTGCGCCAAATAAAACGTTTCCAATGTGGTGTACGCTCTTTGTGATGTTGTGGCGGAGGACCTATCTCTTTATCCCGGTGCGAACTCTTCAGGTGCTTAAGCCGAAGCGGTGGAATCGTGGTATGTCCCAAGCGTTCATAACGCTCGATCATCAGCTCTGCATACCCCTCAGCTTTTGCTGTGATCACCTCTTTGAAACGATCTTCTTCTGTAATAGTACTGACAACACAGATAGTCGCTAAGAGCACCGAAAAGCTTACACACCAGATCGCGGCAAAAACTTTCCAAAAAAGTCGTTTATACCACTTCATACCAGATCCTTAATAAACTGATAGCCGACACCACGGACGGTTTTGATCAACTCTTTCTCTGGCAGCGCTTTCGCTAATTTCTGACGTACACGGCTAACATGAACGTCTATTGCACGATCAAATGCCGCCAATTTTCGATGCAAAACCAGCTCAGTTAATTGTTCTTTATCCAATACATTTCCAGCATTCGCGATCAGATAAGCAAGCACGTTAAACTCCGTCCCCGTAAGCTCCAATAACTCGCCCTTGATCCGAACCTCACGCAAACCAGGATCAAGCTGGACACCGCCCATCTCAACATTAGTGTCTGGGAAAAGAGTTGTTTGTGTTTTCGGTTCCGAACGACGTAGGACCGCACGAATTCGTGCCAGCAATTCGCGTGGATTACAGGGTTTGCTTAGATAGTCATCCGCTCCCATCTCTAACCCCAGAATGCGATCAATCTCTTCACCACGCCCCGTCAGCATAATCACGGGCAAAGTCACTACAGGTCGAATTTGCTGTAGCAGCTCCAAGCCCGATTTACCCGGCATCATGATATCTAACACCATCAAGGCATAACGATCTGCACGTTTTAATTGCGCACAAGCTTCATCTGCATTGTGAGCAAACTCAACCTCAAAGCCTTCGTGCTCGAGATAATCGGACAACAACTCGCACAGTTCCACATCGTCATCCACCAGTAATAATCGCTGTTTATCTCTCATACTTTAATCCCGCACTCGGCCTTGATCGCCTAATTTCGCTACTTATCTACTAAAAATAATAATCCTTTTAGCGTCAAAATAGATCGCCCAATTGTTAGATTTACCCAACTTTACACAGCAGAAACCCATCTTTGCGCTTACAAAAGCCACACTTTGTTCCATCAACTAAACAGCCTAGGAGCAAAGAACATGAACCGTAAAATCATGACTGGAATCGCAGCCGCTGTGTTAACTGTTTCTAGTTTAGGCGTTGCACATGCTTACACTAAAGATGACGGCGCTAAGATGGAGAAACGCCTGCAGTATCTTTCTGAAGAACTAGGGTTAACCACCAGCCAACAGGCGGCACTGAAAGAAAATATGCAGCAGAAAAGAGCGGGCATGAAGGATCAACACCAAGCGAAACGAGATATTCGCCAACAACTGATGCAACTAGATCCAACATCCAAAGACTATCAGTTGCAGCTCAACAGCTTAGTGTTAAAAGCGCAGGAGCAAACTAAAGCGATGATTATGGCCAAAGCCAAACATCAGGAAGAACTGTATGAGATTCTGACCCCAGAACAGGAAGCCAAATTCGCACAGTTAAAGAGTGAAGCACCCAAAAAATGGATGAAACATAAATCGGAACATAGAAAAGGTAAGCAGTGCCACTAAGAGTGGAGCAAAAGTTAAGCTGTAATTGACAGTGTTACCCGTCAGCCTTCACTGCAGTAACTCTGTCAATTTTTTCACGTAAAGAGCCAGCGCTGAAAGGCTTAATGATATAGTCAGAAACGCCTTGAGAGATCGCTTGTTTCACCATCGATGTTTCATCCTCAGCCGTTACCATTATGAAAGGTAACTCGTCGGCATCAAACGATTCTCGCACTTTGTTGAGTACTTCAAGTCCCCCCATCCCTGGCATCTCCCAGTCACACAAAATCACGTCGTAGGCGTGAGTTTGAGTCAATTGGCAAGCCTCTTCACCACTGGCCGCTTGGGTAATATCTCGATAACCAAGCTCCCGCAATATAGCTACCAGTAGTGCCCGCATACTACCAATATCATCGACCAGAAGAATCTTCGCTTGTTCGTTAACGGAAACTTGTTCGACCATAGTGAATATCCATTTCAATTCAATACATTACTACTAAATCTAGCAGAGTTTTTTGAATAGAAAAGGGGGGTAATCAAATCAGCTTAGAAGCCACATCCTTCACATCTTCCATCACAACAAAGGTGCTGGTTTGCTTAACAAATGGCAGATTAGAAATCTTTTCACCGAGCACTTCTCTATAGCTTTCGATATCGGACGTACGCACTTTTAACAGGTAATCGAAATTAGCTGCAATCATATGGCACTGTTCAATTTCAGGGATGGCGCGTACCGCTTCATTAAAGGCTTGCAGCGCTTTGGTTTTAGTATCTAGCATCGTCACTTGAACAAAGGCGATATGTTTAGAACCAAGCTTCTTCTGATCGATCAGGGTGGTATAACCCATGATATAACCAAGCTCTTCCAAACGTTTCATTCGCACTTGGCAAGGTGTTTTCGAAAGGCCAACACGCGAAGCTAATTCCGTAACCGTAATACGTGCATTCTTTTGCAGTTCGCGCAAAATCGCCATATCGAGTTTATCTAAATTTTCCATGACGGCGCTCCAGAAGCTTAAAGTCAAAACGTCCAAAATTTTGGCGAAAATATAGTGAATTCGACTCCCCATAACAAGTTGACTACTCTTTCTTATAGATGAAAAAGAGCTATACAGCGCGTTTATCTAGGCAAAAAACCATCGAATTAGAACAATCATCCGAATAAGCGAACAAATAAAGACCAATTGCCTAGAAAACAGCCAACTTTAGAGCATTTAACCAATGGAATACCGGTAAGCTTTCCGGTCGTTATACCCAAGCTTAACTACTGTCTTTTTCGCAACCAATGAAGGTAGAAAAGTCTGCAGCATAGCTAGCGCAGGAAGGTGTAACAGAGGATGGAACGATAATAAGCATAAACTATGACAAAGAGGTTTCTTAGATGGTAACCCTGACATTTATCCTATATCTGATGCTGATGCTGGCAATTGGTATTGTTGCCTATCGTCGCACTCAGGATCTGTCTGATTACGTACTTGGTGGACGTAATCTAGGGCCGATCCCAAGTGCGTTGAGTGCAGGCGCATCAGATATGAGTGGCTGGCTGTTGATGGGCCTTCCTGGTTACGCAATGGCGGCCGGTTATGGCTCTTTCTGGTTGGCAGGCGGCCTACTAGTGGGCACTTGGCTAAACTGGCTGTTAGTAGCTCAGCGCCTACGTGTTTACTCACAACGTGCTGATGATGCACTAACACTACCTGCGTTTTTCGAAAAACGTTTTGAAGATCACAGCCACAGCTTACGCGTTATTTCTGCCGTATTTGTATTAGTTTTCTTCCTGTTCTACACCAGTTCAGGTCTAGTAGCCGGTGGTAAGCTATTTGAAACTGTATTCGGTTTTGATTACACCATCGCTGTTCTTGTTGGTGCTGCAGCTGTTATCTCTTACACCCTATTTGGGGGTTTCCTAGCGGTATCTTGGACAGACGTAGTTCAGGGCCTACTAATGGTTGGCGCTTTGATCTTAGTACCGTTGATCGCGATGGGTGAAATCGGTGGTTTGAGCGGCACGCTGGCAGCAGTCGAAGCGAAAAATCCTGAGCTCTTGAATATGTTTACCGATGCGGATGGTAAGAGCATCACGCTAATCGGTACGCTGTCCCTATTGGGCTGGGGTCTAGGTTACTTCGGTCAGCCGCATATTCTTGCGCGTTTCAAAGGCATCAAATCTAAAGAAGCGGTTCCAGCTGCACGTCGTATCGCAGTTATCTGGAGTGCGATCTCTATGGCGGGTGCCTGCCTAATTGGTTTGGCCGCTATCGGCTACCTACCAGACGGTTTGGGCGATAATGAAACTGTATTTATGGTGATGGTAGATGCACTATTCCACCCTGTAATTGCAGGTATTCTACTGGCCGCAATTCTTGCTGCTGTAATGAGTACAGCCGATTCTCAGCTACTTGTATCTTCTTCTGCACTGGCTGAAGATTTTTACAAAGCGTTGTTTAACAAAGATGCAACGCAAGAACAGTTGGTTCGTGTGGGCCGTATCGCTGTAGTGGTTATCGCACTGATCGCAACGTTCCTAGCGATGGATAAAGACTCTAAAGTTCTGGAGCTTGTGTCTTACGCATGGGCGGGTTTCGGTGCGGCATTTGGTCCAGCCCTGATTATGTCACTGTACTGGAAGCAGATGACCAAAGGCGGTGCGCTTGCGGGTATCATCACTGGCGGTGTTACAGTGGTAGTTTGGAAGCAGCTATCTGGCGGTTGGTTTGATCTTTACGAGATCATCCCAGGTATTATCTTTGCCTTCATCGCAATTATCGCGGTATCCAAAGTAACACCAGCGCCATCAAAAGCTATTCAGCAACGCTTTGACGATGTAGAAGCAGAAATCAAAAGCTAACGAATAGAAAACAGATTTTTTTTAAAAGCCCTAACTGCTTTGCAGTTGGGGCTTTTTTATACCTAACAACCAAAGGAACATAAGTTCAAAAAACAAACAAAAACACACCAAGTTATCCACAAATAGAATCAAATAAAGAGAAATAAACTTCCATAACTAATTTTATAGACAAATCGACTATTTAACCGCTTGTAAAATAGCCCGATAGATTTAAGAGGTGGAAAATTATGAGCATCACAATCGAACAATGCCGTACAGCTATTCGTAATAACTATCTGGCAGACGAAGCAGCCGTTATCAACGGTTTGATTAATAACTCAGGTTTAAGCGAAACAGAGCGCGGCGCTATTTCAGCTAACGCGGCAGAGCTGGTACGCAAAGTTCGATCTGAAAGTTCCCCTTCCATGATGGAAAAGTTCCTTGCCGAATACGGCCTGACTACCAAAGAGGGTGTCGCGCTAATGTGTTTGGCAGAAGCACTGCTTCGTGTGCCAGACAGCCTAACCATCGACGCTTTAATCGAAGATAAAGTGGTATCCGGTAACTGGAAAGGCCACTTAGGCCAATCTGCATCGTCATTAGTAAATAGCTCAACTTGGGCGCTACTGATCACGGGTAAGCTACTTAAAGAAGATGAGAAGAAGAGCATCGGCTCCACTGTTAAAGGCATGATTAAACGCCTTGGTGAGCCTGTCGTTCGTACCGCCGTTGCCCAAGCGATGAAAGAGCTAGGCCGCCAGTTTGTACTTGGTCGCGACATCAACGAATCCACTAAACGTGCGACAAAGTTTGAGAAACAAGGCTATAGCTACTCCTATGATATGCTCGGTGAAGCAGCCCGAACTGATGCCGATGCAATCCGTTACCACCAAGCTTACTCACAAGCGATCAATGAACTGACATATGCTTGTGAAAGCAAAGATATCCGTCTTAACCCAGGTATTTCTGTAAAACTATCTGCTCTGCATGCTCGTTATGAAGTTGGTCAAAAAGCCCGTGTTATGCAGGAATTAGTAGAGCGTACTCTAACGCTAGCCCTGCAGGCGAAAGATGCCAATATGGGCTTCAATATTGATGCCGAAGAAGCCGATCGTCTCGACCTTTCACTTGATGTGATCGAAGCGGTTCTGGCAGACGAACGCTTAGCAGACTGGGATGGCTTCGGGATTGTGGTACAAGCTTTTGGTCCTCGTGCCGCGCATGTTCTGGACTGGCTGTATGCAACCGCTGAGCGTCTTGATCGTCGTATCATGGTGCGCTTAGTTAAAGGTGCTTACTGGGATGCAGAGATCAAACGCGCGCAAGTGCTAGGCCTTGATGGCTTCCCAGTCTTTACCCGTAAAGTAAATTCCGATCTGTCTTACATGTGCTGTGCTGAAAAGCTGATGCAGATGACAGATCGTATCTATCCACAGTTCGCTACGCATAACGCCCATTCCGCTGCTGCGATTCTGTTCATGGCAAAAAAACACGATGTGGATAACTTTGAGTTTCAGCGCCTACACGGCATGGGTGAATCACTGCACGATACCGTACTGAAATCGAACAATACTCGCTGCCGTATCTATGCGCCTGTAGGCGCACACCGTGATCTGCTGGCTTACCTTGTTCGTCGTTTGCTAGAGAACGGCGCAAACAGCTCCTTTGTAAACCAGATTGTCGATAAGCGCATTACGCCTGAAGAGATCGCAACTGACCCATTTACCCAAGTACTGGAAAGCCATAACGCAATCAGCAACAACATGATTGCTAAACCTGCCATGATTTTTGGTGAAAAGCGTCTGAATGCTAAAGGCTGGGATATCACTGACCATGCAACCTTAGAACAGTTGGAACCTGCTCGCGAGGCCTTCCAGAAAACGCAATGGCACGCGAAACCAATGATTGCAGGCAATGCAAGCAGCTCTGAAACGGCTGAAATTCTTAACCCTGCCAACCCAGAAGATATTGTAGGTCTAGTTACTGAAACGAACGCTGAAGATATTGAAAGTGCGATCGTATCCGCAGAGCTAGGCTTCCAGCGTTGGTCAAAAACTGACGCTAGCGAGCGCGCCACTTGCCTTCGCCGTGTAGCTGATCTATTTGAAGCCAATGCGCCTGAGCTATTTGCTCTGGCGAGCCGTGAAGCGGGTAAAACTCTACTTGATGCTGTTGGCGAGATTCGAGAAGCGGTCGACTTTGCCCGTTACTATGCGAATGAAGCTGAGAAACACGCAAACAGTGAAGCACGCGGCGTGATCACCTGTATCTCCCCGTGGAACTTCCCTTTAGCTATTTTTGCCGGTCAGGTTTTAGCAGGCATTGCATCAGGCAATAGTGTCATCGCTAAGCCTGCCGACCAAACACCTCTAATGGCTGCACGCGCTGTTGCCTTGATGCATGAAGCCGGTATCCCAGAGGACGTGATCCAACTATTACCGGGCTCGGGCATCAATGTCGGCGCGCCGCTGACCTCTGATCCACGCATCGCTGCAGTGTGCTTTACAGGTTCGACTTTAACTGCACAGCGCATCAACAAAGTAATGGCGCAAAACATGGCTCCGGATGCACCTCTAGTAGCAGAAACTGGTGGTATGAACACGATGATCGTTGATTCAACAGCTCTTCCAGAACAGGTTGTACGCGATGTTCTGATGTCCTCATTCCAGAGTGCAGGTCAACGCTGCTCTGCTCTACGAGTGCTTTATGTACAGGAAGATATTGCTGATAACCTACTAGAGATGCTGTTTGGCGCCATGGATGAACTACGCCTTGGCAACCCTTGGCTTCTAAGTACCGATGTGGGTCCAGTTATCGATGGTAACGCTAAAGTTAAGATTGATGAGCACTGTGCAAAATTTGCCGCTAAAGGCCAGATGCTTAAGAAACTCCATGCTCCAACAGGCGGTACATTTGTCGCGCCAGCAGTGCTGAAAGTTAATGGTATTGAAGAGATTGATGAAGAGATCTTCGGTCCTGTTCTGCATGTCGCAACGTTTGCAGCAAAAGATCTGGATCAAGTTGTCGAGTCGATCAACAGCAAAGGTTATGGTCTAACCTTTGGCCTACACACCCGTGTGGATAACCGTGTAGAGCGCATTATCAACAAAGTTAAGGTAGGCAACATCTACGTTAACCGTAACCAGATTGGTGCCATTGTCGGCTCACAACCATTCGGCGGTGAAGGCCTATCCGGTACTGGCCCTAAGGCGGGTGGCCCACACTACGTTAAACGTTTCACTCGCTCAAATATTAGCAATAGCACAGAAGCGCCAACAGGCCAGACAATTAACTCTGAAACACTGAACAAGATGATCCAACAACTGGATCAAACAGCTTCTACTGAAGCGAAGGTTTCTGAGGAACAACTTGCTAAAGTCTTTGCTGAACAGGCCTTTAAACTGCAAGGTCATAGCTCTGAAACTACAGAAATGCCTGGACCAACAGGCGAGTTAAACCTTCTGTCCGAAACTGGGCGCGGCATTGTCCTTTGCCTAGGTCCCGATGCAGAAAGCGCTAAGAACCAGGCTGCAACGGCGCTCATGCAGGGCAATGCGGTAGTCATTATTGCTCAAGGTATCGCTGATCTACTGAAACAGTGCACTGAGGCTGAACTGCCTGTGCAAGGTATGGTGGGGCAGTTATCGGTCGATGCGATGACTGACACTGATGGATTCGCTGCGATCTGCTGCAATGCCAGCACTGAAGCCCTAAAAGAGATTCGTCAGGCGCTCGCCGCTCGCGAGGGCGCGTTGCTGCCACTGATTACAGAACTGGATCAACCAGAACGTTTCGTCATGGAACGTCATCTGTGCATTGATACTACTGCTGCTGGCGGTAATGCCAGCCTAATCGCTACAGCCGGCTAAGACCGGCTTGAGCAAGTACCTTTCCACTTACTTCGATTTTTGATTCATGGGCAAAACTCGAAGACCTTTACCCCGGGGCTACCGCCATTCAGCCCCGGGGCCTTTTCATTCTAAATGAATAAATTCCTAAGCTTGGCTTCGATACCAATCGACAAATGTATCAGCGGGCATCGGCCTTGAGATGAGGTAACCCTGGATCTGGTTACAATTGAGCTCTCGCAGCAAACCAAACTGGGTCTCCGTCTCGATCCCTTCTGCAACCACTTCAAGTCCAATGGCCTGACTCATATCGATAATAGATGCCACTATGCTTAAATCGACCTCTGAGTCCTCAATATTAACCAAGAAACTACGATCTATTTTCAACACATCCAAAGACATATTACGGATATAGCTGAGACTGGAATAACCCGTACCAAAGTCATCAATAGCAATACGTACGCCTGCAGTTCTCAATATATTGATAGCTACGCGAGTCTCTTCTAAGCAATGCAAGAAACTGGTTTCCGTCAGCTCTACCGATAACAATCTAGATGGCAACTGGAACTCTTCTAGAACCTCTAAAATCTCTTCGGCTATATCTCGGCGCTGCATCTGCTTAGCAGACACATTGATTGCGACAGGAACCTCGTACCCCAGCTTCCACCAGCTAGAGCACTGACGAACCGCCTCTCTCAAAACGAAATAGCCGATTTGATCGATAACGCCTAAATCCTCAGCAAGTGGAATAAATTCATCAGGGGGAATAAAGCCTTGTTCAGGGTGATTCCAGCGAATTAACGCTTCGACACCAACGAGTTGGCGATCTGATGCTGTTACTTTGGGCTGGTAATACAGTTCAAACTGTTCTGCTTCGATAGCTCGGTGCAGATCATTTGCCATGCGATAACGTGATTTCACCAACTGGTGCTGTTCAGAGGAGAAGAATCGATAGCTATTGCGACCAAAATCTTTCGCCTGTTTAACGGCCACTTCGGCACACTGAAACAGATCTTCTGGTTCCGTTGCATCCGTAGGGAAGAAACTCACCCCGACGCTGACAGTCAGATTGATCTCCGTACCAGATACTAATATGGGCTGATTGATCGTAGATAGAAGACGATTTAAAAACTCGCTGACCGCTGTATTATCATCAACATCAGTGAGGATCATATTAAAGGAGTCACCACCAAAGCGGGCAACCGTATCGCCCTCCTCCAGAATAGACTCGACTCTACGGCCTACTTCACGCAATACCTGATCGCCTGCCTCAAGGCCGAAGCGATCGTTTACCCTCTGAAAGAAATCTAAATCTAAAAAGGCTAAAGCAACTTGATGGTTGTGCTCTTGAGCATAGCCAAGCGATAAGTTCAGACGATCATTAAACAACTTACGATTAGGAAGGCGAGTAAGCTCATCAAAATAAGCCAAGCGCTTAATACGGGCTTCTGATTTCTTAATTTCTGTCAGATCGGAAAAAATAGACGCATATTGGCAAATTTCTCCCGCATCATTTTCCACCGCAGTGATAGTAAGCCACTCTGGATAAACTGTACCGTTTTTACGTTTATTCCAGATTTCACCCTGCCACTGTCCGTCACTCTGTAACGAAGCCCACATATCTTGATAGAAGGTTTTATCATGGCGACCCGAGCTTAAAATATTGGTATTTTTGCCCAGAACCTCCCACTCTTCATACCCTGTAATTTCCGTGAAGGCTGGGTTTACCCGCTGGATTTTTGCTTCCAGATCGGTCACTACAATCGCTTCCATAGAAGCGTTCATGACCTTATCTGCCAACTTGAGATTGTGTTGGGATAAAGCTAATGCCTGATCGCGCTCATTCAATAACTCTTTTAAGCGATAGACATAATCCATCTCAACATTGCGCAGAATGTCGCTATAAGAGATTAAACCAATAATCTCACCATCATGACGCTTAACACCGAGGTGATGAAAACTATGCTGACGAAATACTTTGCGGGCATTGTAGAGACTGAGGTCAGCTTCAACTGATACCAAATTGGCGGAAGCAAAATCTTTAAGCGGCAGATCCAAGTCACCCTCGGCCATACTCACCATCAAATCATTTTCGGTAAGAATGCCAACTATATCCTGACCATTACAGATTAAAGCAGCGCTATGACCTGTAGTTTCCAAACGCTCTACTGCTAAACGAACCGTCTCATGTTCAGGAATGATCAACGCATCTTTACTGATAATCTCAGAAACTGATCTTAAAAATAGATCATGCTCCACTCCCTGACTATTAACCACATCCGTCTCGGAAAGCATGCCGAAGATATCGTGGCTTTCATCTACAACCACTAAATGCCGAAAACCTTCTGCAATAAAACGTAAACCCGCTTCATCGATAGTAGCGGTCGTAGATACCGTACTCACAGGGGAAGACATGCAGGTAGAGACAGCAATCTGTTCTAAATCCTGCCCTGACACTGTGATCCGCATAATATCCCTGCGAGTAACAATGCCAACCGGCCGGTTTCCTTCGCAAATAACAACACAGCCGATGCAATGTTTAGCCATTAAACCTACGGCAGTAGATACCTTAGTATCTTCAGAACACACGACTAACTGTTGCTGCGCAACTTGACGCACCAAAAGGTGTTTCTGGGGATATGGCATGCTGGTCATTACGAACTTACTAACTCTACTTCATTTCAGATGAGCAATATTACTGAATAAAATTCGAACAATAAAACCACACAATTGATAAGGCTCTATGATATTGACCCGAGTCAAATAAACAGAAAAAACTCGAAGTAGAGCCTAAGGTTGGCCCCAGCATAAATGAGCATTTAGAGAGGCTAAAGCAGAGGGAGTTAAACAGGGAGGAAAGAGCATCCTCCCCGGGAAGCTAACAAATTCAGTCTAATCAGCTAAGCTTTTCAAACATAAGATCCCAAACACCATGACCTAAACGTTCGCCACGCTTTTGAAATTTAGTGACTGGACGCCACTTCGGCTGCGGCGAATATTCACCTTCACCAGCAACGTTTTGATAGCCCTCAGCGGCGCTCATAACTTCCATCATGTGCTCAGCATAATTTTCCCAATCGGTCGCCATGTGGAATACACCACCAACTTTCAATTTCTTGCGTAACGTCTGCGCAAATTCAGGCTGAACGATACGGCGCTTGTGGTGACGCTTTTTGTGCCATGGATCAGGGAAGAACAACTGAATGCAATCAAGGCTGCCATCTGGAATACACTGCGCCAATACTTCGATTGCATCATCACAGAATACGCGAATATTGCTTAAGCCTTCACGCTCTGCATTGCTTAAGATACGGCCTACACCTGGGCGATGTACTTCGATACCAATGTAGTTTTTCTCTGGCTGATCTTTTGCCATCTCAACCAGTGAGTCGCCCATACCAAAGCCGATCTCAAGTACAACCGGGGCATCGCGATTAAACACCTCAGTTAGATCTAACATCCCCTGTTTCAGCTCCAGACCCATTTGCGGCCATACATCTTCCATCGCTTTCTGCTGACCTTCGGTCATACGCCCAGCACGTAAGACAAAGCTTTTTACAGTACGCATATGCTTCTCTTCAGAAGCCTGCTCAGGGTTTTGCTGCTCGATGTTATTTTCTTCTGTCATCATCTGACCTAACTAAGTAAAACAAAACAGCCTGACATTGGGACGCCAGGCTGTATCGGAAAGTGTAGC
The DNA here is from genome assembly GCF_047778115.1 of Neptuniibacter sp. QD48_55. Lineage (GTDB taxonomy): Bacteria > Pseudomonadota > Gammaproteobacteria > Pseudomonadales > Balneatricaceae > Neptuniibacter. The sequence goes on along the minus strand of NZ_CP180555.1, from coordinate 197,662 downwards.
CAAACCACCGTTAATTAGCGGCGATTATTTACAAACAATGGTTCCTTCCATTGGCGAAGAAGCACTCGCGTATTTCTTACGTGGCATACGGCCCGCCAAGAATGCTTCACGTCCAGCTTCAACCGCTTTACGCATAGCTGAAGCCATTAAAATAGGGTTTTGAGCACCGGCAATAGCCGAGTTCATCAATACCGCTTCACAACCCATTTCCATCGCTACCGCGGCTTCTGACGCAGTACCTACACCAGCATCAACCAATACCGGTACTTTGCAGTCTTCCATAATAACATTGATGTTATGTGGGTTAAGAATGCCCAAACCAGAACCGATCATAGAACCTAGTGGCATTATAGATACACAGCCTAGGTCTTCTAACTCTTTCGCTACGATTGGGTCATCACTGGTGTAAACCATTACTTTGAAACCATCACGTACCAGCACATCTGCGGCTTTGATTGTTTCAACAACATTTGGATATAAAGTTTTCTGGTCGCCCAGTACTTCTAGCTTAACCAGATCATGACCATCCATCAGCTCACGTGCTAGCTTACAGGTACGGATCGCATCATCAGCATTAAAACAGCCTGCCGTGTTCGGAAGAATTGTGTATTTATCTGGAGAGATCACATCCAACAGATTTGGCTCATCTGGATTCTGACCAATATTAGTACGACGTACAGCCACGGTTACGATTTCAGCACCACTTGCTTCAATCGCCAAACGGGTTTCTTCCAGATCTTTATATTTACCTGTTCCGATTAGCAGACGAGAGTTAAAAGATTGGCCTGCGATTACTAGCGGATCATTTTCTAGGGACATGGTGTAATTCCAAATGCTCGTTATTATTTACTCTGGCTGTACTGCATCAAATGCTGAAATTAACCGCCACCAATGGCATGAACAATTTCAACACGATCTGATTCTTTTAAAACCGTCTCAGCATGCTGGCTGCGCGGAATAATTTCAAGATTAAGCTCAATCGCGATACGCTTTTCGCCTAACTCTAACTGCTCAACCAAACCTGTCAGGGTGATACCATCCTGCAACTGCAGCATCTCACCATTTACCTGAACCTGCATTGATCTATCTCCTACCTGAAGTCAGCGCTGCATACCCCAGCAACGCCCACCCGCAAAGGAACGCAACTCCACCTAGCGGTGTAACCATACCTAATGACCGCATCCCAGTTAACGCCATTAAGTACAAGCTGCCTGAAAACAACAGAATTCCAATCACAAATCCAATCGCCGCACGCTTAATCACTTTCATATCTAAACGCTCTGAAGCGAATGCCAAAACCAGCAACGCCAGCGCGTGATAAAAGTGATATTCCACACCGGTCTGGTACACAACATAGAGGGAAGGCTCGATCGAACCTTTAACTGCATGCGCACCAAATGCGCCTATAGCCACGGCTAAAAAGCCGAAAATGGACGCAATAAAAAGCAGTGGATGTGTATTCATGATGAACTCTGTTAAAACGAGTTCGGATTATACCGAATTTGCTACGGCCTTGCCGAATACTGCAGGCATAAAAAAACCGCTTAAAAGCGGCTTTTTTTACTCCAGAAAACGAATTACGCTTCCATGGAGACTCGAATCTTCTTCATCGCATTCTTTTCTAACTGACGAATACGCTCAGCGGATACTTCGTACTCTGCTGCTAGCTCGTGCAAGGTAGCTTTATCATCGGTTAACCAACGGCGCGCCAAGATATCTTTACTACGCTCGTCCAACTCAGACATCGCCGACATTAAACGACGCTGTGCATCCTGTTCCCAGTTCGCATCTTCCACCTGTAAAGATGGATCTGCACTTTTATCTTCTAGGTAGTGAGCAGGCGCCCAAGCAGCTTGCTCGTCATCTGCACCTTCCGGCGCATCAAACGCAGTATCAACAGAGGCCATACGACCTTCCATCTGACGTACTGTCTTAGCTTCTACACCTAGATCTTCTGCGATTAGATCAACCTCATCGTTGGTCATCCAACCAAGGCCTTTCTTCTTCGAACGCAGATTGAAGAACAACTTGCGCTGCGCTTTGGTCGTTGCAACTTTCACAATACGCCAGTTACGCAGAATAAATTCATGCATCTCAGCTTTTACCCAGTGCACGGCGAAAGAAACCAGACGTACACCCATCGTTGGGTCAAAGCGTTTAACAGCCTTCATCAGGCCAACGTTACCTTCCTGAATTAGATCGCCTAGAGGCAGACCATAACCAGAATACGTTTTAGCAACATGTACAACAAAACGAAGGTGAGACATAACCATCTGACGTGCAGCTTCTACGTCACCATCAAAGTGTAGGCGCTCAGCCAGAGAACGTTCCTCTTCAACGCTCAGCACAGGAATCGCCGTAACAGTCTGTACGTACGCATCCAGGTTCTGACCAGGAGAAAGGTTTTCAACAACTTGTAAGCTTGTGCCCATTAATGACCTCATATCATTCTGCTTTACACACCGCAGATATGACTTGTTTATAGTACAAAAGTTCCAACAAAATTCCGCTTCCTAAAAAGCGGGACCGAAAAATATAACGAGGAATAAGATAAAACGCAAATATGACGTTTAAATGACAGATTATTGCGGTTCAATGTCGCGAAGGTGACGGCTTACCGCGAGTTTAGCACCGACTAAACCAAGCAAGATTCCAGACGACAACAGAATTAGGCTATCTGAAAAACCTAAGCCCTGAAGCTCAAAATCACTTTGGTAAAGTGCTGCTAGCTGCCCAACAGGCTCATTCAGAAGTAGTAGACTGATCATTACAAACAACCATGCTAAGGCAGCCCCTAATAGACCAAACCAGAAACCAGTATAAATAAAGGGACGCTTAACCCAAGAGTCGGTCGCACCGACTAATTTTGCGACCTGAATTTCATCTTTGCGGTTTTCTATCGACAGGCGGATCGTGTTACCCACCACCAGCAAGACAGACAAGGCCAACAAAGCACCCAGAACCAGAACAACGCGGTTGGCGAGTTCAACAAACGAGGCTAAACGCTCAACCCAAACCATATCTAACACCACATCATCGACTTCAGGCATTTCCGATAAAGTCTGTTGCAGCTTTATTAGCGCTTGTTTCTGATTGTCTATGGGCTGTACCACAACAACCGCAGGCAGCGGATTGCTATCTAGAAAGCTTAAGATGTCAGCAAACTCCGACATCCGCTGAAACTCCAGCAAACCCTGCTCTTTAGTCACCAACTCGACAGCAGCTAGATCTGATCGCAGCAGCATGTTTTGGCTAAAGCGTTCGGCAGCCTCATCAGCAACCGAAGTTTTCAGATAGATAGAGATGCGCGGATCACCCTGCCACTGGCCGCTCAGATGATTAATATTCTTCAAACCAACGAACATAACGCCGGGCAACGCTAAGGCGATCGCCAATACCGCTAACGTCATTAAGCTCGGTAGAGGTGTCGCTTTTAAGCGCTTCAGCGAATCTTGCGCCGTCTTTTTATTATGACGTAGCCAGCTTTTTGCCTGAGCAACAAAGTCGATCTTATGACGAGCAGCACCTTTGGCTTGAGCAGGCGCCGGAGCTGCAGCTTCTACAGGCCGTTCTTGTCGAACTGCACCACGTCTTTTTGGTTCTCGATTAGCCATCGCGCAGCAACCTCCCCTGATCCAAAATCAAGGTGCGGTGACCCATGCGCGAGATCAAAGCCAAATCATGACTGGCGATCAAAACAGTCGTGCCATGGCGGTTAAACTCCATAAACAGACTCATAATCTCGGCAGATAACGTCGGGTCAAGATTACCGGTCGGCTCATCAGCCAGCAGCAATTGCGGTTTGTGAACGATCGCACGGGCGATACCTATGCGCTGCTGTTCACCGGTAGATAAGGCAATCGGATTAAACTTCTCTTTATGTAGCAAGCCAACCTTATCCAAGGCAGCTCTTACACGCCGCCCCGTATCTTCCTCATCGTAACCGGAGATATGTAGTGGCAACGCGACATTTTCAAATACAGTGCGATCAAAGAGAAGCTGATGGTTCTGGAATACCACACCAATACGGCGGCGGTGGTAGGGAATATCTTCGCGGCTAAACTGTGCCAAGTCCTGTTGAGCAATAGAAACGCTGCCTCGCGTAGGGCGCTCCATCAACATGATCAGTTTGAGTAACGTACTTTTACCCGCGCCCGAATGACCGGTTAGAAACGCCATCTCGCCTCGTTGCAGCGTAAAGTTTACGTCTCTAAGCGCATCGTGCCCTTCGGGGTAACGTTTGCTTACATTCTCAAACTGAATCATGCGGAATTCCTTTCACGACTTAATCAAATAGCGCGTCTACAAATTCCTGAGATTTGAATGGACGAAGATCATCAATCTGCTCGCCAACACCAATAAAGCGGATCGGTAGGTCCATCTGTTTAGCGATAGCGAATATCACGCCACCTTTGGCAGTACCATCCAGCTTAGTTAGGGAGATGCCTGTCACGCCAACACTGTCTTTAAAGATCTTCGCTTGGCTCAAAGCATTTTGACCAGTACCGGCATCAAGAACCAACATCACTTCATGCGGCGCTTCTGGAGAGAGTTTCTGCGTTACACGGACAACTTTTTCCAGCTCTTGCATTAGGTTGTCTTTATTCTGCAGACGACCTGCTGTATCAGCGATCAATACATCAACGCCTTTAGCCTGAGCTGATTGCACCGCATCGTAAATAACAGATGCAGAATCAGCACCGGTGTGCTGTGCCACAACAGGAACATCGTTGCGCTCACCCCATACCTGCAACTGCTCAACAGCCGCCGCACGGAACGTATCACCTGCAGCTAACATCACTGACTTACCTTCGCTCTGGAAGCGTTTCGCCAACTTACCAATCGTAGTTGTTTTACCTACGCCGTTTACCCCTACCATCAGGATAACGTAAGGCTTGTTATTACATTCTACTTTTAACGGCTCTTCAGAGCGGTGTAGCAGGCTCGCAAGTTCCTCTTTAAGCGCCTCTTGTAATGCTTGCGCATCGCCTAGCTGTTTACGTTCTACCTTATCGGTTAGACGCTGGATAATGTCAGATGTCGCTTCAACACCAACATCAGCCATCAATAGAAGGGTTTCGATCTCTTCTAACAGATCATCATCGATCTCTTTCGCACCAAGGAAAAGGTTACCCAGCTGCTCCGTTAGGTTCGCCTTGGTCTTGCTCAAACCAGATTTAATACGTGAGAAGAAACCTTTTTTCTCTTGTTTCTCTTCAACAGGCTTTTCTACAGGCGCTGGAACTGGTGCTTCCACTTCTGGCTCGACCTGAGGTTCGTCAGCCACTTCAGCTACAGGCTCTGCTGCTGGCGCTTCTTCCGCAGGTTGTAATTCTTGTGCAGGCTCAACGGCTTCTGAAGATTCAACCACAGTTTCAACGGCTGCTTCTCCAACTGGCTGCTCAACCGGAGCCTCTTCCTGAACTTCTTCTTTAACAGCTACAGGCGCTGATTCTTGAGCGGCCGCGGCAGGTTCAGCAACAGGCTGCTCAGGCGCAGGCGCTGCGGCCTCAACTTCAACCTTCTCAACATCCTGTTCTTGAGTCTGCAGATTCTTTTCTTCTTCCGCAGGCTTACCACCGAACATGGATTTCAATTTCTTAAACATTTAACTTCCTCATACAGCCGCCAATGATTCGGCCACTGGTTGATATAATTCTGCACTTATTTATTCAGCTGAGTCGTCGCTACTCAAATAGCGATAGATTCCCGCAAGCACTAATGCGGTGATCACAACACCTGCGTAAGCGATGTAATCAGTATTCCAGCCTTCGGTAACAAACCATTTTTGTAAACTCAGCATGATTTTCCGTTCTCATACGGCATATTATTTGGGTGATAATGGCCAATAAAATCCAGCAGTCCACCCACAAAGTCTGGTATCTTATCACAGTGATTTGGTACAGAGACTACCCTTATGACAAATGAATACCGTCCCCTGTTTAATCGTAAATATTTGATCGGCCTCGTATGGTTCAGTTTGATCGCCATTATGATCCTTTCATCTATGGGACCAGGGGCAGTCAAATACCATGACATCGAGTCAAATGAGGCACGAACACTCAGCTGGATGGAGTTAGATGATCAGCCGATTACGCTGGTTTTACTGCTGCCTACGCGCCCTGCTTTTAACTCGACTCAGCGACAACTGCAGCAGCTTCAAAGTCAGATTTTACAACAGCGCTTAAATGCACTGGCTAACCCGACTTATAGCTACCACGTTCTACCTCGCCAGGACCGCATCGAAGTTACGCTTCGCTGGTCTTCAACGCAAGAATTACCTGACCTGAAATCGATCTGGAGCGCGCTAAGTCAACCGGTCGAAAGTGCTCGTTGGCAGGATCAACTTAAAACCATTCAGGCGCGCCAATATCTAGATGGCCAAAACAGCGAACAGCAGATCATTAATCACTTTTATGAGCGCTTGCAGCCAAGCAATCGCATGACAGTGTTGGGCAACCTCAGTCGCAGCTTTAACATCATGTTCCAAAACCCACGCTTTGCATTGAGTGGTGAAGGGGCTGAAGATCTCGTTTCAGCAATTGAAGATAGCCTTCCGCAACAGCAAAGTGATCAAAACGCAGCGCTGATTTCAGCCAGCCCTCAGTTTATCCAGCACGGTGAAAGTACGGATCAACGCTTCCGCTTATTGGTTGGTACGCTCATTCCCGCTCGCGACTCGAAAGATTTCGTCCAAGAGAGGTTAAGCGCTCAAGTTCTTCAAGACCTGCTTAGTCAACAACAAACACAGTACAATCTTAATTTCCGAATGCTTTGGGCCGCTCTGAGTGATACCGGTTACCGTGCGCTGATTATTGATGGTGTGCAAAATCCAGGTCCAGTATTGCCCCAGCTTAGTCAGATGATTACCGAAGATCTGGTAGAAAAAAGCCAACAGAACTTAGCGTCTCAATGGCATGACAATATGCGCGATATCGCTAACCAAGTTCAAGCACTTAATCTGATTGCGTTCTACCGTTTGCCGGAAGACACATTGGAGACCTATGCGGAGCAGGTTTTAGATCAAGATACCGATCAAGTAATCGAACTCGCGCGCAAAGCCTTACAGGCAGATAAACAAATCAGTATCCTTCAATCTCCCTCGCTTTAAAGGAAAGACCATGGGCCGTCGCAACCCTCCTCGCAAACAGGCGAATAAGACAGATACCCCCCGTTCGCAACTACGTATTATCGGTGGCGAATGGCGTGGCCGAAAGATAGAGTTTTTTACCGTCGATGGTTTACGCCCTACACCGGACAGAGTAAGAGAAACCTTATTTAACTGGATTCAATCCTCGGTGCCGGGTGCGCAATGCTTAGACTTATTCAGCGGTAGTGGTGCACTTGGTCTGGAAGCTTTATCTCGTGGCGCTGGCAGTATGACCTTTATCGATCTAAACCCGACCACGTCCAGAAAGTTGAAAGACAATATCCAGTTTTTAAAGTGTCAGAATGCCGAAGTCGTTCAGGCCAATGTACTTGAGTGGCTACAAAGCAGAAAAACTGATTGCGAGCAGCGTTATGACTTGGTGTTCCTAGATCCGCCTTTCCGCCAGGATCTTATCGCGCCGTGCTGCGAATTACTGGAAGCGCACAACCTGTTATCAGAAAACGCTCTTATTTACGTTGAAAGCGAGTCAGAACTACATCACCCACAGATACCTAGTCACTGGCATGAGCATAGACAAAAAACGGCAGGCCAAGTGACCTACCGTTTGTATATGCGTAATAGTTAGCCAGTGAACTAATAAGCTGGCTGTACGTCGTCTAGGTAGAAGCTAGCTTCATATTTTTTCAGATCATTCACATGTAGATCTTTCGGGAATTCAAAGCGGGCAGCAAATACCTGCCCCGGTTTGATATAACCTTTAACGTGATCAACATAACGTTCAATCTTGCCATTACGTTTTAGGTACATCCCCATCACCATATCTTTTAGAACCGGCCCTTGCACTGCATAACGCCAACGAGTTTCTAGCACATGGTTACCGGCTTTACGTGAAGACTCTAACTTCAAACCATTCTGCACTGCTTTTACAAAACGCGCTTGATTCTGCTGGCGACGCTCCTCTACTTTAGCTTCCTGATGCTGAACATAAGCCCCGAGTGCTGTAGAGAGCAAAGCAGCAACGCCACCGCCGTCACCTGCGGCTACCTCATTGCTATTTTTGCGCCACAGCACATTATTATCCAACAACTGAGCTGAGCGAGGGTTAATATGGCCTTTGCGGTAATAAGGCATTACAGCCTTACCGACTTTATAAGCCTCTTTATAACGTTCAGCATTTACAGGGTGATCATGATGGAAAAGGGCTCGGGCATTACCTTCCGCAGCATACTTCCTTTGCCAAATACGGCTAGCCGCTAGAGGATCATAACCAGCCAATGCAGCGTACAAGATACCAATGCGATCAGCCTCACGTTCACTTTCATGGGTAAAAGCAGCTTTGTAACCACTACGACGCGCGGAATTCGAACCGGCTAATGCACTGATCTGAGCATGTGTCTGGCGTTCATAGACGTGGTTCGCCACTGTATGTGCGATCTCATGGGCAACAACTGCAGCCAATTCTGCGTCGTCTTTAAGATCAGTCATCAACTTAGAGTGCACGACAATATAAGTGCCCCCAGTGGTGAATGCGTTAAAAGAATCGCGCTTGATCAGGATAGGTTCCCAGCGCTCATTTTTGAGATGAGAGATCTGATGAATACGGTCAAATATTCGCACCAAGCGTAGGTATTGGCTACGACTCACTGCAGCATTTACGGGTCTCTTATGCTTCTTCTCATTGGCAATGATTTTTTCAACATAGGCGTTACCCTGCTGAATTTGAGCAGAGCGATTCGTCATACTCAAACTGCGCTGTCCTGTGACTCTATCCTTTTCACTGACAGATTCAGCAACTTGATAAAGCCCTCTATCCACCTTTTGTAAGGTCTGACAGCCTGCTAGCCCAAGAACAAACGCGAATACAGCACAAATACGCAACCAAGACATCTTTGTAATACCCTTAAAACCTATATAGTTATTAGTAATAAAAAATAAATTTCTTATAACCGATACAAATCAAACCATTCCATTATAGTATTTGTACCGCCCGTGCAATTCAGATAATATGCCGCACTTGCTAAACTGCTATTTTATTAGGCCTGAACAATATAGGCACTAATTAGACATCAACTGCTGTGAACCAGATATGAATACAGCCGTATACCCAGGAACATTCGATCCAATCACCAATGGTCATTCGGATCTAATTGAGCGTGCATCTAAACTTTTCGATAAAGTTGTTGTTGCTATCGCCGAAAGCCCTAAGAAGCGACCACTGCTGGAATTAGAAACTCGAGTAGCTTTGGTAGCCGAGGTAACTGCACACCTCGACAATGTAGAAATTGTCGGCTTTGATTGTCTACTAGCAGAGTTACTAGAGCAACAGAACGCAAATATTATTCTACGTGGATTACGTGCTGTTTCGGATTTTGAGTACGAGTTTCAACTCGCAGCGATGAACCGACATCTAGCACCGAACGTAGAAAGTATATTTTTAACACCAGCGGAACATTTATCTTTCGTTTCCTCCACGCTGATCAGAGAGATCTCCAGCCTGGGCGGGGATGTAAGCAAATTTGTTCATCCGTCGGTGTCCAAGGCCCTGATTGAGCACCAGCGCCTGTAAATTTACTTTTATGACAGTGAGGTAGTCATCATGGCATTGATCATTACTGACGAATGTATCAACTGTGACGTATGTGAGCCGGAATGTCCGAACGAGGCCATCTCTCCGGGTGACGAAATTTATGAGATTGAACCATCTAAATGTACTGAGTGCGTAGGCCACTACGATACTCCTCAGTGTGTTGAAGTTTGCCCAGTTGACTGTATCCCTAAAGATCCAGATCACGAAGAAACTGAAGCAGAACTTATGGAAAAATATAAGGCTCTGACTGGTTCATAAGACCGGTATTCAGAATTAAAAAAAGCAGGCATTAGCCTGCTTTTTTATTGGATCATTTCCAGCTTCCCAGCATTATTGAAAACGTTCCTGCCAAAAGATCATTCGATCATTACCACGGGCACGGCCAAAAGTGATAATCGCATCAGGCACACTAATGTCGTTAGCATTACCATCCTGATCCCAATCGTATCGTAGCCAATCATCGATCGAGGTCAGACCTATAGGGAAGTAACCGGTATTGTCATTCCCGCCAGTGCCTGCACCTGGAGCCGTAAATATCAGGCTGAAATCCCCCGAGGCCGCATCACTATTTGTGCCATTGATGCTTAAATTGCCTACAGTGCTACCATCACCCACAGTCACAGTTCGATCTGCAGTGACACTGCTAATTGGATTTCCGTCATAGCTTATGTTCGCTAATGGAATAGTTGCACAACTATCATCAGTGTTACGTACAAATGTCGTGCCGTCCCAATACTGAACTTCAAATGGCACGGGAAGGTCTTGTGTTTCCGGGCCATGTACTGAGCTAATGCTAACCCGCCCATACAAAATCGTTAATGGATCACCCACCTCAATGGACTGACAACTGCCTGAACAATCCCCTGAACTATCAACCGACATGTTTTTTAAACTACCCAAAAAGTCACGACTATCTGGTTCTGATTCAAGACTAAGCCCCAGCTGCAAACCATAAAAGGGACCATCAGGCAGACCTGCATTTCCGCCATTGCGTGTAAAGATCACATTTTTTAATTCATTATCTGAAGCACTGGTTCGATCAATAACGCCTGACTCCCAACCGGAAAGCGACTCCGACACTACTATCCGATCACTCAAATCAATACCATCATCATTATTCTCAGCTTTAACCACTAAGGAACCGGTGCCTATGGTGTAAAGAACCAAATCGTAATTTTCAGTTATTTCTTCATTGAGCGCTCGAGCTTCCACCCTATATTCAAATGCGTTGAAAGGTTCCTGCATGTAAGTAAAACTGCCAACAGCAGAACAAGCCGCCGTTACACCATCATCACTCATCACAAAGTGATCTGGATAAAATCGACCTATTTTTGTCGCTACACTCTGAATATCATCAGCCTCAAGATAAGAGGATAAATTTGCCATCAGGTTCATGCTACCCACCTCATCATAGTTAAGCGTTGCGGTAACATCTGCCCCATTGCGATTACTAAAAGTATCCAACAAAGGAGTAACTGTTCCTGATAATATCCCTGGACTTCCATCAGCTGGGGTAAATGATTCGACACTGAGGCTTACTGTACCAGTGAAGTTTGGTGTAATGCCGTTATCAGTAACATCAGCATCACCGTCAGGGATACCATTTGTATCCGCATCATCCTCGGCTTGGTATAGGTAAGCATTGATATCGACAGTAAAATCGCTACCCGCCGAGGTAAATGCATCACCACCGGTTTCATCACCACCTGAGTTAGCCGTACCTGATGCATCTATTTCAGGGAAACCAAATCCAAATGGACGTACAACAAATAGATTCGAATTACCTATCATTACCGCACTTGTATCTGGAACGGTATAACTCGCCTGTAACTGCATCTCACCAGCATCATTGTAGTTAAGACGTAAAGGCGCCTTAGAATCGGTATCAAAGGTCATATCAACAGATTTAAATGTTTCTGGTGTACCGGCATTGAGGTCTACCTCGGGGTTACTGCTACTTTGAACATTAAAGGTACGCCCCGAAACACATGAGGTTGGGTTATTACATTGAGCTGCCAGATTAATCGACAGGGTAGTTCCATTAGGGAAAGCAGCCTGGCACACACTAGGATCAGCTGTAGTAGCCTCAACGGCCTGAAGATAGAGGCTAGTAGCTCCAAAACCTGCATCCGATGCTTTACCTGCAATCTGAGTCGGTATGATTTCTGCCCCAGCACCATCAATAAAACGGAAGCCAGCGAGGGTGAAAGTAATATTAGGATCATCAGCTGCTACCCAACTACCACTATTCTCAGTGATAGAGCCATCCGAAACGTTGAAACCAAAGGTCTCGCTCGTACCACTCAAGACGGGATGAGCAAACTGCAATACAGCACTTTGTGAACCCGAAGCAAAGGTAAAAGTTGCTACGCCATCATCAGCACTACCATTATCAAATGCAGATGTACCACTCACTGCACCCACCCAATTACCTTTACCTGATGTGGCGGCAATTGTCATGGATGCACTACCTGCATCGACAGCGCTATGAGAACTATCGTGGGCGGTGATGGTGATATTCTCAATTAAGCAGGTAACACCTGTTTCATCGTGAAATATAGAATAATGATCCACATCCGATTCATCACCATCATTACTGGATCCAGGAGTCGGATCACCTACCTCTTCAAAATCCCCACTTCCATTTGGCTTACGTGCAAAGATGACCTTATTGCTTCCACCACCCGATAGCTCATTAGAGCATGAATCCGGTACATCCCAATATTGAGCTTTCTTACAATTATCCTTACAGAAATGCACATAATCTAAAACAAGATCATCTGCATCGATGAGTGCGACTTCCCACTCATTGGAGTTCAAGGTCTGTGCCGAACTAAGATATTCAACCGGATTATAAACAGTGATGCCATTATCAGCAGGAGAAGAGAACTTATCGAAGGAACCAATCAAAAAGTTCCCAACGCCATATGATACACAGGAAGGTGTTTTCCCTCCTTCATTAGTACATAAGCGCCAACCAGCAACGTCAACAGGTTCAGAGCCTATCAAAATTGTTTCGACATATTTTATTGGCCCAGCAGTACCTTGGGGCACAAGTTCGTTTATTCGTCCTGACGGATCGCTATGGCATACTGCGGCATGAAGAAGAACAGGCTGTAGCAGAGCAACTATTAGCAGGGATATTCTATAAACGAACTTCATTAGGATATTTACCTAAATTAATGCAGAAGCAATTTTTGAATGTAATTCATAACGTTCATCTAAAACTCTACCAATCGCACTTCCTTGAGCTAGGTGATAAGCATACTGCATATGGAGACAGCGGATTTTGTCCCACTGGGAAATTCCACCAATCCCATACTTACTGTACAACGGTGTAAAACCTAATTCTTCGATACGCTGCTTTTGCTCTTCAGACGCTGATGCCCAACGAAGATCGACATAACGCTGCTGATCCGCTAAGTGCTCAGCACAAAGTTCTTCGTTATCCATCAATTCTTGTTCTAACTCTTTAACGGCACCTGCAGTTTCTATCTCAGCGATGGCTTGATAGATATCCTTACTGGCCATCCAATAAAGCGTTGGGAAAGGTTTATCATCAACCAACAGATCCATCTGCAACACTAATGGAACCTCTTGATCATTTTGTACAGCAATACCGGCTAAACCGCGCGGTTCACGACCCAACTGCTGTCGAATAATTTCTAACTGCTTTTCACTGGGTGAAATCAACACTACTACTCTCTATCTGTGACAAGCGAATAAATCGATTAATCTATTTATTATACATTACCGTAGTCTTCACCACGGCCCAGCCAACGTTCAACTAAGGAATCTGCAAAATCAGGCCATTCTTGCATCTGGCCCGCCACCATCTTAACCCGGGTTAACAGATCTGAATCTCGTTGCAGATCGGCCATTTTAAACTGCATAGTTCCAGTCTGCCGGGTACCTAAAACCTCACCTGGCCCACGTAACTGCAGATCTTTTTCCGCGATTTTAAAACCATCAGTGGTTTCGCGCATCACGGTTAAACGCTCACGTCCCTGATTGGATAAAGGCGCGTGATACATCAACACACAAAAGCTCTCTACAGAGCCTCGGCCCACTCGACCACGTAGCTGGTGCAGCTGCGCTAACCCTAAACGCTCGGGGTTCTCTATGATCATCACACTGGCATTAGGAACATCTACACCTACTTCAATGACCGTTGTCGCGACTAAAAGGTCCAACTCCGCGGCTTTAAACTGCTGCATAATTTCAGCTTTTTCAGCCGGTTTCATACGACCATGAACTAAACCTATACGAAGTTCAGGAAGCGCTACTTTCAAATCCTCAGCAGTAACTTCTGCCGCTTGGCATTGCAGAGCTTCGGATTCTTCGATCAGAGTACAGACCCAGTAAACTTGACGCTTTTCAGCGCAGGCTTTTTGTACGCGCTGAATAACTTCGTCGCGGCGACTATCAGAGATCACTACGGTACTCACAGGTGTTCGACCCGGTGGCAGCTCATCGATAATAGAGCAGTCTAGGTCAGCGTAAGCACTCATGGTTAGCGTTCGCGGAATCGGCGTAGCGGTCATAATCAACTGGTGCGGCGCTAATTCACCATTACGCCCTTTTTCACGCAGTGACAGCCGTTGATGCACACCAAAGCGGTGCTGCTCATCTATCACTACTAAACCTAGATCGGAGAAGACGACTTCTTCTTGAAAGAGCGCATGCGTCCCAACAACCACACGTGCCTCACCTGTTCTAATCGCTTCTAGTTGCGCCTGCCTTTGCTTACCTTTGAGCTTACCTGCCAACCACGCAACTTTGATATCCAGCGACTCTAACCAGTTACTGAAGTTGATAAAGTGCTGTTCGGCCAAAATCTCGGTCGGCGCCATAATCGCAGCTTGCAGACCACTCTCTACTGTTTGCAAAGCAGCTAATGCCGCCACGACCGTTTTACCTGAGCCCACATCGCCCTGCACTAAACGCAGCATAGGATAAGCTTGCGCAAGATCGTTGGCGATATCATTGCCTACACGCTGTTGCGCGCCAGTTAACGGGAACGGTAGCTGATCTAAAAAGGCTTGTTTAAGTTGTCCTGTTCCCGGCAGTTCAGGCGCACCTTTTTGACGTGCTTTTTGACGTAATTTCAACAAAGAGAGGTGATGAGCGAGTAGCTCTTCAAACGCCAAACGGCGCTGAGCAGGGTGCATACCGTCCAACAAAAGGTGCTGGTCTACATCGACTGGAGGGCGATGAAGATAAGCGACAGCATCATTCAAACTTGGGAACTGCCAGCCTTGTCGCAATTGATCAGGCACAAGCTCTTGCAGGCCACCCTCTTTCAGATAGTTAAGCGCTTGATCAGTCAGAGCTCGTAAACGTCCCTGATGCAGACCTTCTGTGGTTGGATAGATCGGCGTTAGGTTCTCTTCTACTGGCACCAAATCATCGTTATCCACCCGCTTATATTCAGGATGGACGATCTCCAAACCATTTGCACCGGTACGTGCTTCACCAAAGCAGCGAATACGAGTACCAGGTTTTAAGTTATTTTTCTGAGCAGCTGTGAAATGAAAGAAACGTAGCGTTAGTGACCCCGTGCCATCTTGAATACGGCACAATAAACTGCGGCGGCGACCTTTGCTGATATCCGCCAGCTTCACCTCGCCCTCAACCACGCACTCATCACCAGGACGTAGCGCCCCCATAGGCACAATACGCGTGCGATCTTGGTAACGCAGAGGCAGATGAAACAATAGATCCTGTAGATTTTGAATACCAAGGTTATTCAGCTTCTGCTCTAACGCAGCGCCAACACCTTTTAACTCTGTGACAGGAATCGCAGCAAGCAACAAACTTATTTACCGCCTGCAGGATCAAAAGAGGCAATCGCTTCAACCAACACATCGATCGCTTGCGGACGTGGAAAGCTAGCACGCCAAGCCACCCCAACCGTGCGTTCTGGAACTGGTTCTTGGAAAGGTCGTGTTACTACCATCTCTGATTTACCCGTTCCATATACAGCGGATTGCGGAAGTACCGAGCAACCTAAGCCAGAACCAACCATCATACGGATAGTCTCTAGAGAGCTACCCTCGGTAATCGTATGTTGAGTATTAATCGCTTGATTCAACGTTGGGCAGGATTCTAATACCTGATCCCTAAAACAATGCCCTTCGCCCAATAACAACAGCGGGGTATTAGGTAGATCTTCACTATTAATCTTTTTCTGCTGAGCCCAAGGGTGGCCCACTGGCATCAGCATTTCGAAATGCTCATCGTATAGAGGGCGCGTCAGAATATCCGGTTCTTGGAATGGCAGCGCTAATATAATTGCATCCAGCTCACCGTTACGGATCTTAACTCGCAGGTTCTCAGTGAAGTTCTCTTCGATATACAGCGGCATATCAGGCGCAAGCTTTTGCACCTGAGAAACCAGATGAGGGAATAAGTAAGGTCCAATGGTGTAGATCGCGCCTACGCGAAGTGGGCTTTTCAGCTGATCTTTGCCCTCAAGCGCCAGATCTTTGATGGTATCGGCTTGCTCAAGCACGCGCTGCGCCTGTTGCACCACTTTATCACCTACAGGTGTGACGCGAACCGAGTTTTTACTGCGTTCAAACAGTGGTACACCCAACTCATCTTCAAGCTTTTTGACCGCTATAGACAAAGTAGGCTGACTGACAAAGCACTTTTCAGCCGCATGACCAAAATGCTGTTCTCTCGCCAAGGTAACAATGTAACGCAATTCTGTAAGGGTCATCCGGCCTTATCCTTTGCTATGATAGGTCTGTGATTTTCGGAGGCTTAACCTGTATGCAACAAGCAACTATTCTCATCGTCGGCTGCGGCGATGTTGGCTCAACTCTTGGACAAATGTTATTAAATCAAGGGCATAAGGTATTTGGCCTACGTCGTAATATAAACCAGCTACCGCAAGGCATCCAAGGAATAAGCGCTGATCTCACAAATTTAGAGAATTTAAAAGCGGCTCTGGCGGAAATAGACGACTGTCATATCCTTGTCTACACAGCAGCGGCAAGCAGTCATGATGAAGAAGGTTACGAAGCAGCCTATGTGGCTGGCGTGCAAAACACCCTAAATGCACTACCCTCTAAACCTAAACATCTATTCTTCACATCCAGCAGCGGGGTTTACCACCAAAACGATAGTGATTGGGTGGATGAAACGAGCCCCTGCGAACCTAAATCTTTTAGTGGCAAGATCATGCTTAAAGGTGAACAACAGGTTTTAAGTGCTGATCTACCAAGTACAGTGGTTAGATTTAGCGGTATTTATGGCCCTGATAGAGGCTATCTTATTAATCGTGTAAGAGGAGGTGATATTGCCCCCGCAGAGCCTCTGCATTTTAGTAACCGTATTCACCGCGATGATTGCGCAGGCGTCTTAAATTTTTTGATTGCCAAAGTGCTTAACGGAGAAGCTATAGACCCTTGCTATCTAGCCAGTGATAGCAATCCGGTAACTATGCATGAGATCACCACTTGGATCGCAAAAGAAACCAAGAGTCAGATAACATCTGAAACTGTTTCGCGTCGCGCAGGCAGTAAGCGCTGTTCAAATAAACGCATCATTGAAGCGGGTTATCGCTTCAAATATCCTTCATATGTAGATGGTTACAGTGAATTAATAGATCTTGATCAAGAATCAGGCGATAAATAAAACTTAAGCTCCTGCATACTGTAGTTTTTGATACAATTGCGCGCTCAATTCAGCAGTATTCTATAGTATGCAGCAGTATCGCAATCTTATTCTTGGTTTTGTCCTGATCATTACCTTAATGACAGGTTTAGGCGGATTTAGCCTATACCATCTCAACAACATCTCTAAAGATGTAGACAACATCTACAACCACCCATTTGCTGTGAGCAATGCTGGGCAGTCGATACAGACCCTCGTGTTCGCAATGCACCGCGATATGAAAGATGTGGTGTTGGTAAAAGATCCAGATCAACTCAAAGCCACCCTCGAGCAAGTTCACCGCCAGGAGCAGCAAGTACTCAAACAGTTCGACATCATCTTTGAGCGTTTTTTGGGTAACAAAGTCACTATTAAGCAGGCCTACCAGACCTTTATTGAGTGGAAACCTATTCGTGACGAAGTAGCCCAGTTAGCTTTAGCTGGTGATACCGAGAAAGCGGCTGAGATTACTCGCGCCAAAGGTGCTCAGCACGTAGATCAACTACTTTCAGAAGTGCATGAATTCGTTCTCTTTGCCCAGAACAAAGCTAATCAGTTTCATAAGCAATCATCAAAAAACAGAGATCACTCCCTATCCGTGGTTGCGACCATCGGCTTTTTAACCATTGTGATCTCGCTTTTAATTGCAATTAAAGTTACACGCCTCATTCTTAATTCAAATAAAGCACTATCGCAACGAGAACACCTAATTGATCAGAACATCATGCTCGCTAACCTCGATCAGCAAGGTGTCATTATTGACGCCAGTAATGCCCTTTGCCGCTTTTTAGACACAACTAAAGAAGAGCTGGTTGGCAAGCAGAGTAATTTCTTTGATAACTCCGATAGCCATAGCATGCTGTCGGAGCAGATCTGGAAAACCATTAAGACCGGTAAAACTTGGCAAGGCGAGATCCGTCATATTAACGAAGATGGCTTAATGCATTGGGCCAACTCGCGAATTCTACCGAACATTAATGAGCGTTATGAGATAACTGGCTTTACCAATCTGTTGCAGGATTCCACCAGCAAAAAGCTATCAATCACCGATAAGCTCACCACACTACCCAACCGTCGTAGTTTTGAAGATGTGTTAGAGCGTGAAATAAAGCTCAGCTACCGTCATGGTACTGCGATAGCTTTGGCGATTTTGGATGTAGATTTCTTCAAGCTTTACAACGATACCTATGGTCACCCGCAAGGTGATAAAGCCCTGCGTGATGTTGCCAACTGCATCATTGGCTGCCTACGCAGACCTTCCGATTTTGCATTCCGCATCGGCGGTGAAGAGTTTGCAATCATCATCACAGAGCAAGATGCAGCTAAAGCCCAAGCTTTCTTAGATCGTATTCGAGAAGAAGTGGAAGCGCTGCATATTCCTCACGAGAAGAGCACTGTCAGCGAATATGTCACTATATCTATAGGTGCCTATTGGAGTGCTGGCAATCAGATTTCTGATAAGAATGAACTCTACACAGAAGCGGATAAAGCGCTCTATCTAGCTAAGAACAACCGTAACGAACTGGTCGTTCATAACCATCAAAGCTATTTAAAGACAGCTTAACAGCCTTACTCCAAGAATAAGGCTGTTGAGCTAAAGGAGACTACTTAGCAAACTCTTCTAACAGTGTTTGCTGAGCAGAGAAGATCTCTTCTCCTTCTGCTGGTTGATTCTGAATATAACTGCCGTCCGCTTGCAATTCCCAGCTCTGGCAGTTGTCTTTCATATAGTAATCCAGCTCACGCTTTAATCTCTCACTATGCTTACCAAAAACTTGGAAGCCCGTTTCTACACGATTAAGCATGTTACGCTCCATCCAGTCGGCGCTGGCGCAGAACACTTCCGGTTTACCGTCATTACCAAAATAGTAAACGCGCGTATGCTCTAGGAATCGACCGATAATTGAGCGAACTTTGATATTTTCAGACAGCCCTTCAATGCCCGGACGTAAACGACACATACCACGAATAATCAGATCGATCTGAACACCCGCTGCAGCTGCTTCATATAGGGCACGGATCATCTTCGGCTCAGTCAGACCATTCACTTTCACCATGATATGACCCGGCTTACCCGACTTAGCTAAACGGGTTTCACGACGGATCAGTTCGATCATTTTAGAGTGCAACGTAAACGGTGCTGTGTATAACTTTTTCAGCTTTTGGATCTTACCCATACCCGTTAGCTGCTGGAAAACCTTGTGGACATCTTCGCCCACCTCTTGATCCGCAGTCAGGTAGCTGTAATCAGAATACAGACGCGCTGTACCGGAGTGATAGTTACCCGTACCTAGGTGAGAATAACGGACTAAGTGATTTTCCTCTTCTCGTACGATTAGCATCGCTTTAGCGTGGCACTTGTAACCAACCACCCCATACACAACCAAACAACCCGCCTCCTGCAAACGTGCTGCAAGGTGTAGGTTACTTTCTTCATCAAAACGAGCTCGAAGCTCGATGACAACAGTCACCTCTTTACCGCTGCGCGCTGCTTCCACCAGCGCATTAACGATATCGGATTTAACCCCAGTTCGATAAAGGGTCTGTTTTATCGCTACAACATCAGGATCTTTCGCCGCCTGACGCAACAGATCCACAACTGGCGTAAATGATTGGAATGGGTGCAACAGTAACTGGTCATTAGCTTTGAGCGCATCAAAAATATTGTCGCCTTTCAGCTTACCGGGAATACCCGGTGAAAAAGGTTTCCAACGCAGATCACTACGTTCGACCAGATCTCGAACTGCCATTAGACGAGTCAGGTTTACCGGACCATTTACACGATACGTCTGAGACTCATCCAGTTTGTATTCTTTCTGTAGGAAGGCGATCAACTCTTCAGGGGTACGCTGGTCCACCTCTAGCCTTACCGCATCACCGTATTTACGGGAGTGCAGCTCACCACGCAGGGTATTCGCTAAGTCTTCAACCTCTTCAACATCGAAGGTCATATCGGCATTACGGGTGATACGGAACTGGTAACAACCTTTAACCTTCATCCCTGGGAATAGCTCATCCGCAAATTCGTGGATAATCGAGGACAAGAAGATCAGGTTATCGCCGCCATCACAGAGATTATCTGGAAGACGGATCAAACGTGGTAATGAGCGCGGCGCCGGAATAATCGCCATGCCGGTTTCACGACCAAAGGCATCTTTACCATCCAGTTCAACGATAAAGTTAAGACTCTTATTCACCAAACGAGGGAATGGGTGTGACGGATCCAAACCAACAGGACTGATGACCGGTACAACACGATCATAGAAGTAAGACTGCACCCACTCTCTCTGCTCCGGCGTCCATAAGTGACGACGGATAAAGTGGATCTCTTCCTTTTCCAACTCTGGGAAGATCGTTTCATTCAGGATTTTATATTGACGATCAACAGTCAGGTGACAAATTTCGCTAATACGCTGCAACACCGTGCGTGGGTGCATCGCATCTGGACCTACTGCCTCACGACCGTATTTCAGCTGAGTCATCTGCTCAGCAACACGGATCTCGAAAAATTCGTCCAAGTTACTGGAGAAGATCAACAGGAACATCAACCGTTCTAGCAACGGGTGCTGCTCCTCTAAGGCTTGCTCGAGAACTCGGATATTAAACTGCAGATGGCTGAGTTCACGGTTGATATAGAGCTCCGGCACCTTCAGATCAACCGGTGTTTCCTCTACCTCTTGCTCTGTTGTTGCAACATTTTCACGGCTCTCTAATAACGCCGCTGCTGCTTCGCTCTGTTCCGCTGATTCAACCATCACGCTGTTTTCTCTCCCTAATTCTTTAACGACTACAGAATAAAGTTTAGTCGTTTAATATCTGTGCGACGCGTTTCGCAAAATATGTCAGTACGCCATCAGCCCCAGCACGTTTAAACGCCAACAGGGATTCAAGCATTACGCTACGCTCGTCTAACCAACCATTTTGGAAAGCAGCCACATGCATCGCATATTCACCACTCACCTGATAAACATAGGTTGGTGCTTTTAATTCATCTTTAACTCGGCGAACGATATCCAGATACGGCATACCCGGTTTTACCATCACCATATCTGCACCTTCCGCTAGATCCAGTGACACTTCGTGTAGCGCTTCATCACTGTTAGCAGGGTCCATCTGGTAACTAAACTTGTTACCTTTACCAATGTTCGCCGCAGAACCCACTGCATCACGGAAAGGCCCATAGTAAGCACTTGCATACTTAGCGGAGTACGCCATGATCAATGTATTTACAAAGCCATTACTTTCCAGCTCGTCACGGATACCACCGATACGGCCATCCATCATGTCACTTGGTGCAACAATATCAGCACCCGCTTCGGCGTGAGATACCGCCTGCTGGATCAAGGTATCAACCGTGCGATCATTCAGCACATAACCATTTTCATCGATAATGCCGTCCTGCCCGTGAGTCGTGAATGGGTCCAGTGCAACATCGGTCATGATTCCCATCTCTGGGCACGCATCTTTGATTGCTTTCACTGCACGCTGAGCAAGGCCATCTGGATTATAGGCTTCTTCTGCCAACTCAGATTTCGCATCCATCGGTGTTACAGGGAACAACGCCATCGCAGGCACACCTAAAGAAGCAAGCTCTTTAGCTTCTTTTACCAGCAAATCGATACTCATACGCTCGACGCCAGGCATAGACGCGACTTGCTCAGTTTGATTTTGACCTTCAATCACAAAGACTGGATAGATCAGATCATCAGGCGTTAAAAGGCTCTCTCGCATTAGACGACGGGAAAAATCACTGGCACGCATACGACGC
This sequence comes from Neptuniibacter sp. QD48_55, assembly GCF_047778115.1. GTDB lineage: Bacteria > Pseudomonadota > Gammaproteobacteria > Pseudomonadales > Balneatricaceae > Neptuniibacter. Next base: position 175,534 of record NZ_CP180555.1, on the reverse strand, counting down.
ATACGTGTTTCTGGGTAAAAGCGCTGGCTGTTATTAAAGGACACGGCATCTTCCTTAGGTTACAAGATGAATATGACAGAAAACGATGACAAGCTCATGACAGCCTAGAGGTCAGGCTAAAAATTAAGTAACTTTTTGTCACCATAGTAATACAACTGATCTTATCGTACTCTGCATACAAAAGGGTATGATCAAACTCATATCACTGTAGATTAAGGAGCCTGAAAGCATGAAGAAAATTGCAGTAATTCTATCTGGTTGCGGCGTATACGATGGCGCAGAAATTTACGAGTCGGTTCTGACTTTGCTACAGATCGCTGAACGCGGTGCTAGTTCACAGTGTATGGCACCGAATATCGAGCAGATGCACGTTATTAATCACCTTACTGGCGAAGAAGCCGGTGAAACACGTAACGTTTTAGTTGAAGCAGCGCGTTTAGCGCGTGGTGAAATTATCGATCTTGCAACAGCCAATGCCGAAGATTACGACGCGTTGATTATTCCAGGTGGTTTTGGTGCAGCGAAAAACTTATCTGACTTCGCAGTAAAAGGTCCTGAGTGCTCAGTAAACCCTGATGTAATTAACTTTACTCAAGCGATGCATAAAGCAGGTAAGCCAGTTGGTTTAATCTGTATTGCCCCAGCAATGACACCTATCCTATTTGGTGAAGGCGCTACTTGTACGATCGGTAATGATGCTGATACGGCAGCGGCGATTGAAGCGATGGGCGGTAAACACCAAGACTGCGGTGTTAGCGAGATCGTGATCGATTCCGAGCGTAAAGTGGTGACAACTCCAGCATACATGTTGGCAGGCTCAATTACCGAAGCAGCATCAGGTATCCGCAAGCTAGTGGATGAAGTGCTTGAACTAGCTTAAGTAAGAATCACTGACAGAAGAAAGCGGCGATGTTTATTCGCCGCTTTTTTATGCTTCTTTCTTGGCTTCCTTAAAGCTTACATTCTGCCCTTAAACCTATAATCTATCCTAGCTAATTAAGTACCCTGACGACGATGCGACCACTGCATAAAGATACGGTACAGCATAGGAATCAGGAACAGAGTCAGTACGGTCGAGAATGCCAAGCCACTGACAATCGCCGTTGCCACTGGCCCCCAAATGAGGGAGTGACCACCTAAACCCGTTGCCAAAGAGAACAAACCGGCAATCGTCGTTAGCGAAGTAATCAAGATGGGGATCACTCGTCGTCTAGCCGCGTACAGAGTGGCATGTTTTACCGACATCCCTTTATCTAAGCGTTGGTTACCCGCTGAAATCAGCACAATTGCTGCATTCACCGCGATCCCTGCCAAAGCGACAACACCGTACATAGTAAATAGACTCAAAGGGTTTTGTGTCAGCAATAACCCAAGTACTACACCGGTAAACGCCATAGGGATGGTCATCAAGATCATCAGAGGCTGCATATAACTGGAGAACTGTGTACCCAAAATCAGGTACATCAGACCTATACCAAACAGGAAGAGAATACCGATCGCATCCAAACTCTCTTGGATATCATCTAATTCACCAGAGAAGTCTAAATCCAGATTTGGAAATTGTACTTGTAGCTCGTTATTCCAATGCTCCAAGACCATTGCGTTGGCGGTTACGGTATCCATGCTGTTTGGTAGAAGATCAGCCTCCACCGTGATCGCTCGGCGGAAGTTGTAGTGTCGGATATTGCCTAGCGCCTTTTCTTTTTCAAAATACACCAGATTAATCAGTGGTACACGACCGCCATCGGCTAACGGCAACTCAAACAGAAGTAATTGCTCAATATCACTGTATTGCTGAGGCTTCGCACGTACGCGCACTTCCAGTTTTTCACCTTCGTGCTGCATATCAGCGACGATTTCACCATCTACCAATAACTGCGCTGTACGAATGACCTCTTGTGGGTTCAGCCCCGCTTGAGTGATCGCATCATAATCAGCTTTTAGCGTCAGCGTCATACGTCCGCCGCCCGCATCGTCGGTAATATCGGTAATCGCTTCCACCGATCTCATATAGGTTTGCAGCGCATCCGCGGCTGCACGGATCTCTGCGTACTCATCACCACGCACTTTAATGCTGATCGGCTTAGACACGGGAGGACCACCCGCCAAACGTAAGAAGGAGATATTCAAAGGCCCCGGCAGTGCCAAAGCATCCTCACGCACCGCGGCTAACAGCTCATCGACCGAGCGGTTATCTTCTGTTTTAGGTTTCAGGCCGACTAATACCTGACCGTAGTGCTCACCAAACATTGGTGCCGTTTCAGTAAATTGCTGTCCGGCGTACCCAACAACAGCTCGTAGATCCTCATCTTTAAGGTGTTTACGTACCACCTTCTCCATCTGTTTTACTTTGTCCAAGGTGGCATCAAGAGAGGTCTCTGAAGCCATCTCCATATTGACGTAAAACAAGCGCAACGGATCCGAGGCAAAGAAGTCCATTTTGATCAAACCTGCTCCGAGCGCACCCATCGAGCCAATAAATAGTGCACCGATCAAGCTAAAGGTCAGTACAGGGCGACGCATCGCTTTAATCAACGAGCGTACATAGGTGATCTGAATCTTATGGGTCATGCGGGTACGGAATCGCTGCATACGCCCCGGGTTAGCAAATGACACCCGTGCCACACTCACGTGTACTGGTAGCATCCAGAATGCTTCGACTAGAGAGATCGCCAATGCGATGGTGACCACCATGGGGATCACCCGCATAAAGTCACCTAAGATCCCCGGCAGCAGCATTAATGGTAGGAAAGCCGCCATTGTGGTTAAAACCGCACTCACCACTGGGCGACCCACCTCTTCGAGCGAGGCCATAGTTGCTTGATAGATAGGTTGCCCTAGCTGTAAACGATGATAGATCGCCTCCACCACGACCACCGCATCATCCACCAACATCCCGAGCACAATAACCACACCAAGCAGCACGGTAACATTTAAGGTTTCACCCATGCCCCAGAGTACCCAGAAAGTACCTGCCAGAATAAAGGGGATACCAATAGCAGTTAAGAAGGCGATATGCGCCCCCAAAAACAACCACGCCACTACCAATACCAAGATCAACCCGATCAAAGCATTGTTCTGCATAAGGCTGATCGCTTCACGGGTCGGCACGGTCTGATCATCGACCAGAACCAGCTTCACACCAGTTGCTTGGGCCAGCTCATTGCGCTGATCCATATAGGTTTTAACCCGTTCAACCAGCTCTAAGGTATTGGCATTGGCTTTTTTCATCACCGCCAATACAACCGCAGGTTTGCCATCGATCACCGCATCTTGCTGCGCTTTAGCGCGGGTTTGTACGACTTCAGCAACTCGGTCAAGAGTAATCTCTTCCCCCTGTAGATTGATCAACGGGATATGCTTAACCTGATCAGGGTCGGCACTTCGACCAACAAGTCGCACAAGCCACGCCTGCTCGCCAACATTCACGCTACCGGCAGAGATATCCTGAAACCAAACAGATACGGTATTCGACAACTGAGTTGGAGACAGCGATAGCGCCTGCAGCGCTTCAGGATCAAAATTCACCTGCAACTCAGGATCATCCAGGCCAATCGGATCGACCCGATCTACCCCTGTGATACGTTCCAGATCTTTTTCGATATTACGCGCTTGCACCCTGAGGTTTTCATCGTCATCCAGCGCGGTAACGGCGACTGTAACACTCGGGAAAGCGTTGGCACTGGTGATCTCTAAGATCACCGGGTCAATCGCATTTTCCGGTAACTCATCTTCTACATTTTGAATTTCTCGGCGCAGATCATTGATACGTTTATCAAAGGTACGCTCATCAATATCAGAAAAGCGTATCAGCAAACTCGACACTGCTTCGCGGCTATTAGAAGAAGCAAACTTAATATCCGAGACGTTGCGAATGGCATCTTCCAGCGGGTCAGTTACACGCTTCTCAATATCGTCCGCGCTGGCCCCCGGCAGCACAGTGGTCACTACAACCCAGTTAAAGTTGATGGTTGGGTCTTGCTGGCGAGGTAGCAAGTTGTAGCATAGGAAACCGATCACCAATACCAATAGAAAGGTGAGGTTAGCTAAGACATGGTTGTTAAATAGGCGCATCAACATCTGATTTTTTTACTCCTGCGCCATCACTGTCACATCACTGCCCGATTCAACCCCATGCTGACCTTCTACAATCACCATCGTATCCAATGGCAGATCAACAACGGCTGCCTGACCTTCAACCGCTTTAGGCAGTGCAATAAATTCCGCCTTGGAATCATTCAGCCCCATCACTCCCAACTGACCATCACGGGACACAATGTACCGAACCGGCAAGCGCCCTTGGGGCTCCTGCCATACCAAACGACCACTGCTACCTGATATGGCTTTATCGGCACTAAATTGCAGACGAACTTCTTGAGTACGGGCACGATTTTCGACAAAAGGCACAATCACCCGTAGTTCCAGTGGATAGCGTTGCTGTTGAATCTGATATTCAATCTTTGTGGAATTAGGCAGAGAAGCAAGCTGCTTACTACTCAGCAACGCTGATACTTCCTGACGATCCTCAGCTAGAAGTTTGAATAGAGGTGTGCCCGATGCGACTAGGCTGCCTTCACCCACCAAACGTTCAGTCACAACACCTTTAAACGGCGCTACTGGGGTACAACGAGATACCGCTAGCTCAGCTTCATCCAAACGGGCTTTAGCACCGGAAGCTTGCGCTAATAAGCTATCCAGCTCAGCGCGACGCTGATCACGCAGTTCTTTTGAAGCATTACGCTGTTTTAACAATCGCTCAGCTCGGCTTAATTGCTGACGTGCCAAACGCGTTTGCGCCTGTAGCGCGTTTAACTCACTTTTGACTTGGACTAAGCGCAGATCAAAATCACGACATTCAAGTTTTAGCAGAGGAGCGCCCTTTTCAAGCTGATAGCCTACATTAACAAGCACCTCTTCAACCGGTGCATTTAACCGACTACTGATAATCACATGATGATCGTTGATCACCTGCGCTGGTGCGCTTTGACTGGATGGGGCTAACAGCTCGGACAGAGGCTTAACTACCACACTTTCTGCTGCCTGAAGCTGAGTACTTAAAACCAAAAGAGTAAAAGTGAAGAGCTGTCGCATAACTAAGTCCTAACTAAATCCCTGTGAGCCATTTATTAGAAATGATTCTCAATCTTTTTTCGTGCTACAAAATGATGCATGACCTTGACCCTAATAGCCATACTAAAGTTCACAATGTATCTAAATTACGCGCAATAAAAAGCCCCGCATTTGCGAGGCTTCATAATCAGGCTATCACTTCCGTTATAAACGGACTTCAATACCCTTGTCTCGCATATATTCCTTCGCTTGCGGAACTGTGTACTCATTAAAGTGAAAGATAGAAGCCGCAAGCACAGCGTCTGCCTTCCCTTCGATACAGCCTTCCACTAAGTGATCTAGATTACCAACACCACCAGAAGCGATAACAGGTACGTTGACCGCATCACTAATGGCACGCGTAACTTCTAGGTCGTAACCGTTTTTAACGCCATCTTGATCCATAGATGTCAGAAGAATTTCACCTGCACCTAACTCAACCATCTTCTGCGCCCATTCAACCGCATCGATACCGGTTGGTTTACGGCCACCGTGAGTAAAGATCTCCCAACGGTTCTCTTCACCCTCTTTGGATACTTTCTTGGCATCAATAGCTACAACGATACATTGTGAACCAAAGCGCTCCGCTGCTTCTTTAACAAACTCGGGGTTAAATACCGCAGCAGAATTAATAGATACTTTATCTGCACCTGCATTCAACATGGTACGGATATCCTCACAAGTACGAATACCACCACCTACTGTCAGTGGGATAAATACCTGTGAAGCCATACGTTCAACCGTTTCCACCATAGTGTCACGGCCTTCATGGGTTGCAGTAATATCTAGAAATGTAATTTCGTCTGCGCCCTGCTCGTCGTAGCGCTTTGCTACTTCTACAGGGTCACCAGCGTCGCGAATATCGACAAACTTAACGCCTTTCACCACGCGACCGTTTTCTACATCGAGGCAAGGAATAATTCGTTTTGCCAAAGCCATGAGTAGCTACCTCTAAAATTTGATCTAATGGATTAAGGTTTAATCGTATTTTCAGTCATCGGTGCAGGTGCTGGCTTGCCATCCCAGTTAAGGAAATTCTTAAGCAACTGCAAACCCGCCTTAGAGCTTTTCTCAGGGTGGAACTGCACAGCGAACACATTGTCACGCGCAAGCGCAACATCAAACTGCTGACCGTAACGACAAACACCAGAAACCAGATCACGTTCTTCAGCCGTTACAAAGTAGCTGTGAACAAAGTAGAAACGACTACCGTCTTCAATCTCATTCCATAGAGGGTGATCATCCATCTGAGCGACTTCGTTCCAACCCATATGTGGAACTTTCAGGCGCTCGCCCTCTTCTGCTAGGTCATCGCCAAAGTAATTCACACTACCCTTAAAATGAGACAAGCAATCTACGCCATCGTTCTCTTCAGAACGCTCAAGCAGAGCTTGCATACCAACGCAGATACCTAGGAATGGTTTACCCGAATTGATTGCATCTGTGACCTCTTTATCCACACCGGCACGTAGCATCTCTGCCATGCAATCACGCATTGCACCAACGCCCGGCAAGATAACGCGGTCAGCACTGGCAACTAGCGCAGGATCAGAAGTCACACGTACTTCAACACCCGGCTGTACAAATTCCAGTGCTTTGGCAACAGAGTGCAAGTTGCCCATGCCATAATCGATTACCGCTACACTCGACATAACTTACAAACACCCTTTTGTAGAAGGCATAACATCCGCAGCACGCGCATCAATCTCTAGTGAGTAACGCAGAGCACGACCAAACGCTTTAAAGATGGTTTCCGCTTGGTGGTGGGCATTGAAGCCCTTGATGTTATCGATATGCAAAGTAACGCCCGCGTGATTTACGAAGCCTTGGAAAAATTCCCAAAACAGCTGCGTATCAAAACGGCCGATATTGCCGCGGGTAAAGTCACACTTAAAATCTAGTCCTGGGCGACCAGAGAAATCGATAACAACACGGGACAAAGCTTCATCCAGCGGGCAGTAAGCGTGGCCGTAGCGCATGATCCCTTTACGATCACCTACCGCTTCTTTAAATGCTTGCCCTAGCGTGATGCCGATATCTTCAACCGTGTGGTGGTCATCGATATGTGTATCGCCATTAGCATGAATATCTAGATCAATAAGACCGTGGCGGGAGATCTGCTCCATCATGTGCTCTAAGAACGGCACACCTGTATCGGCCTTAAATTGGCCAGTTCCATCAATATTTACCGACACAGTGATCTGTGTCTCCAATGTATCTCGACTTACCTTGGCTGTACGGTCCGCCATGGTGATCTCCCACTATATTTGATCTGAGCCGCGATTATACAACCATCCCCCCATCCATGCACTTTTCAAAGCGGTTAATTACACGCAAATACAGAGACCTTGGGCTATCTTGTAGGTATCGCCTTTTATTAAGGACGGAATCAGCTGATGAATGATCCCGATCTACATCAACTCCTGCGCGGCAATCATCGTGCATTGCTGTTAGTGATCGACGCCCTGCCTTTCCCAATCTACTACAAAGATCACGAAGGTAAGTATCTCGGCTGTAACAAGGCCTATGCTGATTACGTTCAAGTTTCCAGAGAAGATCTAATTGGTAGGAACGTTTTTGACGTCTTTGATAAAACTCCCGCCTCTATTTTTGCGGCAGCCGATATGGAGTTGCTGAACAATCCCGGTATTCAGATCTACGAAACCCCTGTGCATCGAGAAGGCCATGAGCTCAACTATGTGAAGTTCCATAAAGCCACCTTTCATGACAGCGACGGTTCCGTTGCAGGGCTTATCGGCGCCATCATAGATATAACAGATCAGAAAACCCTAGAGAAAAAATTTAAGCGTTTAGCGACTTATGACGATCTCACCGGTATCTATAACCGCCGTGAAGGTCGAAAACAGCTCAAACTGCTGTGCAAAGAAGCAATTCGAAAAGAACGCCCTATCTCAGTCATTCTTTTAGATATCGACGATTTCAAAGACATTAATGACACATACGGTCATGACACCGGTGATATCGCCCTTAAACAGGCAGCACAGTGTCTAGATCGATATTCCAGAGCTCACGATTTTGTTTGCCGTTATGGGGGTGAAGAGTTCATGATCATCCTACCCGAAACAGACACACCTTCCGCCTTAAAAATTGGTGAGCGTTATCTAGAGGCCCTACGCAGCTTGGAAGTACAGATAACCACTAGCGAGGCAATACACCTCACCGCAAGTATTGGTGTAGGAGAGTTGGATAAAGAGTTTACCGATAGAGAACTGATGCTCAAACAGGCAGATTTAGCCCTCTATCGTGCTAAAGCCAGCGGGAAAAACCAAGTCTGTGGCTAAATTATTCATCCCTCCTTCAGCCTCCACCATTGAAACTTCATTATTTCCGTTTATCCTCATCCCTTCAGAACCCTTGCCAAGGAGAGAACAATGAAAGGTCTGCTGAAATTACTCGCTGGTCTAGCCGCACTGATTGTTGTGGTGATCGTCGCTGGCGGTGCCATTCTGGGTGCATTCTTTGATCCCAACGAATACAAACCCGAAATAGAGCAAGCAGCACATGATAATGCTGGTATCGAACTAAAAATTAACGGTGATATCGGCTGGTCAGTTTTCCCTTGGTTAGGACTTGAGGTAAATAAGATTGATGCCAAATTCCCTGGCAAACAGGACTTAGCCAAACTAAACCAAGCTCAGATTTCTGTACGTCTACCGGCGCTGTTATCTGGCAATGTTGAGATGCAAAGCGTCGTTATAGATGGTTTAGAGCTAAACCTTGTCCAAGAAAAAGATGGCAGCAACAACTGGGCGGTAGCAGCGGCACCTGCCGATACTAAAAAAGATGCGACAACAACAGATGGAGCCCCAAAAGAAGAGGCGGCAACAAGCTCATCTGCGCCTATCGCGATCAACATCGACAGCATCCAAATCAGCAACGGTAACATCATCTATCAAGATAAAGCCGTTGATATGATCGCTAAGCTAACTGAGTTCAACATGTCCTCAGGTCAAGTGGTGACTAACGCTTTCTTCCCTGCAGAGTTAAGCTTTAATGCGTCACAAACCGTTAAGGGCGAAGAGCAGATCAAAGCCGCAGCGAAACTAGCTGCTGAGTTTTATCTGGATCTGAAACAGCAACAGTACAAGCTTAAAGGCTTAACTAGCGAGCTAAACCTGAGTGGTAAACCACTAGGCGGTAAATCACTGGCGCTGAAGACTGCTGCCGATATTGAAGCAGACCTACCAAAACAACAGCTAAGCCTTAACAACCTAAAACTATCGATTGCCAATCTAAATGCAGAGGGTGCGCTGGCCGTTAATAACTTCGCAGCACCAGCGATCAGTGGCAAGCTGAATGTGGCTGCCTTCGATCTAAATAAACTGCTGAGTGCTGTGGGTCAGGCTGAAGTTAAAACTAACGATCCGAACGTTCTAAAAGCGATCAGCTTATCTACAGAACTAGAAGGTCCTGCCAATACAATCACCGCAAAAGCGCTAACCGTTATGCTGGATGATACGACCTTCAACGGTTCTGCAGCATTTAACCTAGCGAACAGCAACATCACGCTGAACCTGCAAGGCGACAAGATCAATGCAGATCGCTACATGCCACCTGCAACGCAAAGTAAAAAAGCAGAGAGTTCTTCCAACACTGCAACTGCAAGCACTGCTAAAAAGGGCCAGAGCGGCCCTTACTCGAAAGATCCAATTCTGCCAGTTGAAACACTGCGTGGCTTAGAGCTAGATACTACGCTAGGCCTGAAATCACTGCATGTTTCCAATATGGATATCAGCAATGTTGCACTACAAGTAAGCGCTCATGGTGGCTTAATCAAGGCAACTAAACTTGATGCTGATCTATACAAAGGCAGCGTGCGTAATAACGTCACTGTTGATGTGCGTAAGAACACACCGGTTATCACCTCAAAGAAAACCATCACAGGTATTCAAGTGGGTGATCTGCTAAAAGATATGGCCAACGCCGATCAGCTAACCGGCAAACTTAACTCTACATCTAATCTAACGCTTCGCGGTAACTCTGTTCACGATTTTGTAAACAGCGTTACAGGTACTGCGAAAGTAAACATGAAAGATGGCGAGCTAAAAGGTTTAGACATGGCACAATCCGTTTGCCAAGGTCTAAACAATGTTAGCGCACTGGGCGGTGAAGCTGAGCAAGTGGACCGTTCAACACCATTTACCAGTATGGGCGCTTCTACCCGTATTAAAAACGGCGTAGTAAACAACCAAGATCTAAAAGCGGCACTGGATGCAATGACCCTAAGTGGTAAAGGCACCGTGAACCTACCAAAACAGCTTTTGGACTACCGTCTTGGCTTTATGGTTGAGAAGAATCTGTTTAAAGAAACCTGCTCTTTCCCCAATAAACTGGAAGGTGTAGAAGTGCCAATCGATTGTAAAGGCAGTTTTAACACAGAACCAACTAAGCTATGTAAGCCTGATTTCAGCTTTATCACTGACGCACTAAAACAAGACGTTAAGAAGAAAGTTGAAGAGAAAAAAGAAAAACTAAAAGCCAAAGCTGAAGAGAAAATCAAAGATAAGCTAGGCGACAAACTAAAAGGTTTATTTTAACCCCTAATGACACCTGATCTATTCGCTAACGCCGTGCTGGAATGGTTTGACCAGCACGGTCGTCACGACCTACCTTGGCAAGAGAAAAAGACCGCATATAACACTTGGATCTCTGAGATTATGCTGCAGCAGACTCAGGTCACCACCGTTATTCCTTACTATCAACGCTTTATCGGACGTTTCCCAACAGTAGAAGCGCTAGCAGCCGCAGAGCAGGATGAAGTGCTCCATCTATGGACAGGTTTGGGTTATTACGCCCGAGCCCGTAACCTGCATAAAACTGCGCAGATAGTTAGCAGGGAACATCAAGGTCAGTTTCCTGAAACAGTTGAAGGGTTGGAAGAGCTACCCGGCATTGGTCGCTCCACTGCAGGTGCCGTCTTATCGATCAGCACCGGTAAGTGGGCTCCGATTCTAGATGGCAATGTTAAACGAGTATTAGCACGTTTTTATGCGCTAGAGGGTTGGCCAGGCACAACAGCTAATCAAAAGCTGCTGTGGCAATATGCCGAACAGAATACACCGCAAGAACGCACGGGTGATTACACGCAAGCGATGATGGATCTGGGTGCTACCCTCTGCACTCGCAGTAAGCCTTCTTGTTTACTCTGTCCACTGCAACAAGGCTGCCAAGCATTCGAATTAGGCAAAACTGATCAACTTCCAGTACCTAAGCCGAAAAAGACGATTCCGGTAAAACAGACCTACATGCTGATTTTGCAGCAGGATAATCAATCTGAGGTTTTACTCTTTCAACGTCCACCGAGTGGTTTATGGGGTGGATTGTGGAGCCTACCCCAAGTTGCAGACCTGCGTGACACCTTCAACGAAACAGGTTTGGAGCTAGATGAAGAAAGCATTCAGCTCATGGAACCTCTGCGTCACACCTTTAGTCATTTCCATCTAGACATCACCCCAGTGAAGGCGAGAGTGAATACCCCTACAGACTGTGTCATGGAAGGGAAGCCTCTGCTCTGGTATAACATAGAGCAACCAGAAAATGTTGGTTTAGCAGCACCGGTTAAGAAACTCTTGCAACAACTAACCAACGCGTAAATTGATTGGAGCAAAACATGAGTCGCACCGTCCTATGCCGTAAATATAAAGAGGAACTTGAAGGATTGGATCGTCCTCCTTATCCAGGCGCTAAAGGCCAGGAAATTTACGAAACAATATCCAAAAAGGCTTGGAAAGAGTGGACTGATCATCAAACCATGATCATCAACGAAAAACACCTGAGCATGATGGACCCATCCACCCGTGAATTCCTGCAAACAGAGATGCAAAAATTCATGGATGGAGAAGACTACGAGAAGGCTGAAGGCTACGTTCCACCTTCAAAATAGTTTTTTTGTAACAAGTGGTTGACAGTTTTCCGTGAAGACGGTTTAATACGCGCCACTTGAGTTGCCCAGATAGCTCAGTCGGTAGAGCAGGGGATTGAAAATCCCCGTGTCGGTGGTTCGATTCCGCCTCTGGGCACCACTTATTTCAAGCCTCGTTAACCTAGCGGGGCTTTTTAGTCAGCAAGTTATCGCTGCACCTGATTGCCCAGATAGCTCAGTCGGTAGAGCAGGGGATTGAAAATCCCCGTGTCGGTGGTTCGATTCCGCCTCTGGGCACCACTTCCTAGTTTGAAATCTCTCTTTTTTATTTAGATCTTCCAAGATTGATTATCTTTTGGCGTCATCGAACCTGGTTAGATTATTCGCTTCGCTCACCCTTCGGGCTATCGTCGTTGCACTCCGATGTGTGAATGCCTTCGGCATTGATCCGCCTCTGGGCACCACTTCCTAGTTTGAAATCTCTCTTTTTTATTTAGATCTTCCAAGATTGATTATCTTTGGGCGTCATCGGACCTGGTTAGATTATTCGCTTCGCTCACCCTTCGGGCTATCGTCGTTACACTCCGATGTGTGAATGCCTTCGGCATTGATCCGCCTCTGGGCACCACTTCCTAGTTTGAAATCTCTCTTTTTATTTAGATCTTCCAAGATTGATTATCTTTGGGCGTCATCGGACCTGGTTAGATTATTCGCTTCGCTCACCCTTCGGGCTATCGTCGTTACACTCCGATGTGTGAATGCCTTCGGCATTGATCCGCCTCTGGGCACCACTTCCTAGTTTGAAATCTCTCTTTTTTATTTAGATCTTCTAAGATTGATTATCTTTGGGCGTCATCGAACCTTGTTAGATTATTCGCTTCGTTCACCCTTCGGGCTATCGTCGTTGCACTCCGATGTGTGAATGCCTTCGGCATTGATTCGCCTCTGGGCACACTTCTTAGGTGAAACTTCCTTTACTTCGTTTTGTAGACTTCCCAAGATTAATTTTATTTGGCTGTCCTCACTCAAATTAGATTAGTTGCTTTGAAGACTCTAGCTGTTGCCGTAAGCCAACTAAGTGCTTTCTCCCTGATTATTTAAGGAAGTGCGCAATTTCCAACCCTTTCATTTAATGATATAGATACAGTCCCACTATAAAAAAATATAAATATCAGGGACTTTCTTCGTGTTAAGGCAGACATCACTACTCACCTATATCACGTCATTAATCTTATTAGCATTAAGCTTTGTTTCCCAAGCTAATGAGATACCACTGACGCAAGAAGAGAAAACATGGTTACTCAACCATCAGAAAATTCGCGTCCATAATGAGGTGAGCTGGGGCCCTTTTAACTATCACGAATTCGGCCGCCCTAAAGGCTATTCTGTTGAATTTATGAACCTTTTGGCAGAAAAGCTCAGCATAGAAATTGAGTACGTAACCGGCCCTACTTGGGGTGAATTCCTAAATATGCTGGATCATAAAGAGCTTGATGTGATGCTTAACATCATCAAGACAGACGATCGCAGCAAATACATTCTCTTTACCGACCCCTATGTAAATAACCCATCAGGAATTGTGGTCCGAGACGACAATCGCACAGTTCGAGATCTGAGAGATCTGAATGGCCGCGTTCTTGCCATCCCCAAAGGTTTTTTCTATCAAGAAATCATCGAAAAGCACTTCCCCGGCATTCAGTTATTACTCCTTAAAGACCAAGTAGATAGCCTCAAAGCCGTAGCTTTTGGTCGCGCCGATGCCACCATGGGTGGAATTGCCGTGCAAAACCACTTAATCCGTAAACACCTAATGAGTAACCTCAAGGTCGTCGGAGGTATTGATGATCCTCGTTTTGCCAACCTTTTACGCATCGGGGTACGCGATGATTGGCCTATTTTCCGCTCCATTATGCAGAAAGCGATTGAGTCCGTTACCAAAGAAGAGAGGGATCGGCTAAGCCGTCGCTGGCTAGAAGGCGGATTACAAAGAACACAGACTCTCCACCTAGATAAAGAGGAACAAGAATTCCTCGCTGCCCACCCAGTACTTCGGGTACATAATGAGATGGCCTGGCCTCCTTTCAATTACAACGAACAGGGCAAGCCCAAAGGTTTTTCTATTGATGTAATGAACCTAATCGCCAAGAAAACCGGTTTTAGGATCCAGTATGTCAGTGGTCCTAACTGGAATGACTTCTTGGCGATGACTCAAGAACGCGAATTGGACATGATGCTGAATATCGTTAATACAGCAGAGCGTCGTAAATATATTCGTTTCACCCGCCCTTACGCAGTCAATCCAAATGTAATTGTCAGCAAAAAATCCGCTAAATATGAATCGATTGAGAGCCTATTCGGTAAAACAGTGGCCATACCAAAAGGCTTTTTCTACGAAGAGATCCTCACCAACGAATACCCACAAATCAAACAACACCTAGTTACCGATGCCATCGAGAGCTTGAAAGCTATCTCAATTGGTAAAGCCGATGCAGCACTGGGTGAAGCTGCTGTTTTTAACCATCTGATCGCTAAAAATTTGATGAACGATCTTACCGTTTCAGGTGAGGTCGATGTGGGCAAACCCGATCTAGCAAACCTACGCATAGGTGTGCGTTCCGATTGGCCTATCCTGCAAAGGATTATGGACCGTGCGATTGAATCACTGACAAGAGATGAAGTCGCAGCGATATCTCAGCGCTGGATGGGTAACGAGAACTATGTCGCAAGACCCGGCAGCGGCCTTAGCCTAACCTCCGCTGAAAAAGCCTATTTAGAAAAACAGCCTGGCATAACTTTTTGTGCCAATCCCGATTGGATGCCCTTGGAGCAAATAGGTCCTGGAGGAAGACATGAAGGGATGGTTGCCGACTACCTCAATTTAATGGCTGATCGAATTGGTATAGGCATGACAATGCTACCCACTGAAAGTAGCCAACTGTCACTGGAATACGCTCAGAACAGACGCTGCGACATCATGTCCGCAGCCTTCGAAACACCTGAAGCTAAACGACAATTAAACTTTACCAAGCCCTACCTGCGTTTGCCTTTAGTTATTGCGATTCAGGAAGACTCTCTATTCGTGGACGGCCTCAAATCTCTCAAAGATAAAACGATAGGCGTACCTAAGGGATACGGCTTACTTAAAAAACTGCAACAGGACTATCCAAAGATAAATGTCATTGAAGTAGATAGCGTTGCTGACGGTCTTCGCATCGTTGAGGAAGGACGTATTTTCGGTTTAATCGGGGCGATAGCTCCCGTGGGTCATGCTATTCGTAAACATCGCTTCCTGAATTTAAAAATCGGCGGACGTCTAGATGAGGACTGGAAACTGGCAGTAGCCATACGTAACGATAGCCCTGAACTTCTTTCCATGTTCAATAAGGCCACAGAATATATAACCGAAGAAGAACACTCCAAAGTATTCCAACGCTGGGTATCGGTTAAATTTGAACACGATGCAAATTATGAATTGATCTGGAAACTCGTCTTTGCCGCATTGTTTATTATCACAATTATTACGCTATGGAATTGGAAACTATCTCGACTGAATAAACAGCTGAAATCAGAGATAAGCCTGCGTGAAGCAGCAGAGCAGCAATTGAATCAGCTTAATGAAAAGCTCAATAGCAAAAACACTGAGCTATCCATCCTATCGACAACCGATGCGCTTACTGGGCTAAACAACCGTTTGCACATTGAGTTATTACTGGAAGAGGAGCTATATCGTCTCCAACGCTTCAAACACCCGCTGTCTATTTTGCTATTGGATGTCGACCTATTTAAAAAGATTAATGACCAATACGGCCACCTCTGTGGCGATGCTGTGCTGAAAAAATTTGCACAAATACTACGAGAAAACACTCGTAAAACAGATAAAATCGGTCGTTGGGGTGGTGAAGAGTTTATGATTCTTTTACCTGAAACAAACGCACAGATGGCTTACCGATTAGCAGAAAAGCTTCGCACCGCCATCGCAGCAGAAATGTTTGAAGAGGTTGATCAAGTGACTGCCAGCTTCGGCTTAGCTGAGGCAGCCATTGATCACTCTCCAAGAGAGTTAATTCAAATAGCTGATGCTGCACTGTATCAAGCCAAAGAGCTCGGGCGAAACCGAGTTATCAATGGTGGTAGCGTTGAAAGTGCCTGACTGACTATCCCAAGGTACTTAGGGTCGCAA
Organism: Neptuniibacter sp. QD48_55; assembly: GCF_047778115.1. Taxonomy (GTDB): domain Bacteria; phylum Pseudomonadota; class Gammaproteobacteria; order Pseudomonadales; family Balneatricaceae; genus Neptuniibacter. The sequence goes on along the minus strand of NZ_CP180555.1, from coordinate 159,362 downwards.
AATAACATCGTCCTTATTTTGCGGCCTTAATAACTTCTACTTTCCTAAGAACGCTAAACCCATTCATTCTTTGACCAAGCTCAAAACTCGCGACCAATGTCCCCCTTGAGCCCTAATACAATTTTATCTAGTATGACCACTCAAATATGACATTTTTATTACAGAAAATTCTAATATTTGAAACTCAGCAAGGTAAAGGTTTCTCTATTGCTCAAAAGTCAGAATAACCCATTATTGATACTAATATGCTTACTGTTGTTATCGACAGAAGTACTTTCTGCCTTTTGTATTTGCCAAACTTCTACATCATACGAAAACTTATTCGCCGAACCACACCCTTGTCAGCTCAATCTTCATGAAAGCCACCCTGTAAACGTGGCCATTGAGAATCATCTTGAAAACTTGCAACTCGATGATATTCCTAATTCGACATCGTTTTACCAACCTGTAGCCGTTGTCACTCGTCACTTTTCACAAAGTTACAGTTACTCTAATTCCATCCGAATAGATCGCCCTCCGCAGAGACAATCCTAAGCTCCGTCCAACATCGGATAGAGCTCCTTAGATAAAACCTTGGACTGAACGGTTACCTGTTGATTGGTAATCCTATACACGCATTTCAAAATGCAAACACAGTCCCTCTGCCCGCTAGTCGTTAGATCACGACTAGAAATACACCCATTAGATGTCAGGTGTTGATATGACTATCAAAAGAAAACTGTTACTAATTTCACTGTTCTTTATCGTTGGTATGCTCCTAATTATGGGGAGCAACCATTACTCTCTGAACAACATTAGCCAACTGAAAAATTCAACGCTGGAGCTCAGCTATGTGCAGCAGGATTTACTGAATTTAAGACGTAACGAAAAGGATTTTTTCGAGCGTAAAGACCTAAAATATGTACAAAGATTTGACGCTGGAGTCACTGCACTAGAGCAACGCTCACACGCATTAGAAGAGTTAAAAAAGGCGTTAGGGCTCAGCGCTAACCATGACAAATTTCAGCAATTACTCACAACCTACAACGAGCAATTTAAAAATTTTGTTAACACCCAAAAGGCACTTGGATTAAGCAAAAACGAAGGGGCCTTAGGCAAGCTTCGAAGCTCCGCACACAAAGTCTCTGCTGCACTAGAGGAGCAACCAGTCTTCCAAAATACGCTGCTGTCTTTACGCCGCCACGAAAAAGATTTTATGCTGCGTAAAGAAGCAAAGTATGTCAGCAGTTTTAACGACACGTACAACTCTCTGACAATTCAACTAGAACAAAACAGCCATCTCTTTGGTGCGCAATTCACGCAACTGAAGTCAGACTTAGCCTTGTACTCTGCAACCTTTAATCAATACGTTCAGCTGACTGAAAAACTAGGCACCTCTCACCAGAAAGGAATCCGCAAGGATCTACGAAACACCGCACATGAACTCGAAAAAGAACTGGCTGACTTAGCTGCAATACAGATACCGGAAGTACAACAGCATACTCAAAGCCAGCAAAACATCATGCTGGTTATGGCCCTGTTGATTATCATCGTCGGTTTTACCGTCACAACTATGACAGCCATGAGTATCCAAAAACGCATCGCCCTAGTCGCCTCTGCCATGAAGAAGTTAGGCCAAGGGGATGCTAACCTGAAGCAGAAAATCTCCGTGGATGGTAATGATGAGATCAGTGACGTAGCAACAAACTGTAACCAGTTTATTGAGAAAACCCGATGTGTTGTATCCCAGCTGTTACTCAATGTTGAACAACTGAAACATGTTGAGTCCCAGCTTAGTTCTGTAGTCACTCAGGTAGATACAGATAGCCGTAGTCAGCACATCAGTACCGAAGATATGGCTGCAGTGGTTTGCCAAACTCGCCAATCAATCTCAGAAGTGGCGCAAAGCGCTGCAACAACCGCTCATGCTACGTCGGAAGCACAGGAGCAAGCCAATTCAGGTCTAATTACCACCAATCAATGTGAACAGAGTTTTAAAGCGTTTGCCCGAGATGTAGAAGATTCCTCCACCACGATTAATCGTTTGAGTGAACAAACTAGCGACATATCCAAAGTACTGGTAGTCATTAGCGATATTGCCGATCAAACGAACTTACTGGCACTTAATGCTGCAATTGAAGCGGCACGGGCAGGCGAGACAGGGCGCGGCTTTTCTGTAGTCGCGGATGAAGTAAGAGATCTCGCTAAACGAACCCAAAATTCTACCCAAGAGATACAGAGCATTATTCTTAAACTGCAAGATAGTGTTGCTGAAGCAGTGAAAAAGATGGCCAGTAGCCAAACAAATGCCATTAAAGGTGTCGAGCAGATTACAGAGCTCAACCACAAGCTAGTAGAGATTGATAATGCCGTAGCCAGCATCGCTACCATGAGCGAGCAAATGTCCTGCGCAACGCAGGAACAACAATCCTCAGCAGAACGACTGGGTAATAATATCGAACAAGTCAGCCATGCAGCGACACGTACAGTGGATGGAATGCTGGTCCTTAACCGCAGCCAAGATGAGCTGTCTGGGTTAGTGCAAGAGATACAACGAACCTGTGGGGCTTTCCGCTGCTAGGTTATATTCGAAGAGACAGGGCGAACAGCTACTGGCTATCGCCCCGTTTCAATAAAGCGGCTTTACACCATCGACGCAATTGAATCATCGATCATTGCGACCAAGTCATCTTCATCCGGTGAAACACGCGCATATACACGCAGGCCGATAAGCTGCATTTGGATATAGCGAGCAAGGCGGGCAGCATCTTTTGAGGAATCGACCTCGCCTGCTGCTTGCGCTTGTTCAATCAGTTGCGTTAGGGCCTGTTCTACAGCCTTCAGAAGCCCCTTCGCCTCATCTAACAATTCACCGTTTTCCTCTGTCAGTTCAGCAATCGCTTTTACCAACATACACATCTCACTAGGCGTATCCTCTCTGCAATTCAAAACCACGGTTTTGATAAATGCTTTGAGTGCTGCAAGTGGAGATTCAGACGTCTTAGTGCTCTCCGTTAATCGCGCCAAGCTAGTTTTTGCATAGTGATTTAGGCTCTCTTTAAACAACCCCTCTTTACTACCAAATGCGGCGTAGATACTGCCTGGACGCATATCAATATGGTCCTGCAAATTACGCATAGACGTAGCGTGGAAACCTTTTTCCCAGAAAAGATTCGTTGCCTTATCCAGCACCTCAGCACGGTCATGTTTTAGAGTGTTAGCCATGATTAAAACTTCAGATTGAACATTTGTTCAAATTTTAGCTTGAACAAACGTTCAAGTCCAGCTAGGATGAAGGAAATGAACGAACGTTCAATTTAATATTACAATTTTTAAAGGTACCGCAGTTTTATGAACGCACAGTACACCCCACCTACAGTGTGGAAGCATGAAGAGGAAAATGGTGGCACGTGGGCAAGTATCAATCGCCCAGTATCAGGTGCGACTCATCAAGCTGAGTTGCCGAAAGGGAAACACCCACTGCAAATGTATTCGATGGGGACGCCTAACGGCCAGAAAGTCACCATCATGCTTGAAGAGCTGCTAGCAGCAGGCGTTAACCAAGCAGAATACGATGCCCACATGATTCAGATAGGTGAAGGAGATCAGTTCTCTTCCGGCTTTGTGGATATCAATCCCAACTCTAAGATTCCAGCCCTTGTTGATAACTCAGGTTCGACGCCAACTCGCGTATTTGAATCAGGCGCCATCTTACTTTATCTAGCTAAGAAGTTTGGTCATTTCCTATCAGAAGACCCTAGCGAACAGGCAGAACAACTAAATTGGCTGTTTTGGCTACAGGGTTCTGCGCCCTATCTAGGGGGCGGATTTGGACACTTTTACGCCTATGCCCCAGAAAAATTCGAATACCCCATAGACCGCTTCACTATGGAAGTAAAACGTCAGTTAGACCTACTGAATAAACAACTGGCGGACAATACCTATATCGCAGGCGAAAATTACTCCATCGCCGATATTGCTATCTGGCCTTGGTATGGCGAACTGGTTCGCGGCAACCAATACAATGCCGCCACTTTCCTTGATGTCGACAGCTACACCAACCTGCAACGCTGGGCCGAGCAGGTCGCGCAAAGATCAGCTGTACAGCGAGGCCGTATCGTAAATCGCACTTGGGGCGAAGCTTGGGAACAACTGCGCGATAGGCATCAAGCTGCGGATATAGATCAAGTTCTGAAACTAAAGCCCTGAATAATTACTACAAGCCATCTCAATTTACGTTAACTCAACAGGTTCAAAACGCTTATGCTTAAATTCTATTTTCACCCAACCCCTAATCCAATGAAGGTCGCGCTTTTTCTTGAAGAAGCGGGACTAGAATATGAATTAGTCCCTGTGGATACTTTAAAAGGGGAACAACACAGTCCGGAATACGCGGCAATCAATCCGAATAAAAAAGTACCCGCCATCGATGATGAAGGCACAAAGGTCTTTGATTCCACAGCGATCCTTCTCTACCTCGCCGAAAAACATAATCTATTTCTGGGAGATGCCGAAGATAAGGCTAAATTACTCTCTTGGTTGATGTTTATCGCCTCAGGCCTTGGACCTTATTCGGGTCAGGCGGTGCATTTCCAGCGCGCTGCACCTGAGAACCTACCTTACGCGATCAATCGTTATCGCCGTGAAGCAGCCCGCCACTATCAAGTGCTGGACGATCAATTGGCGAACAACACTTATATCACGGGTGATAAGTACACCATTGCAGATATTGCTGCTTGGGGCTGGATTGACCGTGTGCTACCAGTTTTAGGCGAGAACGAGTTGGATAAATTCCCTAACCTATCACGCTGGTTTAAAACGGTAGATGCCCGTCCAGCGGTAGCAAAAGCCAGAAGCATCAGCGGTGATATCCAATTTAAATCAGAAATGGACGAAGAAGCGAAACGCGCTTTATTCCCGCAAAATTACTAAGTCCGATTGATTCTCCTTGGCTCAATTTGTATATGAGCCAAGGAACCTAATCCCGCAGAGTTCAAGCCATTTCGCTTACCCCTACCCCCTTTTCAACAGCAAAGAGCTCAGCCAAACTTTGCCAAAATACTTGACATAGATGCTGAGCTTTTAATAATGTATAAATAATACATTATATTGTAATAGGTTTAACGCCGCGCTCAAAAGGAATCGGCGTTTTTTTTGAGCATTAAAATGTATTTTTTATACATCTTAATGCTCGCTACACAGCATCATTGATGCTCTAGGGAAAGCATAAAGACTTAGGAAGGTTTCGATTACAGGTGAGAGTAAGAACAATGAAACTAAAAATGAAACTACCGCTATTGGTATTACCGCTGCTTCTGGGGGAAGCCGTGTATGCCGATAGCCAAGCTACCTACCAACAAAAGTGCATGGCATGTCATGACAATGGCGTAGCCGGTGCACCAAAAATGACTGATCGCGGCGCATGGACTGCCCGTTTGGCCGAGCGTGGTATTGAAGGACTGTACACCAGCGCTCTGAAAGGAAGAAAAGCTATGCCACCTAAAGGGGCCTGCTTTGACTGCAGCGATGAGCAGATTAAGCGGGTTGTTGATTTCATGGTTAAAGGCAACTAATAGCGAGTAATTTATGTTAGCGCAAAGTGTATGGATCTTAACCTTACTCTGCCTGGCGGTACTCGCCCCAGTGTTTGGTTATGTCATTTCCCGATCTACTGAAGAGTGCGATTACGCTGAAGTTCAGCGTAATTGGTACTCCATTAGAGCCAAGTGGTTTCTATTTCTTGTGGTGTTTGGCGTTGGTGTCACAGCGACGACGCTACTGCCATACCCACTGCCTCCACAGTTTTCAGCAACTGACGGCGCAAGCCCAGTAAATGTGGTTGGCCAGCAGTGGTATTGGACCATTGACGATACAGAGTATGACGTTGGTGAAACCATTGAGTTTCGCGTGACGTCAGCAGATTCCACCCATGGATTTGGTATCTATGACGAGAGTGGCACGCTTCTTACCCAAACCCAAGCGATGCCGAAATACACCAACCGACTGGTGTATACCTTCGACAAGCCTGGCACCTACAAGGTGCTGTGCCTTGAATACTGTGGTCTGGCTCACCATGCCATGACAGCACAACTAACAGTCAAATAAGGAGGCGTAGATGACTGAACAAATTAACTACAGTGAACAAGAGAATAAGCTTGCTTCACTGGGCATCAAAGCCTACTTAATAACAAGCATGCTGGTCTTCAGTTTGATGATGCTAGCCGGCGTAACGATGCGAGCAGCGCAAGGTACGTTCATCGAAATTGGCGCTGACCTTTTCTACCAGATCATGACAGTACACGGTGCTGGCATGGTAGGCACAGCTGGCTTAGGAGGAACGGCTGTACTGTGGTACTTCCTGCGTAAATACATCAACTTAAGCAGCAAAGTTTTGTGGGTTAATTTCGTTATTTTCCTCATTGGTGTTGTGCTGATCTTGGGCTCAATTTTTGTCGGTAAGTTTGCGGGCGCGTGGACCTTCCTCTATCCACTTCCAGCAAAATCGATGGGCGTTTGGTCGGTAGAATCTGCTGCCGTATTTATGCTCGGACTTTTGTTGATTGGTACCGGCTTCCTGATTCTTTACTTGGATATTGGTATCAAGCTGATTAAGAAGTACGGAAATCTAGGTAATGCACTAGGTTTACCGGTTGTATTTGGCATGAAGCCTGTCGATCCAGATCACCCGACAACCGTCGTTGCTGCGACCATGGTCCTGATCGTTAACTTTATTGGTATTGCTGCAGGTGCCGTTGTTCTGGTGCTGTGCTTATTCAATTTGTACCAACCAGACTACGAACTTGACCCGCTGCTGATCAAAAACCTGATCTACTTCTTCGGCCATGTATTCATTAACGCAACGATCTACTCCGCAGTCACTGCTGTTTATGAACTGCTACCGAAATATACAGGTCGTCCGTGGAAGGTTTCGAAACCGTTCTACTACGCTTGGGCTGCAGCATCACTGATGGTGATGGCGGTGTATCCACACCACTTATTGATGGACTTTGTGATGCCACCTTGGCTACTAGTAATCGGTCAGATCTTGTCTTACTGCAGTGGTATTCCAGTGCTCGCAGTAACAGCGTACGGCGCACTCATGATTGTTTATCGTTCTGGCATCAAGTGGGATCTATGTAGCTCTATGCTACTGCTTTCCATGTTCGGTTGGGCTGGCGGGGTTATTCCGGCAATCATCGACGCCACTGTAACAGTGAACAAAGTGATGCATAACACTATGTGGGTGCCTGGGCACTTCCACTTCTACTTAGTGCTTGGCTTACTGCCGATGATCATTGGTTTCTGCAGCTACCTAGCTGCTAATAGCCAACCATCTAAAGCAGGTGCTATCGGCAAGCTCGCGTTTGCTACCTACTTTGTTGGCGCTACGGGCTTAATCCTGACCTTCCTAGCAAGCGGTGCAGATAGTGTGCCTAGACGTTGGGCGGTTCACTTGCCGGAGTGGCAATACCTATCTCAGCTGGGTGCGATTGCAGGCAGTATGGTTCTGATCGGGTTCCTGATCTTTACCCTACAAAACCTAGCACGTTTACCAAAGGCGAAGATTTAAGATGTTCAAATCACTGATAAGTAGCGCAATTGTATTAGCGCTTGCTGGCGGCGTTTTCTACTACCAGACGCTTGGTTTTGAAGCTTACACAGCTGAAACCAAACGTCGAGTAAAGGTAGAGCGCAACCCTATACCGTCACCACAGGTGACTTTCCAGAACCAAGCGGGAGAGCTTGTATCTTGGGAAGCGTTTCAAGGCCAGTACATCATTGCTGACTTTGTTTACACCCGTTGTGAAACTGTCTGCCTAGGACTAGGTGTGGAGTTTGCTCGCTTGCAACGCCAAGCTGCGGATCTTATCAGTGATAGCCAGCTGCAATTGCTCACCATCAGTTTCGACCCTGAAAATGATGGGCCTGAGCAGCTGGCTGAATATCTTAATCGCTTTAAAGCAGATACTGCGTCTTGGAAAGCAGCACGCGTTGAAGACCAAGCGCAGTTGAAGCACCTAAAAGAGACATTTGGCGTCATTGCTATTAATGATGGCGAGGGGGGTTATATCCATAACTCTGCTCTCCACCTTATATCTCCAGAGGGCCAACTGATGAAAATTGTCGATTACAACCATGGCACTGAGTTACTTACGAGTATTCGTCAGAACCTGACCCATTCGGTAGGAGGCACCCATGCTGCAGGCAATGAAGTGGCTATTACTGCTTATTAATCTACTTTTGCTTACGGTCGGCCCACTGAGCGAACTACTCGAAGAGCAGATGGTTCTGCATCTACTGTTTCAATTGCCAGTATTGGTTATTTTTGGTTGGTTTGCGGGTGAGATGCTGCCGAAAAAGAGGCAAACCTCTGCGAATCAATACAACTGGCAAGGGATCACTGGTGTTGTCGTTATTACCGTAGTAGGGCTGTTCTGGATGTTGCCTAGCGCTTTAGATGCGGCTCTGGAGTCGAACATTTATGCCTTTGCAAAGGTAGCTTCGATGTTACTCCTTGGCTGCACATGGTCACTAACACGTCGTTGTATTCATCCACTCGTAAAAGGCGTTTTTCTACTGGAACTATGGGCAATGCTTGGACGATTTGGCTACCTATTCAAAGTATCACCTGATCGCTTGTGTAATAACTATCTATTGGGTGAGCAGCAGTTAGTGGGGCATATCCTACTGACGCTATCGATCGTGATCGGCGTTTTATGGGTCGCCAAAGTGCTATTTGGCAATAACCAAGCCAAAGACAATACAGATCTGCCATCACCCCCTGATGTTAAAGGCTACCTTCATGTATGTAAGTGAAATAACGAAGTTCAGCAATCAAGCTAAACAGCGATGGGAACTGATGACAACACGGCCAAGCAACCTGCTTGTAGGCGCTATGCTTGCCGGAGCTTATGTTGGTTTGGGTATCATTCTGATTATGACCCTTGGACAGGACCTACCTGAAGAATTTAGAAAGCTAGTAATGGGGGCATCATTTGGGATCGCACTTACCCTTGTGGTGTTTGCCGGGTCAGAGCTTTTCACTGGCTATACCATGTACGGCACGATTGCCTGTCTAGAGCGGCAGCTACCTGTCTGCGGGATGATCAAAATGTGCATGTGGATCTGGTTTGGCAATCTTTTAGGCGCGTTAGTTCTAGGTTTGATCTACAAACTCGCAGACGGCGGGCTGATTAAAAGCGCCGATACCACTCTACATACCATCGCTTACAAGAAGATGAATACAGATCTGGTTGCGCTGTTTTTCCGCGCTGTATTGTGTAACTGGTTGGTCTGCCTGGCTATCTGGATCTCTGCCCGAATGAGTAGTGAAGCAGCAAAATGCATTGTTATCTTCTGGTGTTTATTCGCCTTTATCGCATCGGGTTACGAACACAGTATCGCCAATATGACGGTATTTGCCTTGGCTCTTCTATCTCCAGCCATGGAAGGTATCTCATTCTATGGTGCAGCCAACAATCTCTTCTGGGTAACCCTAGGTAACGCTGCAGGTGGCGCCCTCTTTGTAGCACTTGGTTATTGGTATCAGAACAATCTGATTAAGGCCAGCAAACCCATTGATCAACCTAATCCAGAACCAAACGAAAGGTAAGCTTATGAATCTATTTAAATGGCTGACTGCTGTTCTGATCGTAACGGTGGTCAGCGTGCTTGCGAGTACAGAAACTGAGAACAATAACCAAGTTGAACAGGATAAAGCCGTGCCAGCTATCGAACTAACGGATCTAATTACCGGCGAAGCGATTCAGTTGGACCTGATTGAAGGTAGCTACATGCTAAATATCTGGGGTAGTTGGTGTGTCGCCTGTGCCAGAGAGAATGACTTTTTAATTAAACTCAAAGAATCTGGCGTCCGAATTATTGGAATCTCCTATATGGATTCCGCTAACAGCGCCTTGGAGTGGCTAAACAAAAAAGGAAACCCTTTCGCTCGTAGTTTAATCGATTCAGAAGGGAAGTTAGGTCAGGCTTTAGGGATAAAAGGTGCACCAGAAACTTATCTGATCGATAGCACTGGTCGCATACGCTACAAACATGTTGGGATTTTAAACGAAGAAAACTGGCCAAGTATTGCTGAACAGTTCAAGCAACTGCAGTAGCGATCGGCTGGGTAAAATCAACTGAGTGTAACCAAATAACAGTTACTCTCAGTTGAGTTATCTAGCTTTAAACCCGGAATGCGCTCACCGTTTGATTCAGCCCTTCCGCCATTCTGGCTAGATCTAAACTGGCCTGAGAGGTTTCTTCCACACTGGCAGCATTCTGGTGCCCTAGGTCGTTAATATCGGTCACTGTACGGGTGGAATCTTCACTAACAAGGCTCTGTTCTTCTGCAGCTGTAGCAATCTGACTCATCATATTATTGATATGACTTAACTGATCGACTACTTTCGCTAAAGAATCAGAGGACTTTTCAGCCCCATCCACTAATGACATCGCTTGCTTTTGGGTTTGCTGCATAGAGTTCACTACGCGTGTCGATCCATCTTGCAGCCGTTTAATAATCTCAGAGATTTCAGCGGTTGAGTTTTGCGTGCGGGAAGCCAGTTGCCTTACTTCGTCAGCCACCACTGCGAAACCTCGGCCTTGATCGCCAGCCCTCGCCGCTTCAATGGCTGCATTTAACGCCAATAGATTGGTTTGTTCTGCGATATCCGAAATCACCTGCAGTACGGTACTGATCTCTACGGTGCTGCTATCGAGGTCTTTCACCGTATCGGCCGAGTTTTGCAGCTGATTCGATAACTCAGTAATACTCTCAACCGTGTCGATTAGGATATGGTTACTCTCCTGTAGCTCACCATCGGCCCTGTTAACTGAATCATTTACCTCATTAATGTTATGCGCCATCTCATTTGATGTAGCGCTCATCTGCTGCATAGAAGCAGATAAAGTATCGGTTTGAGTTTGTTGGTTTTGCACATGACAGCTACTTTCCGACATTGCTGTAGCGACTTCCTCTGAGGTCGCGGAAAGCTGGCTACTTATTTCGACGATTTGACCAATCGATTTCTGCAGTTCTTGGCGGGTCATTTCCTGAGACTCCAACATTTGCGAGATCTCATCGACACCAGAGGTCTTTACATCATGAGTTAAATCCCCATCCGCTATATGCTTCATGCCTTCCACAGATAATTTAAGCCTACTTGTGATATTTCGAGTAATTAGAATACTCAGCGAGATACCGATAGCTAAAGCCGCGATCAGCGTCACCACTATGTTGGTTAGTGCTGACTTTTCATGGGACAATGCCGTCTCTGAGGCTTCAAGGGTGAATCTTTCAATCTCCGCCAACAGCTCTTCAAGATGTTTAGTTAACTGATCAGCAGCCTCTTCAACTTGAACAGCCAGTGCTTCTGAGCGATCAAACTCTCTGTTCTTAATCGCCTTCATAGCTGCCAAGCCATAGTGTTGAAACTCTTGGTGCTCTTTTTCAATCGCTTTTAACTGTTCAGTTAGCATTGCGAACTCATCTAGTTCACTGGCGTAGACTTTTGGAATCAGCCCACCACTCTTGCTCTGGGACAAGTCGATAATCGCCGAGAGCTGCTTTTTGGTAGATCCAATGTGTTTATCTACTTTGAGGCCAAATTCAATAAACTTGTCTTGTTCCTTTGAAAAGCTGTCCTGATAGCTACCACTGCTTTGACCATTCTCGTTCTTCAACAACCCAACCGTTCCGAAATGAACTGCGCGTTCAAAATGGATGGTTTGCTCAAGCTGGTATTCCGTAATTTTGGTCATCTTCTCGATTAGGGGGATATCTTTATGGGCAATACTCTCTAGCTCTTTACCGATCTGATCCATAGCTACGATCGCTAGACCAGAAGTCATTAAAAGAAGGGAAAGTAACGATAATACAAGCAGAGCTATTTTTTTGGAGACTGAAATTTGATTTAGCATGGCGACTACTACCTCTTGATTCATCCTTGCAAGATTTCGCAACTCCATAGTCGTACCAAACTTATCTATGCAAATAAGCTACATCTGACGGATAAATGTGGTTATTCAAGAAGTGACAAAATCCATTTTTGGGTAAGTTCCTTAAGAAATCCTATTTAGGTATAGCACAGGAAATACAGAATACTAAGAATACCCCGAGCCATTTTTCGGTCATATCAATGAGACGCTGGGTACAGCACGAAAACTGTTCAGGACCAATTGAAAATCAATAAGTTGTAATCAATAAAGAAGGGCGGGCAAAAGCCCGCTTTGGGTAACAAAGTAGAACAACGAGCCGATTTAGCTCATATACAGTGGCTCTAACCCAGCTTCCCCTGCCGCGAGCCGATTTTCACGGTTGTTCTCAGCCTCAACCTGTTTCAACAGTCCTTTACCATCCCATGAGCAGTTATCACTAGCAAAGCAGCTACGATTGAGGAATTCGATCTCGTGTTTGAACTCTGGACCGACTCTATCGGATAGGTCATTCAAGTGGTTACAACCGACATATCGATGGCGCGCCCAAGTGATCAGCTCTGCTCGTGCTTCTTGTGCGTTGTTTGCTAAGCAAGCCTCTTTTAGCTTTTTAAAACTTGGCACCGAATCAACCGCTTTAATTTCTTCCTGTATAACCTGTCGTGGCAGATTTCTTCGCCATAGCAAAAATGCCGCTGTGGATAAGATAACCCCAATTAAGATACCCACAACTAAAGTTAACCAAGGTGATACTTCACTCTCGTTCACAACAACCTGTTGGCTATTTATATTATCCACAGGGCTATTTTCGACGATCTGAGGCGCTTGCGTTGATAGCGTTGTGGATAACGGCTGTTGTACCTGCGGCGGAGAGCTAGGAGCCAAGGCTGTTGCATCCGCTTCAACATCAATATTGATAGCAGGGATGCTCGCTGCTTCCTGTTTCTTAGCCTCAGTGTTCCACCAAGGAAGCTGTATTTCGGGTAACGTGACTTTGCCACCGCGTTCAGGGATCACAGTGACCTCAAGCTTAAGACTTAGGGTAAGTTCACCATCGACGTAGTACTGCTCGATTTGCGGTTTGGTTGCGTATTGCTTTAGGCCTGGCACTTCCGGCAATACCAATTCAGGTAGCTGCTCTTTTTTTACGCCTGTGGCCTCTAAGGTCAACATTCGTGTGACCGGCTCACCTTGCTTCCAACTGTCGATAGCTCGATCAAAATCACTACTCAAATTGATCTCTTTCGCTGATAGCCAATGCTCGCCGGTAAACTCTGTAGGAATCGGCTGAACATCAACTTCATAATCCTCTGCAGGCACAAAGATTCTGCGTACAGCCCTCGTATTAAAACCTCTAAAAGGATCTGGTCGACCATCTGGAACTTGGCCGCTCAACCGCGCCCCTTGGATTTTTAGCGTGCCACTTTGCTGCGGCGTAATCAGCCATGCCTGCTCGATCACAAGCATACGACGGCCATTCAATTCTTGCTCGTACTGACGTTGTTCACCCAAGGCTTCAATTAAAGCCTTACCCTCGGTCACTTGGGGTTCTTGGATGCCAGCATCATAAATTTTCCGACCCAGAACCAAGCTAGATTGATAGATAATAGGCTGCTGAACGATAGGGGTTTTATCAGATAGGGTAGAAAGGAACTCTACGCCACCATCAACAGCTGAAGGCTGCTTAACTTCAACAACTTCAATGCTGTGTTCTTTACTCTTCTCTCCCTCAAGTTCCAAGGCAGGTATAGTTAACTGGCCCGCTCGCTTAGGAAATAGGGTTAAAACCAGTTTAGTGGTGCTTTTTAGCGAACCGTTTTGGAAAGTCGTACTGGACTGATGACTGCGGCCTAGAATCTGGAAGTCCTTGTGCAGGGGCTCTAAGTCCACTTGGTTAGCTTCATTCGCTGTAATCTTGAGAATCAGGCGGAAAGACTCGCCCTGCTCGATACGATTGCGATCAATCTCGCTGCTGATCGCAGCCATCAGTAGCTGACTAAAGAGTAAGAGTGTGGCCGCAGTAAATAACTTAATTCCATTTACCATAGTTTATCCTCCGCCGCAGGCTGCTCGGAACGCTGACGATATTGATAGATAAATTTGCGTCGCCACAGACCCGCTGGGTCATCTTGAATTCGGTTTAACATCTGCTGATTGGATTGCTCAGTTTCATCCAGAGGCTGCTCTTGCTCTGGGTTCTCACCTTTCTGTTCTTGCTGCTCAGCAGCTTTTAGCTTTTCATCCAACTGCTGCTTGAGCTCTTCAGCCATCTGTTGCTGATCTTTTTGCTTGGATGAAGATGATTGATCCATCTGTTGTTGCTGTTCTTGCTGCTGATCGGATGATTGCTCAGAAGAGTTACTCTGATCATTTTGAGAATCTTGGCCTGACTGCTTCTCGTCTTTTTTCTGCTGATCAGATTTGTCTTCTTTGTTCTGATCGCCGCCTTGTTGCTCTTGCTGCTTTAGCAAGTCTTCAACCAGCTTACGGTTATGCAGAGCATCGTCAAAATCAGGCCTTTCAGCCAACGCTTTATCGTAGGCTTCTAGTGCTTTCTCCAACTGCCCGAGCTTCGCCAGTGAATTAGCATGGTTATAGAAATCATTCACAGTTTCAGGCTCAGGCTGGCTATCTAAAGCCTGTTGATAATCTCCACTCTCATAGTGCGAGAGCTGTTTCCAACGTGGATCTGTGAACAACTCAGCCGCAGCGCTTTTATCACCTTGTTGATAAATTTCAGCTGCTTGCTGATTTTGAGTTTTCCACAGCCCTTGCCACCAATCAGCATGAGCTGGCTGCGATACGCCTGCGGAGGCAATGACAACAATAGGCAACGTCAGATTAAATAAACCACGGCGGAATAACGGCAGTAAGAACGGAAGAGCCAACAAGATAAACCAAGGGCCTTCGGCAACCCAACGTTCGATATCTTTATCTGCATTTACGGCGGCATTCTCGCCAGACTTGAGGCCAGCTATCAAATAATCGATATCCAGATCGTCCACACGAATTAACTGCGCCTGACCACCACCTAGACCAGCGGCTTCAGCCATCAGCCCAATATTCATGGTCGCAATCACTTCATTGCCCAGTTGATCTCGTAAGAATCCATATTCGGTAGGTACAGGTCCACCTTCGGCCGTACCAACGGCCAGAATAGAGATCTTACGACCTTGATTGCGAATACGACTGGCATCGGCTGCAACTTGCGCAGGCGAGACTTCATCACTCACCAATAGGATGTTTCCGCCTTGAATATTGGCCTGCGCTAACATCTGATCAGCCAGCACTAAAGCGCGATCAGCCCGACTCCCTTGTACCGGCATAATATCCGGAGTCATCGCCGGTAAAGCAGCCAATATAGTATCGCTATCCTCAGTTAGCGGCGTTACCGCAAAGGCATCACCCGCATACACAATCAGCGCAACTTCTGTATCCGGGAGCTTTTTGAGTAGATCTTCAATCTTAAAATTAGCCCGTTGCAGGCGGCTCGGTTTTAGATCGGTTGCATTCATCGACGCTGACAGATCCAAGGCAAGGACTAGCGCATCACTTTGCTTAAATACCGGTTGAGGTTGCTTCTGCCACACCGGTTGCGTAGCCGCGACTGCTAGGAGGATCACCGCAGCAAATAAACTCCACGGCAACCAATTACGTTTTAACTTTTGTGCTCCCTGCTGTTTTAACAGCGGCAGGAGTTCTGGATCACAAACCTCTGACCAATCTTGGGCATCAGTACTGCGCTTTTGCAGCCATAAAATAAGCAGAAACGCCGTAGGAACAATCAGCAACCAAAGCGGCTGTTGTAGCTGAAGATCAGAAAACATCAGTTACGCCCCCTTAAACTGATCGCTAGGATCAATGCCAACACAAAAGCGCCATAAAGCGGCCACTGAAATAGCGGATCAATAGGGCGGAAGAATTCGGAATCTTGTTCAACCGGCTCTAATTCATCTAACTCAGCATAGATCTCTGCGAGTTCATCCAGATCATACGCACGGAAAAACCGTCCTCCGGTTTGCTCAGCAATCGCCGTGAGTGTCTTCTCATCCAGATCAGAACCTTGCGCGAAGAACGAGCCTAAAACTCCACCTTGACTGCCGCCGCCAACACCGATCGTGTAAATTTTAAGCCCCTCTGATTTTGCTAACTCCACCGCCTGCAACGGCTTTAGCACCCCTGCAGTATTGCGACCATCAGTAAGCAGAATCAGAATGCGTTGTTCACTTTCCATCTGTTTGAAGCGTTTTACCGCCAAGCCAATGGCATCACCAATTGCTGTTGCTTTACCCGCCAAACCTACTTGAGCTTCGTCTAACAAGGTTTTAACCGTATCGCGGTCATGAGTCAGAGGCGCCTGTTGATAAGCCTGTTCTGCAAAAAGAATCAGACCAACGCGATCCCCTTCGCGGCGTTTTATAAAATCGCCGGCAACTAATCGGGTTGCAGCCAGTCGGCTCACCCAACGGCCATTCACCTCAAAGTCCTGTTCCAACATACTTTCCGACAGATCCACCGCCATCATCAGATCACGGCCTTCCAGTCGCTGTGGAATCGGTTCGCCTAACCACTGGGGTTTAGCCACAGCCGCAATCAACAATCCCCAAATAAGGTAAAGCAGCACTAATCGCCATGGAGAGGATTGTTGGGTTGATACACCTTGTTGCGGCCCAACCGCTTGTTCCATCTGGTCAAGAAATGGTACATGCAGCGAAGCCCCACCCTGATCTGTTGAAGGCTTAGAAAATCGCCTAACCAACCAAGGCAGAGGTAAAAGTAACCAGAGCCACCACCAAGCAAACTCAAACATCGGCAGACCCTCTAGCATTACCTCTGGCATTAGTTAGCCATGCTTTACAGGCATCCAACAGCGCTTCGGCATCATACTCAGGTGATTCTTGATAAGGCGCTACTGCCAATACAGTTAAAGTATCCGAACTGCTTTGCTTAGCTAAAAAATCGGTCCAAGCGGTTCCATTTAGCGCGGCGACATCTTGGCGAGCATACAGGGTCAGCGCCAGGCGTTTTAACAGTGCATTACACTCTTCTGCCAAAAGCCGTTTATTTTGATGTTGCTGGTAGTTTGCTTGAATGGCGTTAAGCTCTTGTAGCGCCCAACGATTTGGGTTGTTCCGCATTTTCTTCAGGTAGAGATAGCCAAACCACACCACTGCAATAAATAACCCGATGCTGAGCAAAATTAACAACCACCAGCCCGGCGCTAAAGGCCACCAGCCAATCATCTCTGGCTGTTGCATGGGACGCAGAGGAAGCTGGGAAAAGTCCACTAGCTCACCTCCTGAGAATTAAACTGAAATAACGGATGTTGATCCGTTTGCCAATGGGCAAACTCAACGCCACGTAGGTTGTGCAGATTTTGTAATAATTGTAATCGCTGCTGAAACTGGCCACGATATTTAAGCTGCTGCGCCTGATTGGCAGAGACCAGCAATTCGCGCCCTAAGCCACTAAAACGATACGATTTTCCGCTGCTTGGCAGTTGTTGTTCCAGCGGATCGGAGATCAGTACCAGTTTCAACTCGCACCGTTGTGCCAGACGCATCAGATGCAGTTCGGTCTCTTCATCAACATCGTGAAAATCGCTGAAAATATAGAGAATACTGCCACTGCTTAAGATCGACTCTAAGCGCGCTAGAGAATGTGCCAAGGATCGTTCAGTGGTCTGCTCAGTAGGCTCAACACCTTGAGACAGTGCGGTAATCATCTGCATCAATTTCTGACGACTATTACTTGGTTTAAATAGCTGCTCTTGTTGCTCGCTTAGCAGCATGCCACCTACACGGTCGCCATTCGCCAGCGTGGTCCAGAGGGCCATCGCACTAGCATAGGCAGCCAACACCGATTTAAAGTGCCCACGGGTGGCAAACTGCATGCTGTGGCGAAGGTCACAGAGCAGGAATACTGGACGTTCACGTTCTTCTCGATAAAGCTTGGTATGCGCTTCACCAGTGCGTGCCATCAAGCGCCAATCCAAATGACGAATGTCATCACCCGGCTGATATTCACGGACATCATCGTATTCCATACCGCGACCACGAATATGACTGAGATGATGACCTTCACGAATCGCCATGCGCTCACGGCTATTCTGTCGCGCAGGCGGCCAGAATCGTAAGCTGATAAGTTCATCCACACTGATGAGGTTTCGTGCGGATGGTACAGGCCTTGGGCTTGCTTCCCCTAAGAACATAGATTGATCCCTAAGGTACCGCCACGCGGTTGATCAGTTCAGCGATCAATTTATCTTTATCTAAACCTCGCGCTTCAGCCACATAGCTCAAGCCGATACGATGCCTTAGCACGCTAGGAGCGATCTCTTGGATATCATCTGGCGTCACAAAATCACGTCCAGCCAACCAAGCTTTAGCACGCACAGCGCGATCCAATGCGATACTCGCACGCGGGCTTGCGCCAAAGACTAAACTATCTTTCAGATCTTCTCCGTAGACTTCTGGATTCCGAGTCGCCATCACTAGCGCGATCATATAATCCTCAAGGTTATCCGCCATATAGACCTGCATAATGCTGGAGCGAGCTGCGAATAACTCCTGCTCGGTCAGCGCAACATCAATATGAGCGGCTTCACCAGCCAACTCGGAGTTATGCTCGTCACGTACTAAACGCAGGATCTCTTTCTCTTGATTATGATCTGGGTAGTCAACGCGGATATGTAGCATAAAACGGTCTAGCTGAGCTTCGGGTAGTGGATAAGTTCCCTCTTGCTCCAGCGGGTTTTGCGTCGCCATCACCATAAAGAATTTAGACAGTGGATAAGTTTTACCTGCAACCGTGACTTGTCGCTCCGCCATCGCTTCTAGCAAGGCAGACTGTACTTTGGCTGGCGCACGGTTGATCTCATCCGCTAATAATAAGTTACAAAACAGTGGTCCCTGACGGAAACTAAACTCGCCTTTTTGCGTGTTGTAGATCTCAGTACCGGTAATATCGCTTGGCAGTAGATCCGGCGTAAATTGAGCACGATGGAACACGCCTTCTAACAGATCACTTAAGGCATGTACTGTACGCGTCTTCGCCAAACCTGGAGGGCCTTCCAGTAAAACATGGCCATCCGTAAGCAATGCAATCAACAGATGCTCAACTAAGGCTTCCTGCCCAATGACTTTCTGCTTTAAAGCCTCTGATAACCCGATCAGTTTACTCTGCAAGGTTTGACTCGATGCCGTATTTGCAGTGGCTTCTACTGTCATTCTAAGCTCCTGTTTTTATTAATTTTGCACAATGACGTTACGAATGAGATGCCTATTTATATGCGGTTAGCATCCTTGTTTTCAACTCTGCCACTCGATCTAATTTTACCCGTCTAAAGGCGGAGATCGTTGGTCACTTAAGTTGAGGAATAGTTCCTAATCCAACTCAACCGCCAATCGTAATCCCCCCTGGTTCCAACAAACCTGCGGAAAAAGTAACAAACGTATCATTCGTTTAAAACTTATAAATGATACGTATTATCAATTGATCCGTATCTTCCTACTCTACATTTACGGCCACAATTCAGGACTCGATAGTCCTGCGGCAGACAATCAAAAAATCGACACATTTATGAATCAAAAATTAGATATAACCAGCCCAAAATCAGTGGCCAAACCAAAACAGAAAAGGAAGCTCTCTGGCCAATATATTGCCTTTTTGATCCATAGTTTTTTTGGTTTAAAAATCACCCTAATTCTGACCTTAGTGTTGGCGTCTGGAACACTGGCGGTGATTGCTCAAGAGATTGATTGGTTGCTAATGCCAGAGATGCGAGTAACGCCGATGGATACCCGACTGAATGAAGGTATCTTGTTAGATAAACTCCAAGCAGCTTATCCAGAAAATGGCCTGAGTAACTTTCAACCCAATGCTAATTTCCCATTTACCGCTGCCAGCGCCATGTTTAATGACAGCAATGGCGGTTTCAGAAACGCTTGGATTAATCCTTACACAGGGGAAGTTTTAGGTGACACACCACTACTGACTGTAGGTAACTTCCTAAATTTCCTACATACCACTCTATTTCTACCGGTTGTTGGCCGCAGTGTCGTTAACGCATTCGGAATTTTCACTATTATCTCCTTAGTCGCCGGATTGATCGCAGCACCTAGCTTCTGGCGTTACTTTTTCCGCAAACCGCGCATGAACAATATGCGCGCATTTTTAGGCGACTTTCATAAGATCGTTGGTGTTTGGAGCATCTGGTTTTTAGTGATAATCGGCGTATCAGGGACTTGGTGGTTCTATCAGGTGCCGTTAGTTTTATACGCCGATGCACCAAAACTGCATGAACCTTATGATCGCAAACCACTGCTCGATTACGCTGAGTTAGATAAGTTTGGTAGCCAAGCACCTACGGCCCTGAGTAGCGATCAAATTGTCGATATCGTTAAGAAAAAATATCCAAATTTTGAGATCACACGCATGGTGCCACCCGAGCACAATGCAGATCCTTATGAGATTGGAGGTTCTCAAGGAGAGTGGCTGATACGAGGTGGAGGAAGCCGCATCTGGATCAACCCTTATGATGGCACCATCATTAATCAATCCATGGCTGACTCACTGACCTTTATGCAACGTTTTGATCTAGCGATGCACCCTCTTCATTACGGTACATGGGCTAAATCTGGCGCAGCTGACTTGATCGTAAAATTCATCTGGTTTGTCTTTGGTGCGTTAATGACGGCCCTCTGTGTGACCGGCCTAATTATCTATTACAAACGTACCAAACGGGCTTCGCGTATAGTCTCCAATCGCAGCCCAGGAATTAAAAGGCTAATCAAAGGCTGGCGTATTGTTCGCCCATGGGGCGGCCCTATGGGTGTTTTCAAATATTTGAACATTGCTATGTTAGTTGGTGTTGGCTTTGGCACCAGCGTTGTTTTAACTCTAGCAGTACAAGGAATATCCAATTCAGGCTTTGAATATACTCAAAAACCTTTGGGTCCTTGGGAAATTAAAGTAAACGCTTTTGCCGGTTTCCTAGAAAAAGATCTGCCTCCAATTAGAGAAGGTGGACGCACCAACTTCTCGGTCAAAATTCAGAAAGAATCTTTGAGTGAGATTAAATTTATCTACGCCCGCGTAGGTAAACCGAGAACATTAAGAGCTCCTGGCACGCTGATCCATGGCCCTCTTGGCGCTAAGCATGTTCATTATCAACTGCCGAAAAAGATTCGCGCTAACGCAGAACTCTGGGTTACCGCTATCACTTGGAGTGGCGATGTTTACCAAGCTAATTGGCCATTAATGCCTGATGGCAAGGAGACTATCGATGTTCGCTAAACAAGCAATCGTATTTGCGTCATTAGCTCTGCTATCTGCGCCTTCGTTCGCCCATAGCATCTTCCTTAACTGCTCTACAGCAAATGAGCTGATTGAGTGCAAAGGCAGTTTTTCAGACGGCTCTGCGGCGAGTGACTTCCCTTTTGAAGTCATCTCCTATGAGGGTGAGTCACTAGTCAAAGGCCAAACGGATAAAGACTCTGCATTTAGTTTTCCAACACCCGATCAGGACTACTACATCTTATTAGATGCAGGTCCGGGACATGTTGTTGAGCTCGATATGCAGGATGTACAGTAAATTTTTATCTCCCACCACATTGGCTGGTTTATAAAAACTTAATCCAGCCAATTGTGACTTCACTGTACTCAAATACCTTCGAAATATTCCTCTCATAAAAACTTCTTCAACCTGTCATCTAAACGTCACCCGGCATAGATAGTTTTGGCGACATAAATTTATAAGACTTTCTATAAAGGTATTTTCAATGTCTATGCTGCACGGTTCTCACCCTCTTAAAGCGCTAGCCTTAGCTGTTGGCGCAACTTTGCTTACAACAACGGCTTACGCTGCCCCTATTCAAGTAACTAATGGTAATGACAGCGGCGAAGGTTCCATGCGTGCAGCACTGATCGCTGTTGCTCAAGGTAAAGCAGATAGCGTCATTGTTACTAGCAAAGACGATATCATGATCAACTCCACTCTGACTTATACTGGTCAGGCACCTATCGCGATCTACGGCAACGGCCAGATCATCAAAACCGCAAAAAACACCGATTTGCTGGCTGTATCTCAAGGCGCGGATCTGAATATCAGCGGTCTTAAATTTGAAGGACCTGGCGGTTTCAGCATCCAAAACCGCGGTGACCTAACAGGCAAAGCAGGTAAAGGTATCTTCGTTAACCTACGAGATAACCAAACCGGAACACTAACCGTAACACTCAATGACGTTGAGGTTAGCGGTGTTGCTTATCACGGTATCCACATCTCTGATTGTGATATTGCCAAAGATTGTGGCGCTGGCGCAGGTGGCGAAGGCGGTGGTTCTCCAGCGTCTATCGCAGTAAATGCGTACAACCTAAACATCCACAATGTCGGCTATGGCCGCGTAGATGGCGATGGCCTTCGAGTCGATGAACGTAACGAAGGCAACATACTATTTACCGCTCATAACTCTCGCTTCAACAAAGTAGGCGCTGACGGTGTTGAGCTAGATGAAGGTCAGAATGGCGACGTAATTGTTAACGTGAGCAACGTCGATTTCTCTAACAATGGTGGTTACTGCCAAAAAGACCTTCTACAACCTCTACTACCATCTCCAGTAGAAGCTGAGTTTAAAGATGGCGAGATGTCTGCTGACAAAGTACCTGCTGAGATTACCGGTTCAGCTGATGACAAATGCTTTGAGCGCGAAGTAGATCTATATGCTTCCGGCTCAGTTGAAGCTTACGAGTTTGGTATCGATTTCGATGATGGTTTTGATATCGATGAAGCGGGTAACGGTAGCATCAAGACCGTCCTTTACTCTTCGACTATCCACAATAACCTAGATGAAGGTCTAGACTTTGACGAAGAAGGCGAAGGCGATATCGAGATCACAGTGATTGACTCTGCTGCATCAGGTAACACAGATGATGGCTTCAAAATGACGGAAGAGGAAAACGGTAACCTCACTGCTCTAATATCTTCTGGTCATGCCGACAAAAACGGCGGTAAAGGCATTGTGCTAGAAGCTAACGATGCAGGTAAAGTTGCAGCTCTCATCGAAAACAGCACGACCGCAAATAACGACAGTGGTAAAAAATCCGGCCTTAAGATAAAAGGCAAGGGCGTAATTACACTGAAAGGTTCTGAAATCACTGACGGTTTCAAATCAAAAAAAGCTGAGATCGTAAAAATCTAAGCCCAAACAGCCAAATAACAAGGGGGAGCACTATGCTCCCCTTTTCGTCGCAATTAATGCGACCTTTATAGTCTAGGTAGGAACCCGTGGTCAGTGGATCATTATCAGGCTGATCTTTGTCGTAATGTTGGCGAGGCTTTAAATAGCTTTGACTTAACTGATTAAATTCTATACAGTGCAGTCCAGCTTGATGCTTTACTTGTTATTTATGTTCCTCACTTCGAAGTCTTTTCTGAATTCCTCGTCCTGTTTTCCGTAAGTAAAAATTAAAAACTCCTGCGTTAACTGCCCCCAACTTTTTGGGCGGCCCACTTATTTCCGAAAAATAGGAAAATTGATTATGTCTAATACAACTACTGGCACTGTAAAATGGTTCAACGATGAGAAAGGTTTTGGTTTCATCGAACAACAATCAGGTCCAGATGTTTTTGCACACTTCAGCGCTATCGCTGGTGATGGTTTCAAAAGCCTTCAAGAAGGTCAGCAAGTTGAGTTCTCTGTAACTCAAGGTCAAAAAGGTCCTCAGGCTGAGAACATCCGCCCTCTATAAGACCTAATTAATGCAGCCGCATTGATTGAATAGAGCATGGCATATGTCATGCTCTTTTAAAGTACTCCCCCCTCCTTACTCTGAACTGTATCTCCTGCTCCAGCTAGCGAACAATCAAGGCTTCTCTATTAACAGCTTCTTGGTTCCTCTACTCTCTACTATGTGCACCTATACTCTTTAGCTAAAGGTAATTTTTTAAAAATACGGTACCTACGAGCATGTTAGAAAATTTAAACGGACAAATTTGCGTATCCCGCCATATAGGAAAAGACCAAGATCTATGGGCATGTTACGAACCACTCACAGCCGTTTCTCCATCCAGACGCCAAATGTGGAAACGTTTAACAGGCCTTTTATCAAAAACGGAGATGGCTCACTACCTTCAAAAGCAATACGACTCCCCTGAGATTTCAAATAACTTTTCTACAGTTTCAAATTAAAACGATATAAAGCATTTCCTAATTACAATTGCATATATCGCCTATCCCCGCTCTGTATTTACTCCATAGATACGAGCAGTTATCCACATTTTTTGATAGACTTTTGCGCAAGGTTTTTGCCCTGTAGTTGTTAGAAACGGGCAATATTGTCAGATCAAGAATTGAACTACTTCGCGAGTACGACTCCTCTATTACTAGCTTTGGTGGTATGATGTCGCCCCTTGGGCGCAGTACTAGGTACAGCCACCACTGTTTTGTTGGGTTTATCCTCTGGTGGTACCATTCTACTGGCAGCATTAGGGGTCGGTGTTTATTCTTTATCGCGGTACCTGCAGCGATATTCTTAACACCTCCAAGCGCTAACCAAAGCCTATCAATGATTGCTAACTTACATAGCATCACGTTGTATAACGTGTTGATAAGGTTTCTATTTTTCAGCGCACTGATTATTGAATTTTTGGCATTAAGCCAAGAGGAAACAGGTAAACAAAAATGAGTAAAGTCTCCGTCAGTATCATCATGGGCTCTCGCTCAGACTGGCCAACCATGCAAGAGGCTACTAAGCCACTGGAAGAACTAGGTGTAGAATTTGAAACTAAAGTGGTTTCTGCACACCGTACGCCTGAGCGTCTTTTCCAGTTTGCCTCCGAAGCGCACACACGTGGCGTTGAGGTAATTATTGCAGGTGCTGGCGGCGCAGCTCACTTGGCTGGTATGGCAGCATCTATGACTCATCTGCCAGTTATCGCAGTACCTGTTGCCAGCAAAAACATTAAAGGCCTTGATAGCCTACTATCTATGGTTCAGATGCCACGCGGCGTAGCAGTTGCTTGTCAAGCAATTGGCGGTGCGGGCGCATACAATGCAGGCCTAATGGCAGCACAGATGCTAGCCCTTAAAGATGCAGAATTGAGCCAGCGCCTACAAGAGTGGCGTAAAGCTCAGACTGACAGCGTTCCTGTTGAGGTAGAATAATGCACGTTGCTATTGTTGGATGCGGCCAGTTGGCACGCATGATGGCTTTGGCTGGTTGGCCTCAAGGCCACCGTTTTACTTTCCTGGCTGAGCCAGGTGAAGGTACTGATTGCGTTAAAGGCTTAGGTGAAATTGTTGAGCGCACTCCAGAGATGGAAGGCGAGTCTCTTTTTACTGCACTAGGCAATCCTGATGTGGTAACCGTTGAGCGTGAGCATGTTGATGTGTCTCTGCTAAGCACATTGAAGCCACATTGCTCTGTTTACCCTTCACCAGAAGCGATTAGCTATTGCCAACACCGCGGACGTGAGAAAACTTTCCTAAACTCTCTAGGTATCCAAACTGCTCCTTTCCACCTTGCTAACAATGCAGAGGAATTGAGCGCGAGCGTTAAAACGCTAGGCTACCCAGTATTCGTTAAGACCTGTGAAGAGGGTTACGACGGTTACGGTCAATGGGTGCTAAAAACCGATGAAGATTTAGCTAATCTGGTAGCTGAAGCAGATTCGCTACCAGAAGTTGTGATTGAAGGCCGCGTCAATTTTGATCGTGAAGTATCTTTGATTGCAGCACGTGACGCGTCTGGCGCTTGTGTATTCTATCCGCTAACAGAAAACCTTCACCGTAACGGTATTCTGTGGAGTTCTATTGCTCCGGCTGATGCTCCTGAAGCCTTGCATGCTAAAGCTAAAGATATCGCAGATAAAGTACTCAACGCTTTGGACTACGTTGGCGTAATCGCTATCGAAATGTTCCAAGCGGGTGATGATTTGCTGGTTAACGAACTAGCACCACGTGTTCATAACAGTGGTCACTGGACTCAAGGTGCAGGCATCTCTTCTCAGTTTGAAAACCATATTCGCGCGATCTGCGGTTTAGGTTTAGGTCACACCATCAACAGCCAACACGCTGGTATGGTTAACCTATTAGGTATCGAAGCACCTAAAGAGATTATCAGCGAAAGCAATGTACAGCACCATGTGTACAACAAGTCGCTGCGTCCAGGCCGTAAGGTTGGACACCTTAACCTAGTAAGTGATGACCGTCATACACTAGAAGTTAAGCTAAAACGCATTCGCGATAGCCTTTACGAAGACTAGTCGTCTTTATAAGGACTAAGCATTAAAAAACCCGGCTACTTTGCAGTACCGGGTTTTTTATTAGCTGCTCTTAGACAATCAAGGCTGAGTCATCAAGTAATGAGCTATAGCCTCTCGATCTGACTTCTTCAGATACTTAGCGCCATCACGCACCACTTCACCCATACTACCGCCAAAGACATCACCATCCTGCTTCACTCCAGACTTCAGTGAGTAAGCTAGATCCGCTTCGCTCCAACCCTGTTTAGCTAATGCGCTTGCAGTAATTGCAGGAATAACACCATCATCTTCAACAAAGCCCTGATGACCACTTAAAGCTGCCGCAGTATCTAATCCACCCAGAAGGTTTCTAGGGGTATGACACGCGCCACAATGCGTCGGCCCTTGAACAAGGTAAGCACCACGATTGTAATGTTCACTGCTCTTTGCATCGGGGATAAACCTTTGTTCATCAAAGAACAGTAACTGCCACACATCTAGGCCCCAATTGATGTTATACGGGAAGCTCACTTGATGCGCTGTCGAAGGTTTAGATACTGCGGGGACAGTTTTAAACGCCGCCCACAAATCAGCTATATCCTGATCAGATAAGTGTGTATAAAAACTATAAGGAAAGGCTGGGTAGTAACTCTGACCGCTAGGTGACTTTCCCGCGCGCAATGCACGCTCAAAATCATCTATACTCCACTTCCCTATGCCGTGTTCCTTATCCGTCGTAAGATTCGGCGCATAGAAGGTGCCGAACGGCGTTTCCGTACCCTTTCCACCCGCTAACGGCTTTCCTTTAGCTTCACTATCGGTGTGACAAGCGATACAGCTTGAAACACGCGCAAGATAAGCTCCTCTGGCAACATTCCCCTTCCGCTCGGATAGCGAGGCTCTAGGCTCATCTACCGAACTCAAGTAGCTGACTCCTAACGCAGCACCTAAAACCAAGCAGATTAGGAGAGATGAAAACCAGAGGAGTTTTCTCATTTATCTTTCTCTACTCTATAGTCAGTATGACAAGCTGAGCAGTTATCGCTTAAGCGCTCAAATACTACCTCTACCGGCATAGTCGCAAAGGATTCCGCACCCTCTTGCACTTCAGGTTCTGCAGCCATACCCATCATGCTTGATGAAGAACCTTCCTCATTTTCAGAGCCAACATTGTCAGCGGCGTCGTACAAGCCTTGGCTGATTCGCTCTAACTCTTTAGAAAGGTGCTGAAAGCGATCCCACTCCTGCCATATTTCCGCTTTGGCTTCGGTTGGGTGATGCAGACTACCTTTAGGGAACAATTTAGTGAGGTTGTTACCCGCATGCATATTGATCGTTTCAGCGGCTACACGAACCTGAATAGGCTCATAAGGAATTTTGCCTTTAAACATATCAGAGACGGTTTTCATCGCCCCTTTCATATCTTCCATCGCATCCATACGTTCTTTAACAATACCCGTCGCACCACCATGGGCCAGCGCTGATAATGGTTGGCTCAACATGAATATAGCAACAAACGCAGGGATGATCTTTTTATACATATCTAATAACTCTCGTCTCAAAAACTACCGATTAAACCCAGTGGAACGGGTAATACAGTAATGATACACGCAGATACCAGAATCAATAAGTGCCGTTAAGCTTGTTGTAACTGTGCTTGCAGTAATTCAGTAAAATGCTCTGCTGGTAGGGGCTTCGAGAACAGATAACCCTGAAAATAATCACAAGATTTTTGCTGCAAGAAATCTCGTTGCTCAGCCAGTTCCACACCCTCGCCGACGACTTTCAGCCCTAAGGCATGAGCCATCTGAATAATACCGGAGATCAGCGCAGGACTTTCGGGTGTGACACTCAGTTCAGCTGTAAAACTGCGATCAATTTTTAAGGTATCCACAGGGAATTTTTGCAGGTAATTAAGGGCTGAATAGCCTGTGCCGAAATCATCAATCGAGAGCTGAACCCCCATTTCACTAAGATGCTTCAACGCCTCACCACAACCACGTTCATCCTCCATGAGAAGGCGTTCGGTGAGCTCAAGCTCGAGAGCCTCAGGCTGCAAACCTGTTTCACGGAGTACACGCTTAACCGTGTATTCCAAATGACCATCACGGAACTGCGGGAATGCCACGTTCACGGCTATTTTGAACGGTTCTCCCATAAGCTCTGCCCATCGAGCCGCTTGCTTACAGGCTTGTTCAAGCACCCAATCACCAATAGGTACAATCAAACCCGACTCTTCAGCTAAAGGGATAAATTGATCAGGAGAGACCTGACCATACTCTGGACATGACCAACGCAATAGGGCTTCTGCACCTATGATTTTACCGCTGGCCGCATCGATGATGCTTTGATAGCTCAAGCTGAGCTGATTTTGAGAAAGAGCACGACGGAGATAGGATTCCATGGTGAATTTAAACACCGTTTCATGCTCCATCTCCCTCGTATAGAAACGGAAGGCATCTTTGCCCACTGCTTTGGCTTTATACATTGCAGCATCAGCATTACGCAGTAGGGCAACAGGATCTTGGCCATCTTTAGGCGCAACCGTAATACCGATACTCGCCGATGTGGATAACTCATAGCCATTGATCAACACCGGCTGCACTGCCGTTCTTAAAATCCGCTCACATATATCCGAGATTTCATCGTGGGCTTTACGATCTGGCAATATGACTAAAAACTCATCACCGCCCAAACGCGCAATAGTGTCGTCGCCATGCACACAGTAGCCCAAGCGTCGACTGATCTCTTGAAGGTGCTGATCACCCACTTCATGCCCTAAGGTATCGTTAATCTTTTTAAAGTTATCTAGATCAACGAATAGGATTCCGACCGAGGTTTGATTCTTATTGGCGCGTGTTAAAGCTTGTGAGAGCCGATCCATCGCCAATACACGGTTAGGCAAACCGGTGAGGTGATCATAAGTGGCTTGGTGGAGAAGTTTTGATTCGTAGTTCTTACGCTCGGTGATATCGCCAATAGAGCCCACCATCCGGTAAGCAACATTGTTCTCATTTCTCAGTGCCAAGCCATGAGCAAGGACCCAGAAATAGCCACCGTTATTATTTTTTACTCGGTACTCGCAACGGAAAAATTCGGTTTCACCTTTAAGGTGCCGACAAAGGACTTTTTGGTAACGTTCACGATCATCCTCATGGACCCATTGTAGCCACTCACTTGAAGTGGTCTTAATAGTGTCTTTGCCCATGCCGATGGTGCTTAATAAGCGGGCAGAAAGGTAGAGTTCTTTACTGACAGGATCCCAATCCCATAGCCCCTCATTCGCACCTTTCATCGCCAAAGCATAGCGCGTTTCAGTTTCCATAAGAGACTGCTCGACTTTCTCAAGATACTGAATACGCTGACGCAGCTGCGTATTTTCCCTGACCAGATCTGATACACCTTCGGACAACTGCGTTACCTCAATACTTCCAATGTTAACTTTGAGCGCTATCCGAGCTTAACATACTTCAGTTCCACGACCACATTTTGTTGTAGTGGATTGAGCAGGTCTTAGAACAACACTATTGATGTGAATTCTT
Organism: Neptuniibacter sp. QD48_55; assembly: GCF_047778115.1. Lineage (GTDB taxonomy): Bacteria > Pseudomonadota > Gammaproteobacteria > Pseudomonadales > Balneatricaceae > Neptuniibacter. The sequence continues at coordinate 129,659 of NZ_CP180555.1, read as the reverse complement.
CCATGGCATCTAATCCAAGTCTTCCTATACTCAATAAACAGAGTATTTAATTTAGAGATATAAAATATTGATGCGTGTCACTTATCAGATGCTATTTGCTGGAATGCTCTTTCTTTTCTCCCAGCTATCTATTGCGCAAATCACCTTTGGACCTGACAGCGAACAACCCACCATTCGCTTTGTTGGAGATAAAGATTACCCACCGATTGAGTGGTTAGAAGATGGCAAACCAAGGGGAATTTTTGCGTCTTTTCTTGAAGAATATTCGAAAGCGCTAAACCGCAAAGTTGAATACAACCTGATGAATTGGAAGCAGGCGCAGCAAGCCGTGTTAGAAGGTAGAGCCGATGTTCTGACCGTTTTCAGTCCTAACCCTGACCGGGTTAAAGATTACGCCTTTGTTGATAGTTTTTTACAGTTTGAAATTAGTCTCTTCCTTCGCAGTGATAACCTCACAATCCATGGTTTAGAAGATCTCAAAGGGATCAAAACCGGCGTATCTAAAGGCGGCTTTCCTCGCAAAATAATAGAGACCCAAAGCCAAGCAGAGCTAGTCACAATCAATGATCATCTAGATGGTTTCCAAAAACTTTTGAAAGGTGAGATTGATGCCTTAGCTACCACTAAATGGGTCGGTTCTTATGTGGTTCAAAAAAATAAACTAAAAGGGATTAAGTTTGCACCCACCCCAATCGCTACCAAAGCGACCCATATGGGAGTCAGAAAAAACGATACTGAACTGGTCCAACAGCTCCAAAAAGGCATAGAACTGATGGAAAAAGAGGGTACCCTAGCAAGCCTTAATCAGCAGTGGTCTGGATATAACATGGTCTATCTCACAGAAGATAAACTTAACCAGATCTACTATCAGTTCGGTTTTGGAGCCGCGTTCGTTTTAGCCTGCTTAGCATTAGCGTCCATTATTACGTTAAAGCGCCAAGTCAGAGAACGCACTCAATCTCTATCCAGCGCCAAAGCCTCTCTCGAAGAAACGGTTGATCGCCTCACCCGTACTCAAAAACAGCTCGTACAAACTGAAAAAATGGCCGCGCTTAACTCCATAGTGAGCGGCGTCGCTCATGAGATAAACACACCTTTGGGTATGGCTATTACCTTGAGTAGCACTCTAAAAGAACAGATTGATCAACTCGAAAAGCTGGTCGGTAATGACGCCTTAACCAAACAAGCGTTACTCGATTTCCTAAGTGACAGCCAAGGATCCTTAGAGCTAGAAGCAGACGCACTGCGACGGGCCGTTACCCTACTGCGTAACTTCAAACAGATATCAGTTCACCAAAGCCAAGAGCACCGGCAACTGATCAATATTGCGGAAGTCATTGAAGACTCAACCGTGATCGCTACCAACGATATTGAAGAGGACAAGATCAATGTATCTGTAAATGGCGATTCCACATTGACGATGGACACTTACCCAGCTCCGCTGGCACAAGCATTAGTCCACCTAATCAACAACGCGGTTATCCATGGATCTAACCAAGCAGAACCTGTTGATGTATCTATAAGCTATGCAAAAAGTGATGAGAATATCATCCTTAAAGTGGCAGATAACGGCTGCGGCATCCCATCAAAATATCTAGCACAGGTGTTTGATCCGTTCTTCACAACCTCCCTTGGGCAAGGAAACTCCGGTTTAGGTTTGAGCATTGTTTATTCGATCGTGAATCACGTTTTAGGTGGCACGATCCGAGTCAACAGTAGCTTCGATACCGGCACTACCTTTATTTTAGAACTACCGCTAACAGCACCTGAAATTCACGATGGTATAGAACCACAGGCATAAAAAAGCCGGTACCAACGGTACCGGCAAACGTAGAGTGAAAAAGAGGTAATTCACACGTAGAAGACTATTTATCCTAACTAGATAACTTTTGCTCTAGCTCAGGAACGGCATCAAATAGATCTGCCACTAAACCGTAATCGGCGACCGAGAAGATTGGCGCTTCTTCATCTTTGTTGATTGCGACAATAATTTTCGAATCTTTCATACCCGCCAAGTGCTGGATCGCACCGGAGATGCCTACAGCAATATACAGCTCTGGCGCAACGATCTTACCGGTTTGACCCACCTGCATATCGTTCGGTACAAAGCCTGCATCTACTGCTGCACGGGATGCACCGACTGCTGCACCCAGCTTATCTGCGACTTTTTCCAGCATGGCAAAGTTTTCACCGTTACCCATACCACGACCACCAGAGATGATTACCTCTGCAGCTGTAAGTTCTGGACGATCAGACTGCGCCATCTCTTCGCCAACAAAGCTAGAGATACCACTGTCGTGTACTGCTGAAATACTCTCAGTAGAAGCACTTCCCCCCTCAGATGCCGCAGCATCAAATGCAGTACCACGGACAGTGATAACTTTTACCGAGTCGCAAGATTCAACCGTTGCGATCGCATTGCCGGCATAGATTGGACGCTGGAAGGTATTATCCGATTCCACCGCAGTAATATCAGAGATCTGCGCTACGTCTAAAAGCGCAGCCACACGCGGCATAAAGTTTTTACCTGTAGTCGTCGCGGGCGCTACGATATGGCTGTAATCCTTACCTATTTCAGCCACCAACTTACCCATATTTTCAGCAAGTTGTTGTTCGTAAGCAGCATTGTCTGCCAGCAAAACTTTCTCAACACCTGCTACTTGTGAAGCAGCCTCTGCTACAGCGCTACAGTTTGCACCAGCAACCAGCAGGTGAAGATCACTACCCATCTGAGATGCAGCTGTCACTGCATTTAACGTCGCTCCCTTTAGAGCGCTATTGTCATGTTCTGCAATAATTAAAATCGCCATGTCTTCGCCCCTTAAAGTACTTTCGCTTCGTTTTTAAGTTTTTCCACCAGCTCATCAACACTGGAGACTTTAATCCCGGCCTGACGTTCAGCAGGCGGCGTCACTTTTAGCAACTTGGTATGTGCTTTCAGCTCAACACCTAGATCAGCCGGAGTTTTAATATCTAAAGGCTTACGTTTAGCCTTCATGATATTTGGCAGAGAAGCATAGCGAGGCTCATTCAAGCGTAGATCGGTGGTCACGATTGCCGGCATGTTCAGTGCAACCGTCTGTAAACCGCCATCAACTTCACGAGTCACATTAACCTTGTCACCTTCAATCTTAACTTCAGAGGCGAAAGTACCTTGTGGCATATCAGTTAGCGCAGCCAACATCTGGCCGGTCTGATTGTTATCAGAATCGATCGCCTGTTTACCCATAATCACAAGACCAGGCTGCTCTTCATCGATCACTTTCGCCAGTAACTTCGCCACGTTAAGTGACTCAGGCATATCTTCAGTTTCGATCTGGATACCACGGTCTGCACCGAGGGCTAGCGCCGTACGGATCTGCTCCTGGCAGGCTTTAGGGCCAATAGACACCACAACAATTTCTGAAGCTGTGCCCGCTTCTTTTAAGCGCACGGCTTCTTCGACAGCAATTTCACAAAATGGATTCAAAGCCATTTTTACGTTGGCCAAATCAACATCTGTATTGTCCGACTTAACACGTACTTTGACGTTGTAGTCGATAACACGTTTAACGGTTACAAGTACCTTCATCAGCAAAGACCTTTTAGTTTTAGTTGTAAGAGCGCTTCACACACTCTGTTTTGCTTATGTCTAAATATGCGCTCATTTCGGCGACGTAGGCAATTCGCCTCAAGCATAATAAGTGTTTTCCCTAATCATACTCATTTAAAAATAATAAGCAAACACCCCTAAAATTTATAAAACCCTCCTATAGGCTAATAATCAGGCTATTTATTTATTAGGGAAAACACCTATATAATACTCCTCTATAAACGAGTCCTCTTTTATAGAGCAGTCTCACATAACTAAGTGGAATCACTAGAGAGCGGCAGAATAACGCAGATTCCTCAACCAACTATGAGGGGAGATCGACATGACAAGAGAGTCGATGGAATTTGATGTAGTCATCGTAGGTGCAGGCCCTGCAGGCTTATCAACTGCTTGCAGATTGATGCAATTAGCACAAGATAAAGAACAAGAGCTAACCGTATGCGTAGTCGAAAAGGGCTCTGAAGTAGGCGCCCATATTCTGTCCGGCGCCATTATGGAAACCCGTGCCCTAGATGAGCTGTTCCCTAATTGGAAAGAGCAAGATGCTCCGCTAACGACGGCAGTTACGGAAGATGAGGTTTACCTGCTTAAAGATGGCGACAACGGTAACAAAATCCCTAATGCCTTTGTGCCAAAAACGATGCACAACCAAGGCAACTACATTGTTAGTTTAGGTAATGTCTGCCGTTGGTTAGCCGAACGCGCTGAAGAACTAGGCGTAGAAATTTTCCCGGGCTTCGCAGCTTCTGAGATTCTTTACAATGCCGATGGCAGCGTACGCGGTATTGCCACAGGTGATATGGGCCTAACTGAAACAGGCGAGCAGAAAGACAGCTACATGCCAGGTATGGAGCTACACGCTAAATACACCGTCTTTTCCGAAGGCTGTCGTGGTCACTTAGGCAAAGAGCTGATCAACAAGTTTGATCTGAACCAAGAAGCAGATGCACAACACTACGGCATTGGTATCAAAGAGCTATGGGATATCCCAGCCGAACAGCACCAACCAGGCTTGGTCGTGCATGGTTCGGGCTGGCCTCTAGATAAAGATACCAGTGGCGGTTTCTTCCTTTATCACACGGATAACAACCAAGTGGTTGCCGGCTTGATCGTAGACCTTAACTACGCCAACCCGCATATCAGTCCATTTGATGAGTTCCAGCGTCTGAAACATCACCCTGTATTAAAGAAACATTTAGACGGCGGTACCCGTGTATCTTATGGTGCCCGTGCGATCACTAAAGGCGGCTTCAACTCTCTGCCAAAAATGAACTTCCCAGGTGGTTTATTGGTTGGCTGTAATGCCGGCACACTGAACTTCAGCAAGATCAAGGGCACTCACACGGCGATGAAATCCGGCATGCTCGGTGCTGAAGCGATCTTTGAAGCGGTAGCGTCTGGTTGTTCTGGTGGTACAGACCTTGAGCGTTATCAGGATCTATTCGAGCAATCTTGGCTATACGATGAGCTGTTCCGCTCCCGTAACTTTGGTCCTGCGATGCATAAGTTTGGTGCCATTATGGGCGGTGCATTCAACTATGTAGATCAGAATATCTTCGCCGGTAAGCTGCCGATTACCCTGCATGATGACCACGAAGACCACGCTCAGTTACAACCAGCGAGTAACTTTACGCCGATCGAATATCCTAAGCCTGATGGCAAACTGAGCTTCGACAAGCTCTCCTCGGTTTTCCTTTCCAATACCAACCACGAGGAAGACCAACCTTGCCATCTGCAATTAATGGATAGCAGCATCCCACTAGGGACAAACTTGTTAACCTTTGCAGAACCAGCACAACGTTACTGCCCTGCAGGGGTATATGAAGTGGTGGATGATGAAGAAAATGGTGGTCAACGCTTCCAGATCAACTCGCAAAACTGCTTACACTGTAAGACCTGCGATATTAAAGATCCGGCGCAAAATATCAGATGGGTTACACCAGAAGGCATGGGTGGGCCAAACTATCCAAACATGTAACCTCCCGACTTTCTTATAAAGTTGTGGAAATCTGGGGCTTCATCCATCGAAGCCTCGGATTTTTTTAGCTCAAGATAATTCCCAGATTGTTTATATTAGGTGATACTAAACCTAGGATTTCACAACCTGAGAAGCCACATGCTTAAGCTAGAACTGAAAATTCCACCTGTCGCACTGGTATTAATCTTTGCAGGCTTGATGTGGCTTTGCGCCAAATTACTGCCTTTCCTTTCGATACAAACTGAACTTCGCATTCCCATTGCAGTAGCCATTATTCTGATCGGTTTAGTGTTTGGTTTAGCCGGTGTTATTTCATTTCGTAAAGTTCAAACAACCGTGAATCCAACCACACCAGAAGCAAGCTCTGCATTAGTCACCACAGGCATATTCCAATACACACGCAACCCTATGTATGTAGGTTTGGTGTGCCTACTTTTAAGCTGGGCAGTTTACCTTGCCAACCCCGCTTCATTGCTCTGTTCGGTTGGCTTTATCCTGTATATGAACAAGTTTCAGATCCAACCCGAAGAGCAAGCGCTCACCGCACTATTTGGTGATAGCTACAAGACCTACACTCAGCAAGTTCGACGCTGGCTGTAAGCTGGCGCCTTCTGGAAATACTGCTACATTTACAAGAGGTTAGCCCGCGAGGTTAAACCTGTCTGAACATTACTACTATTTAAATTTCGTACACAAAGCCAGAGAAGGATTTTATGACCCTGCGTTGCCATAAATGGATTGCTGCGCTTTTGATACTTATCTTTGCGCCCCTGACATCAGCTAACCAGCCTGCTGTGCCGGAATCAGACAAACCTATTCAAGTTTTACTGAACGACTGGACCAGCCAGTTAGTGCTGGCTCGAGTTACGGGTCAGGTACTGCAATCGATGGGCTATAACGTCGGTTACGTAAACAAAACCAGTAATGCCCAGTGGGGTTCACTCAAACTAGGCTTGAGCCATGTTCAAGTCGAAGTCTGGGAAGGCACTATGTCCAAGATGTTCCAACGTATGATCGATGCCGGAGCTATAGTGGATGCCGGCACCCACGATGCCATCACCCGAGAAGAGTGGTGGTATCCACTGTATGTCGAAGAGTTATGCCCAGGCTTACCAGATTGGCAGGCGCTAAAAAAATGCTCCGACCTTTTTGTTGATCCCCGCACTGCCCCGCAAGGGATGTACCTAGGCGGACCATGGGAGAAACCTGATGCCGCTCGCATCCGCGCACTCGGCATGGACTTTAAAGCGATCACCGTTGAGCAAGGCGATGATCTTTGGGTCGAGCTAAAACGTGCGGCTATCGAACAACGACCTATCGTTTTATTTAACTGGACACCCAACTGGGTGGAAGCCAAATACCCGGGCCGCTTTATTGAATTTCCAGACTATCACCCCGACTGCGAGACTAAACCCAGTTGGGGGACCAACCCGCGCTTCCTGCACGATTGCGGCAACCCGAAAAAGGGTTGGCTCAAAAAAGTCGCTTGGAAAGGCATGCCCGACACTTGGCCTTGCGCTTATGAAACCTTACAAAACATCAACTTCAGCAACGCCATGATTGCCCAGCTGGCCTCAATGGTTGATGTAGATGGTCTGAGTTACGAAGCTGCAGCTGATAAATGGATGGCCGACAACCAGACGGTCTGGTCCGAATGGATTCCTCCTCACTGTCAGATATAAAAGGATCAATGATGAAGGGTGATAGCACCATACCAATCAAGGATTCAATCGGCTTCAATCTGATCAAGCTAGTTTTTTCGATCTACATCATTATCGCCGCCATAGTAACCTTGGCTCACATGGCAATCGAATACTTCAACGTAAAGTCTTCGATGCTGCAGGATCTGCAGCTTTACCAAAGCTCGTTTGAAGAGCCTCTAGCCGATTCCCTTTGGGATTTAGATCTGGAACGCACCAAAACGATTACACCAGGTATAGTGAAACTCCCTTCTATCGTTGGCTTACAGATTTATGATTTAGGCGATTCGCTTATCTCTGCGGAAGGTTTAACCCACGACAATTTAGCTGAGCACTCTGGCGGAATTTTACCCACACAATTATTGGAACACGAGTTCTCCATTGTTTACACCAAGGAAAATGAAGAGGCTGCTGTAGGTCGAGCGGTATTTTACTCCAGCTCCGACGTTGTACTTACCAAGGTACAAGCGGGCTTCGCGCTAATCATTATTAATGCCATCATCAAAACAACCGCATTGTGGGCTATTTTCCTCTATATCGTGCGTCCTACGCTGATACGTCCCATTGAGCATCTTAGTAGTGCCTTGCAGAATTTAACTTTTGATAAGCTCAGCAAATCTGACATCACCATTCCAAGAAAACGTCATGATGAGTTGAAGGTGCTCGAGCAAAGTATCAACGCCATGACTACCCGTTTAGCGGAATCCTCAGACCAACTTAACGAGCTAAACAAAAACCTCGATAGATCTCACAAGCTAGCACTTTTGCTGCTCCGCAGCGTAACGGAAATGAAAGAGAGCAAAGAGAAACAGGACTCTTTCTCTGCGGTATCTAATGTGATCTCTGAAGCGATTCCCTGTTTATCTTCATCGGCGTTGTATATCTCTTACTACCATCAAAATACCAACCGCATTCCTAACTTAGACGCGTCAGACACGCCAATAATTGAGGAATCGTACCGCCAGGATGGAAAAATTGAGATCTTGGTTCGGGATGCTCAGATACATAGCAAGACCTCGCATTCCGAGGAAAAACTGCAAGGTAATCTGATCAACATCCCACTTCGACACGGTAAAGAGCTCGTAGGCTCCATCGAAATACTGTCAAAAACCCCCGTCAGTATCAGCATCGAAGAGCAACAATTTATCAGTACGCTGATCCCCTCTCTGATTATTTCGCTAGAAGATATCAGCATCCGCTCCAACTTGGAGACGGCTGTTAGAGAAAGAACATCAGACCTGCAGAGATCAAATCACGAAATTGCGATTAAGGCGCAAGAACTGGCTCAGATCAGTCAATCTAAGTCGCAATTCCTGTCGAACATCAGTCATGAAATCCATACACCGTTAAATGCGATCATCACCCTAACCGAGCAGAACGCTCAGAACAGCCAGATCCAAGATCCTGTAGCAGTGCTTAGCGTGATTCATCACTCAGCTGAAAACCTACTCAAAGTGATCGAAAACCTTGTCGATTACTCCGAAATAGAATCCGGCAAAGCACACCTAAACCCGATTCGATTTAACCTTGAATCACTGGTCAGCGAAGCGATCGACCACAACAAACCCGCAGCCCAAGGTAAAGGTTTACAGCTCAAACTGAAAACAAAAGTGATCAACACATCCCTGTTTGGTGATTCCAAGCGCCTGTTGCAGATTTTGAATATTTTCCTCGATAACGCCCTGAAATTTACCACCCAAGGCTCCGTGATCTTGAGCGTTTCGCAACAAGCTAGCAGCAACGCACTGTCACAATTTGAGTTTTCTATTCGTGATACCGGCCTAGGCATGGATGAAGACAAGATAAAAACCCTGTTTAACATCACCGGTAACGATAGCGCACCTGCCTTTAGCACACAGACCGGACACGGACTGAATCTATCTATCAGCAAGCAATTAATCGAGATGATGGATGGAGAGCTAGAGATCGACAGCACACCAGATGAAGGTAGTAGCTTTAGCTTTACCTTGAGTTTCAAAAACGCCTGCGAAAGTGAACCGATCGAAGACGAGTGATGAGGCTGATTTAAGTCTCATCACTCCTACGGATTAGATACGTAGACCGCCGTCCATCTCAACGATACGACCCGTAAAGAACTCGTTCTCAATAATATACTGCAGTGTATGCGCCATCTCTTCCACTTCACCTAAGCGGCGAACAGGTACAGCTGCGACCATACGCTCGATCGCTTCTGGCTTCATTTGTGCCGTCATCTCTGTCGCAATCACACCCGGTGCAATACCACCAACACGGATCTTATGGCGCGCTAGTTCACCCGCCCAACTCGTTACCATAGTTGCGACAGCAGCCTTAGTTGCAGAGTAGTTGGTCTGGCCCATATTACCAGCACGGGACACCGAGGAGATATTTACAATAACGCCACCTGTCCCTTGAGTTGCCATCGCAGCCGCTGCTTCTCGACCACAGAGAAAGGTACCGGTCATATTAACCTCGACCACCGACTGGAACTGCTCAAGACTCATCTTCGCTTGCAGCTCACCATCCTTCACTTTGATCAGCATGCCGTCGCGCATCAGACCGGCGTTATTGACCAAGCCATTAATCTCGCCAAAGTCAGCTACGATCTGTTTGAAGGTTTGCTCAACCGCAGACTCATCGGTGATATTGCACACATAACCGCGGGACTCTCCGCCGAACTCAGAACATGCAGCAACCGCTTCATCCAAATTGCCTTGATCCAAATCGATCAGTGCCAACTTACCACCCTGCTTTGCTAGGTTCTCCGCCATTGCGCGTCCTAAACCACGACCACCACCGGTGATAACAAAAACACTGTTTTTAACCTGCATACCCGAATCTCCAAAAATATGGCCATACCTGATTCAATATAGGTAATACCATCTACTTCTGTTGTTTTTATAACCTCATTTATAGCCTGTTTCGGGCGATATTACGAGAATTTTATTAGGGAAAACCCTAACAAAATATAATTCCGGATAGAGGCGGCTGGTAACGGGGAAAGGCTGGAAAAAGCGGTCAATAGCTGGACGCGTTGCTTGCTAGAACATGACTTTATGGCTGTAATGAGAAATTAAAGCACTGTAGATACTTACTTATCGGTGATGCACTTCTTAACTTTGATAAAACATTACCCTCTACTGATACAACAAAATAGCCAATACTATGAAGGCAGTGATACCAGAACCAAAAATCAAAATATCTACATGCTGCTTCTTTCGTCTTCGAATCCATAAATACAGACCCGAAATAACCCACATCCATATAGAAATAGCGACAAAATCGACAATTATCGCCCATATATCCGAAGCAAGCTGCTTTCTTTCAAACCCAGATTTGAAATGCAGATAGTGTAAAAAGCCATACATTGATATTGGTACGTACCGCTCAACCACAGCCTTGCCCTGCGCACTTTGCCAGGTAATACGGTAGTTACCGGCACCAGAATAACGCAGGATGACCAATTGACGGTTATTGGACTCTGCCAGTAGTTGGTAATCGCCTTTTAGATCGAGCCTGGACAGCAGATTTTGTGCCGTGAGTTGCGGAGTACTGGAAGATATCTCATAGGGTTTGAAATCCTGTTCCTGTACGATCGCCCAGCCGGGAGGAATGACGTCGAATAGGTCCCGAAACCAATCATTATGGTTCAGAAAAAACGCACTGGTCGCGTACATTAACAACCAAGGTGCCAAGAATAATGCGATGTACAGGTGAATCGACCGCATGATCTTGTCAAACCGAGCCCAACCTTTCTTAGTCACTCAACTCTGGCCTCTAATATTGCTAAAACGCATATAGTAATGGAGCCAGATCGTTGTTTCTATCAAGATAACCTAGTAACAGAAGCACCCTAAGCTAATCCAAGTGGATAATTTATTTACCTAAGCAACTTCGATAGAATCGAGATAATTCAATTTCAACGGTGTTTGAACCGTCAATGATACGCCAAGGCCTGACATCTAACGTAACACGCATAGCAGTAATCGCTTTACTGCTAGTGGCGACGTTGAGCCGAGCGAGCTGGGCCGTTCAAATCTCTCAGCACGATACAGCGCCTGAGGCTGATCCTTGGCAAGTCGCTTTAGAGCATGGGCACTACCATCCCCCTGCACTAGACCATATGCACGATGAATCGTCTGGTATTTCCGAAGACGACCATCCCTTTATCCATACAGTCATGGCGCTCGATCACCAAGTATTTATCATCGCATACCCTGAACGCCCTCAGGTTGATGCTCAAAGTACTTACCCAGCGCTTACATTAAATACCTTACCTCCCTATCAAAGAGACCTATATCGCCCTCCGCGGCGCAATTTAGGTTAGATATCGATCGCGCATAGCGCACTAAAATCTGTATTAACTTTGAATGGAGTACTGGTATGAATCCAGGCTTTTCATCTACCCCACGTTCCTTCTGGAAAAGTAGCCTTATCGCTGTGGTTACGGTTCTAGTGGTGCTTGTTAGTATGGGGCTATCTACACAAGCTTTTGCTCATGGTGTCGCCGAAGGCGATGCTGTGTTTATCGAAAGTGCCAGTGGCATGCAATTGTTACCCTTTATGTATTTGGGTGCCAAACACATGGTAACGGGCTACGATCACTTACTGTTTCTATTTGGTGTCATCTTCTTTCTATTCAAAATGAAGGATGTTGCCATCTACGTAACATTATTCGCTGTAGGACACAGTATAACCCTGCTTTACGGGGTGCTCAGCGAAACTCACGTAAACCCCTATATCGTTGATGCGATTATTGGTTTATCCGTTGTGTACAAGGCACTTGATAACCTTGGCGCATTTCGAAGATGGTTCGGTTTTCAGCCAAACACAAAGGCTGCCGTTCTTATTTTCGGCTTCTTCCACGGCTTTGGTCTGGCAACAAAACTGCAAGACTTCACTCTGTCGGAAGATGGCCTAGTGGCAAACATATTAGCTTTCAATGTCGGTGTGGAAATCGGCCAAATGTTAGCTTTGGCAGGTATTCTGATTGCCATGAACTTCTGGCGAAAATCACCTTCGTTTAATCAACACGCATTCTTTACCAATGCAGTCCTAATGACACTGGGCTTTATGCTCATTGGTTTTCAATTAACGGGCTATTGGGTTACTGCATAGGAATTTCATCATGAACGATATTTCACACATCAATAAAGACGGCTTACCGTCAACAAAGAGCCTTATCAAAGCGACAATTGCAGCGTTTGTAGCGGGCACTGTCATTTTAGTCACCACAATCCTTCCTGCTGAATATGGCGTAGACCCAACAGGTATGGGCAAGGTTTTGGGTTTGAATGTACTAAGCCAAGCGCATGCTACCGAGCCAGAAGTACCCGAGGAAGCATCACAGGCTAACAATGCTGTAAGCATTGAAAATCCTCTCTGGAAAGGCGAAACAGAACCGCGTAGTGATACGATGAAAATAACGTTGATGCCCCGACAAGGAGCCGAAATAAAATCCCCGATGAACACCGGTGATAACTTTGTGTTTACCTGGTCAGCAGAAGGTGGATCGGTTTACTTCGATATGCACGGGGAAGAACCCAATGCAGGTAAAGATGAATTTACTAGCTATTGGATTGGCAAAAACCAACAGCAAGCGAGTGGTAATTTCACCGCGCCATTCAAAGGAACCCATGGCTGGTATTGGCAAAATACCAGTGACGCTCCGGTCACGATTACGCTGAATACCCATGGTTTCTATGGCGAGCTTTATATGCCTTAAATGTAAGTAGATTTAACTGATCTCTACATGGAAAGAGGGCCTTAAATAGACCCTCTTTTTCAAGTAATCCCATTGCATTTTAATGAGCCTTTTAGGAAATAGACTCCGCTTCTGATAACTGAACCAGCTTGGGTTTTCCATAAAAATAACCTTGTGCTGCTTCGCATCCAAGCTCAGCTAACACTTGCGCCTGCTCCTCAGTTTCTACGCCTTCCGCGATAACAGTCAGACCAAAGGCATCAGAGAGAGAAATAACTGATTTGATAAGAGAGTAATCTGCCCCTGTCTGTTGCAAATTCGCTACAAAGCCACGATCAATTTTAAGGAAATCAACGGTGAAACGTTTCAGGTAAGCTAATGAAGAATATCCTGTTCCAAAATCGTCCAGTGAAATACGAATTCCCATCTCTCGTGCACGCTTTAACCATCTTAGATTCTCAGGCGAGTCCGAGAGGAAAACACCTTCTGTTAACTCTATGATCAAATGCTGAGGCGATAATCCATAATCGGCCAATCGTTGAACAACCCAATCAAGCGATAAACGATCTGGGATTTGATGTGACGACACATTAACCGTGAAATACAGATCAGCAGTAGCCGAGTCTTTAAGCAATTGGCTAAAGCCTTGAGCAGCTTTATTAAATACAACTTCAAAGAGAGGCTGAATCAATCCGAACTCTTCAGCGTTACGAATAGACTGTTCTACAGATACTTTCTGATTGGTTTGCTCGGGCCACCTCATCAACGCTTCATAGCCACAAATGGAATGATCGGAAATGTTGACGATTGGCTGGAAAGCAACACACAGTTCTTCATTTTCTATTACGTTGCTGAGCTCTAACTCTATTGATCTAGATGATCTGATCTCTTTTGCCATCTCAGTATTGAAGAATCGATACTGACCTCGACCTGACTCTTTAGCTTTATACATTGCCATATCAGCATGACTGAGCAGCTCTTCCTCATCACGTCCATCCTCAGGGAATACCGCTATGCCAATACTCGTACAAGTACGAATTTCGTGCTCATGGATATGAATAGGTGTGCCCAAAGAGGTAACTATTTTTTCTGCGACAGCGCTTATATCTGTCACATTATCCACATCAGATAAGATCACGATAAATTCATCACCACCCAAACGCGCGACTACATCTGAATCCCGAATAGTGGTTTGCAGCAGCTCAGATACTTTCTGCAACAACAGGTCACCAATAGCATGACCAAGCGTATCGTTAATCCTTTTGAAGTGGTCTAAATCTAGGAACATCACCGCACTCTTTTTTGATTCTCTATGGCTGCGCAGCAGCTCTTGCTTTAAGAGTTCATTGAGTAAGGTTCGATTAGGCAGTCCTGTTAATTGATCATAGTTAGCCCGATATTTAATCTCGTCTTCAGCTGCTTTCTTCTGGGTAATGTCACTGAATATTGCGAGATACTCTTCAACCTGGCCATGCTCGCCCTTCAAAGCAACAATTGTTTGCCACTGAACATAGAGCTCACCGTTTTTCTTACGATTATGAATCTCACCCTGCCAGGAACCTTCGGTTTCCAAGGCCGCGTACATGATTTGATAAAACTCTTTATCATGCTGCCCAGAACTGAGTATCGATGCGTTCTGTCCTAAAATTTCATCTTCTTCATACCCTGTAATTTGCGTGAAAGCAGGGTTAATCATTTTTACATTGGCGTATGCGTCCGCAAGAAGTATCGCTTCTGAGGCGGAGTTAAAAATAGCTTCTGCTTTACGTTGCCGCTCAGCTGCTTCCTTTCTTTCCGACACATCACGCGCGAAACCGACCGTCCCTATGACTTTATCGTGATGAACTACAGGCGATTTAAACGTCTCTATCCAGATTCTTTCGCCTTCGGATTCAACTTTCTCTTCAACCACTTTGCCTTTGGCTGAATTAATAACTTTTAGATCATCTATTCGATATTGATTGGCCAGATCTGTAGGCCAAACATCAAAGTCTGTTAGCCCTTCAACTGACTCTGGATTGTGCTTTCCACACGCATCGGCAAAGGCTTTATTAACCGATAAAAATTGACCATCATTATTTTTTAACCAAATAAGGAAAGGGAAATTATCTAGTAAAGAGCGCATCCTCTGATGAGCGATTTCTAGTTTCTCTTTTTCCTGTAAACGCTGAATCTCAAGCCGCTTCAAAGTAGTGGACATTGTATTGAAGGCTTGGACCGTTTCAGACAGCTCATCATTGCCACGTACAGGCAGTTTGAATCCAAGATTACCTTCTCTGATTTTGTTCGACGCTAGAGTCAGCCCCGTCAACTGATTAGTTAAGTAAACGCCTAATAAGGCAGAAAATGCTGCAACGAGAAGAATTTCAAATACGGCAAGGGAGACAGTCTGATTGATTGCTGTATTGAGAAGGTTAGCCATATAGCCCTGATCAATCCCAAACTGGACGTAACCCGAAATTTGCCCTGAAACCTCAATAGGTATCGTGCGATGTAGGGTTTCAGAAGAACGATAGAAGTCACTTGCCGTTTTCTCATCTAACAACCAGCTTTCAACGAGAATGTTGTAGTCATTATCCCAAAAACGAACATATGCTAGCTCTTGAGTCTGTATGACGTTATCCGCTAAAGACTGCAAAGTAGCTATATCATAGGAAATGACCGCATCCTCGCTGGCTGCAATCATAAGTGACTCAGTGAGTTTGACCTTACGTAGCGCTTCTTCTTGGTTGGAATCTCGAAGCATAGAGATAAAATTGAGCGTGAGGATACCCAGAAGGATAAGCTCAATCACTGCTACCCCTAGGATGGTTTTAGTACGAAACTTCATTTATCCCTACTAAACAGAAAAACTAAAGTAACTATGCTAATACATGGCAACGATAGAAATCATTAACCTCGGTCAGTATGTAGGTGCAACTGTTCAATTCAGCTTTTCCTCTAGCGTTAGCGTCCAAAAAGGCAAAGCCGGTCTCTAGCCCCGCTGGGATATCTTGCCTTAACTGAATGATTATTAAACAATTGGAAACTTTTGCTTTTGGTGTAGGACTCGCATAACGCGAACAGAACCACCATCTACCCAATAGGATACGATCATGGAGATTTCGGGGATGATTAGTAGTCGGCCGCGTTTTCCTTCACGTTTAACGCCCATTAGCGGTTGTGCTAATAAATTTTCTACTTTGGCTTCGATTAGCTCATCGGTTTTTTCAGCAGCGTTTGGGTTAAAGTCGTAAAGATATTCAAAGATCTTTTCTCGGTCGTTCAGTGATTCTTCTTCCCATAGAATCATCGCTTGTCCCTGTTACGAATTTTGGCTTTTCGTGCTTCCATACGTGCTTTCGCAGAGTCATGATCTACAAAAACAGCCTCACCAGCATCTAGCTTATCAAATGCTTGGTTTACCTCTTCGGTTAACCATGCATCATGAGATTGCACCTTACGTTGTTGCTCAGCTAGCTGTTCGGTTAACTCACGGCAAGCATCACTCAGCGTTCGCCCTTGGCTCTCAGCCATCTGCTGCGCCAGGCGTTTTATTTCTTCATCGACGCGAAATTGAATTCGAGTGTCCATAATAGACTCCTACAATAACGTACACACAAATGTTAGCACTAGACTAAAAATTGAGCAATTCATGAAGAACATGGGTGAATAACTAGACGCTGTAACAGCTAGAACGCAACTATTAACTACTTAGTTTTTTCTCTAGTCACTAGCTACTCAAAGCCTTTCCCTCTAGGCGCAGCCGTCCTCTAGCCACGCAGTGGCGTCCTGATTTTTCTCTAGCCGCGAAGCGGCGTCCTGCCCCTAAACAAAAAAACCGGCACATGCGCTAAGTACATGGCCGGTAAGAGAGCAGAATCTGAAAAATAGGTGGGATAGCTCCTAGTGGAAGAAACTATCCCTGTGGGTAATTTTTCTTGGGGGTTAAATGGCGCCTCGCGCTTCGATTAATGCTTCTATCTCAGGAAGAATTGAGGCGTCATCGATGGTTGAGGGCATTTTATACTGCTCTTTAGCTGCAATCTTACGCAGTATCGCGCGCAGGATTTTGCCTGATCGTGTTTTAGGCAAACGTTGCACTACGATTGCGCTTCTAAAGCAAGCAAGGGCACCTACTTGTTCACGGACCATCTGTACCAGCTCCGTTTGTAGTTGCTCTTCTTCGATCTGTTCACCGGCTTTTAGCACGATCAAACCAACAGGCAGTTGGCCTTTGAGCTCGTCGTTTACGCCGATCACAGCGCACTCGGCTACTGCAGGGTGAGCAGAAACAACCTCTTCCATTTCACCTGTGGATAAACGGTGACCGGATACGTTGATCACATCGTCGGTACGGCCGGTGATGTAGATATAGCCATCGTCATCTTTAAAGCCGCCATCGCCGGTGTGGTAGTAACCCGGGAAGGCTTCTAGGTATGAGCTAACGTAACGGTCGTTATTATTCCAGATGCTCCAAGCAACGCCCGGTGGCATCGGCAATTTCACGCAAATATTGCCCGCTTCGCCGTCTTCGACTTCGTTACCATCGCCATCCAATACACGGATGTCGTAGCCTGGAATTGGTTTATTGGTAGAACCTAAGCGCGCTTCAGATGGATTGTCCCAACCCATCATCGGAGCCGTCATCGGCCAACCGGTTTCGGTCTGCCACCAGTGATCGATCACTGGCACTTTCAACAGGTCAGACAACCAGTGGAAAGTTGAGGAATCTAGCTTTTCACCTGCAACAAACACCCACTTCAGGCTGTTTAGATCGTATTTGTGAGACAACGCACCTTCTGGGTCTTCTTTACGAATCGCTCGGAAAGCGGTTGGCGCACAGAACATAGAGTTAACTTTGTACTCTTCGATTACGCGCCAGAACGTGCCTGCATCCGGTGTTTTGATCGGCTTACCTTCAAAGAAGATCGCACTACAACCGCCCATAAGCGGGCCGTAAACGATGAAGGAGTGACCCACAACCCAACCGATATCGGACGCGCCCCACCAAACATCACCCGGGTGCATGCCGTAAACGTTATTCAGGGCATAGCTTAGCGCCACCGCATGACCGCCATTATCACGGACGATCCCTTTGGGCTGGCCGGTAGTGCCGGAGGTGTAAAGGATATAAAGCGGGTCAGAACCTTTAACCGGTGTGCATGGCGCAGGCTCGACACCTTCCTGAACTTCAATCCAGTCCAGATCGCCATCACGATCCATATCGGCTTTAACCATCGCTCGCTGGAACACAATAGTGTGCTCTGGCTTGTGCTCGGCCAGATCGATCGCTTTATCCACCAGCGGTTTATAGGCAATGGTTTTATCAAACTCGATACCGCAAGACGCGGTAAGGATCATCTTCGGATTAGCGTCATCGATACGAATCGCCATCTCTGCAGGAGCAAAGCCACCGAATACCACCGAGTGAATCGCACCCAAGCGAGCGCAGGCCAGCATAGCCACGGCTGCTTCAGGAATCATCGGCATGTAGATTAGAACCGTATCGCCTTTCTCGATGCCTTGAGCTTTTAGGGCTCCGGCAAAACGGGCAACACGATCGAGAAGCTGGTTGTAAGTAATAGCCTCTTTTTTACCGGCAGCAGGGGAATCGTAATACAGCGCAACCTGCTCACCACGGCCATTTTCCACATGGTAATCCAGCGCTAAATAAGCGCTGTTCAGCTCACCATCGGCGTACCAGCTGTAGGTACCAAAATCTGTTTTTGTAAGGGTCTTTGTCGGCTTTTTGAACCAAGAAATACGGTCAGCCTGATCCGCCCAGTAAGCTTCGGTGTTCGCCAAAGCCAACTGATACTCATGATTGTATCCCATCGAATCAACCTCAATTATTTTTGTTTTAGGTTGGAAAGTCCTGCCAGCACGCATCAACTGGCAGGTTTCGCTTATCTGTGGATAAGTTTTTTACTGGTCTTGGTAAAGACGAAGAACGCTGGAGAAGTCCAACCCGCCGTTACCGTTGGCTTTGTGCAGATTGAACAGTGCACGTGCCTGCGAACCCATTGGAGTTGGGGACGCACTTTGTTGGCTTAGCTCCATCGCCAAACCTAAATCTTTGAACATTAGATCGACTTGGAAACCGCCTTGATAATCGTTAGAAGAAGGTACGCCTTCCATCACACCTGGGAACGGGTTGTAAACCTGTAGTGACCAGTTGTTACCGGAGCTCTGCTTCATAATTTCAGATAGCACTGCTGGGTCTAGGCCGTTCTTCACACCCATGTTTAGGGCTTCAGATGTACCTGTCATTAGGATCGCTAGCAGCATGTTGTTACACGCTTTAGCGACCTGGCCTGCGCCGTTGCTACCAGCGTGGAAGATGTTTTTACCCATGCACTCAAGCACAGGTTTTGCTTTAGCGAACTGCTCGTCAGATGCGCCCACCATGAATGCTAGCGTGCCTGCTACCGCACCACCTACACCGCCAGATACCGGCGCATCGATAAAGTTGATACCGCGCTCGGCACCAACTGCTGCAACCTGCTTAGCAGTTTCGGCATCGATCGTAGATGAGTCGATAATTAGTGCACCGTCAGCAACCACATCAAACAGTGGCGCATCACCAGATACCATCAAACCTTCAACATGCTTACCCGCTGGCAGCATTGTGATAACAAACTCAGCATCTGTTGCTGCATCTACGGCTGTCGCAGCAGCTTGGCCACCTTCAGCCACTACTTTGGCAATTGCATCTTGAGACAGGTCGAATGCTTTTACTGAATGACCCGCTTTAACAAGGTTGATCGCCATTGGACCACCCATGTTACCTAAACCTATAAAACCGATAGTCGCCATTTCTCTAGTCCTGTTATTGTTATAACTAGTTGTTATACATCGTTGTTTTATCTGGATGCTTAACGCTGCATCCCATCTTCATTGCCCACGCCTTACAAATTGGCGAGTGGGTTCTCCTGTCCGTCGCCTTTCCAAGGTGACTCAAAAAACTCAGCTACTTTTGCCTGATCGACCTCTGCCAGTGTTGGATAGGTCCACTGCGGCTTGCCATCTTTATCCACAAGCAGCGCTCGCACGCCTTCTGGGAATTCACGATGACTGCAGCACTGCACAGACAGAATAATCTCGGCACAGAACACCTCTTTCAGGGACATCTGATCGGTGCGTTCTAGTTGCTGTTTGATCAGGTTGATCGCCAGAGGACTGCCATGGCCGATCGCTTTCTGGGAGCGATTGATCCACTTGTCGTCGCTTTCAACCGCCAACAGTGCAGAGACAATCTCTTCAACGCTGTCGTGATCGGTAATCTTCTGGATAAAGTCGTAATGCTGTTGAATCGGGGACTCCGATTTGAACTGCGGTTGCGACTGTTCTTCTACAATCCTTAGCACGCGGTTAACGGCAGCTGTTGCACAGCCATCCCAGTTTTCCGCTTGTAGCCCTTCAACCATGTTCTGGCGTAGTTCATTCGCAACAAAGCGATCTGCCAAGCCAAGGAACAACGCATCAGCAGCGAACATTGGGTTACCCGTCAGACCTAGGAACAGACCTGTACGACCCGGCATGTGATTCAAGAACCAGCTACCACCTACATCTGGGTAAAGGCCGATCGTTACTTCTGGCATCGCCAAATGAGAGCTTTCGGTCACGATACGGTGGCTACAGCCGTTCATTAGGCCCATGCCGCCGCCCATCACAATGCCCGCACCCCAACAGATAATTGGTTTTGGATAAGTGTGGATGGTGTAATCCAGCGTGTACTCCCGGGTGAAGAAATCTTCTGGAAAGGAAGCATCGCCCTCACCGGTCATCGCCTTGTAAAGATTGACGACATCGCCACCGGCACAAAACGCTTTCTCACCGGCGCTATCCAGCAGGATCGCCACGACAGAATCGTCTGTTTTGCACTCATCCAGTTTTGGCTGGATCAGGTCGATCATCTCCAAGGTCAGCGCATTCAAAGAGCGCTCGGCATTCAGACTGATCTCTACAATCTTCTTGCCGTCTTGGGTTGGGTATTCGTTAAACAGTACGCAGCTCATCAATCAGTCCCTTATTGGTTTTTCCACTCAGGTGCACGCTTATCTAGGAATGCGTTCACACCCTCTTTCTGATCTTCGGTGTGGAATAGATCAACAAACAGTTCGCGTTCTAGACGGTAACCGGCATCCCAGTGATGAGTGCGGTTGTTCTGAATCAGTTGCTTACACGCCGCGATCGCCGTTGGACTTTGTTTTTCTACCGCTTTTGCCAACTCCATCGCCTTGTCGTAAGCCTGACCTTGTGGAACTAGCTCTTCAACTAAACCGATACCTTTAGCTTGTGGCGCTTTGATACGCTCGCCACAAAGGATCATGCGCTTAGCCCAGCCTTCACCCACCAGCATGGTTAGGTTCTGCGTACCGCCAGCACATGGCAGTAGACCAACGGTCGCTTCTGGCAGAGCCATCTGTGCTTGCTCTTCGGCAACGCGAATATCACAGGCTAACGCGACTTCTAAACCGCCACCCATGGCAAAACCGTTGATCGCTGCTATAGATACACCGCGGAATTTAGATAAGCTTTCAAAAGCACGTCCAAACTGGCTCGCCATTTCTCGTGCCATCGCACGATCACCATCGGCAAACAGGTTTAGATCGGCACCTGCAGAGAAGAACTTCTCGCTCGTAGAGCGCAGTACCAAAGCATAGATCTGTTTGTCTTGGTTTAGCTCGTCAACAATAGTGACTAAACCCGACAGACTCTCTTCGGTCCAAGTGTTGGCCGGAGGATTATTCATGGTGATAACGGCGGTATGACCGTGTTTTTCTACAATCAATTTATCTGTCATAGCTTTCTCCAATTCTGTCCTACCGGATCACACAAGATCCGCTGCATCTTCCATTAATACTCGACGAGCAATAATGACGCGCATAATTTCGTTAGTACCCTCAAGGATGCGGTGCACGCGGTTATCACGTAGGTAGCGCTCCAATGGGTACTCTTTGATATAGCCGTTGCCACCAAAGATCTGCAGAGCTTCGTCAGCAATGTTAAAACCAACATCAGTGGCAAAGCGTTTTGCCATCGCGCAGTACGCCGTTTTATCGGCATGGCCTGCATCCAGTTTCGATGCTGCCAAACGTACTAGCTGTCTTGCTGCCACAAGCTCAGTCGCCATATCTGCCAACTTGAACTGCAACGCTTGGAAGTGCGCTAGCTCTTTACCAAACTGCTTACGCTCATGCAGATAGTCACGCGCTTTGTTCAACGCCGCTTGTGCAGTACCAATCGAGCAAGTCGCGATATTGATACGACCACCATCAAGGCCTTTCATCGCAATTTTGAAGCCGTCACCTTCATTGCCCAGTAGAGCAGATGCCGGTACTACCACGTCTTCAAAGGTAATCATTCGTGTCGGCTGACTGTTCCAGCCCATCTTTTCTTCTTTACGGCCGTAAACGATGCCTTCGCTCTTAGCATCCACCGCAAAAGCAGAGATCCCTTTTGGTCCCTCTTCACCGGTACGTGCCATCACCACAAGCACATCGGTACTACCGGCACCGGAGATAAAGATCTTGCTGCCATTTAGGATGTAGTTATCACCCTCACGACGTGCCGTAGATTTAAGCGATGCGGCATCGGAACCGGCATTTGGCTCGGTTAAGCAGTAAGACGCTAATTTCAGACCGGCGGTTAGATCTGGGCACCAGTGCTCACGGGTTTCCTGATTACCAAAATCGGCAATCATCCACGCGGCCATGTTGTGAATCGTGATAAACGCAGTGGTCGAGGTACAACCCATCGCCAACTGCTCAAAGATAATGCTGGCATCTAAGCGGCTCAGGCCTAGACCACCAACATCTTCCGGTGAATACAGGCCACAAAAGCCCATCTCACCTGCTCGACGCAGCACATCAACAGGAAAAATCTGTTTTTCATCCCACTCAGCTGCATGGGGCTCAAACTCATTTTGCGCAAAGGCACGGGCCATATCGGCGAATGCAATCTGATCTTCATTCAGCTCGAAATCCATTGCTCTCTCCTTAGGTGGAAAGAGGTCACGCAACCGTGCCTCTTTCTCGTTATTGTTCTGTTCGTAACAACTGATTACTTCAACTGGATCGTTGTGTTCACGCCAGTATCGATATCATCTTCAAACCAACGCGCTGTTACAGTCTTAGTCTCGGTGTAGAACTTAACCGCTTGCTTACCGTAAGCATGCTGGTCACCGTAGAAAGATTTTCTCCAGCCTGTGAAAGAGAACATTGGTAGAGGCACTGGTACTGGTACGTTGATACCAACCTGACCTACTTTGATCTCGTGCTGGTACTTACGTGCAGCTGCACCAGACGAAGTGAACATGGAAGTACCGTTTCCGTATGGGTTCTCGTTGATCAGCTCGATCGCTTCTTCCAAGGTATCTACTTCAAGTGCGATCAGTACAGGACCGAAGATCTCTTCTTGGTAGATAGACATGTCGCGCGTTACACCACGGAACATTGTTGGGCCAACCCAGTTACCATCTGGGTAACCGTCAACTACGCATTCGCTACCGTCCAGAATACATTCTGCACCAGCGTCTTTACCTTCTTGGATGAAGTTAAGAACGCGATCGCGCGCCTGTGGATTAATTAGTGGGCCGTAACCTGCTTTTGGATCATCCCACGCACCTGGCTGTACTTTCGCTAGGGCATCGCGTACTTCTGGGATCCACTCGCGTGCTTCACCTACGAATACCGCAACAGAGATCGCCATGCAGCGCTGACCTGCCGCACCAACAGAGGCACCGGCAATGCTGTTAACAACCTGGTTTTTAGACGCATCTGGCATAACCACCATGTGGTTCTTCGCACCAGCGAATGCCTGAACACGTTTCATTTTGTCAGTACCTGTACGGTAGATGTGCTCACCTACAGCCACAGACCCTACGAAGGAGATTGCTGGCGTATCTTTGTGAGTAAGCAGCTGGTTTACCGCGTCTTTTGTACCGTGAACAACTTGTAGAAGACCGTCTGGCGCGCCCGCTTCTTTGAATAGCTCAGCTAAACGCATTGGCGTTAGTGGATCTTGCTCAGATGGCTTAAGTACGAAGGTGTTACCGCAAGCAATCGCCATTGGGAACATCCATAGTGGGATCATTGCTGGGAAGTTGAATGGTGTAATACCTACACATACACCTAGTGGCTGAGTGATGCTGTAGCAATCGATCTTACGCGCTACGTTCTCAACCGTTTCACCCATAGATAGAGAAGCGATGTTACAAGCGTGTTCTACAACTTCGATACCACGCCAAACGTCACCTTTCGCATCTTCAAATGTTTTACCTGTTTCCTGAGCAAGAAGTGTAGCTAGCTCATCGTGGTTCTCTTTTAGCAGGTGCTGGTAACGAAGCATTAGACGAGCACGCTCACCTACAGGAGTATCTTTCCAATCTTCAAACGCAGCTTTGGCAGCTTCTACTGCTTGATCAACTTCTGCAGCTGTTGCGCAAGGAACCTGTGCAATCACTTCCTGCGTAGCAGGGTTAGTTACTGGAAGCAGGGTCTGTGATTCACTCTGAATAAATTCGCCGTTGATAAGTAAAGGTACTTGCTGTGTCATTCTCTGATACCTGTATTTCTTGTTGTAGTTGTATTGTTTTACGTCGCGTTCAAACTCAATAACTCTGTTTTATCATGCAGCCTAGCAATTCAAGATTGATAATCTTGTCCAATTGATGGACTATATTGTTATCGTATAAGTAATTACCCTAATACATAGGTCGTAGCTATGAGTAGCCCATCCAACTGGCCCCTACCCCCTGAGAGCATTCGCTTTGTCACCCCAAGGCGCGTGGTAGCTGAATTAGCGCAGAATCCGCTAAGCCAGGGCCTGTATCCTCTAGGTATGGGCTACTATCGCGAAGCCAGCGGGCATCACATGGAAAGGATGGAACATGACGATTATCTAATGATCTATTGTTTGGACGGTGAAGGTGAAGCAGTACTTAATGATAAGAAGGTTAGAGTCAAAGCCGGTGATATATTGCTGATTCCTAAAGGAATAGCCCACACCTATAAAGCGCGACAAAAACGCCCCTGGACTATCTATTGGGTCCACTTTCATGGCCACCAAGCCGCTGATTTTGTGGCACATTTGGAGCAACGCGAGTCCCCGCAAAGACAATTTATTATCCCCATCGGTATTCACTCGCGCCTTGCCAGCGATTTTGAAGCCCTGCTCGAAGCCCGAGAATCCACCTACAACCTCAACGCTTATATCTGCGCAGCAAATCAGCTTCGGCAAATACTCAGCCATATCGCCCTGCTACAGCCCTTAGCACGACAAAAACTATCAAGAGCAGGCTTGGATATAGAACGCGTTCACAGCCTGATGCAGACCCATGTGCACGAGCAACTGGACTTAGATACGCTGGCCGAAAGCGTCAACCTCTCGAAATTCCACTTTGTAAAAAAATACAAAGAGATCACTGGCACCACACCGATAAACCACTTTATCCAGCTCAAAATAGAACGCGCTTGTCACCTTCTAGATACCACCACCAACAGCATCAACGAGATCTCTTTTGCGGTGGGTTATGACGATGCTTACTACTTCTCTCGGATCTTTAAGAAACTGATGGGGTTATCGCCAAGTCAGTACCGGAAGATGCGGACAGGGGCTTTTCCTTATCGAGGATAAGGGCAGGAAGTCAGATACAGACCTCATTGTTGATTTAATTTTATGGAATGCTTTGCTAAAGCGCGTTTTAGCACTATACCTATAAAAAGGAGACCTTTTCACGCTATTAGCTGGTTAGGGCATACAGATGGAAATGCTAATTAAAGATTATATTGAAGATAGAATTGTGTTCTATTGGCAAAATAAGAAGGCACAGCGTATCAGTCCAATACTTCCTTGTCTTCAACATGCCAAAGAATGGCTAATTGATCATTATGTTTGTAGGTATAAAGGAACGGAAAGGCGATGTTCAAAAATCGACAGACGTAGTTTTCATAAACAAAGTGCATATTTGCAATTACAACGTAATCCATACACTCAAGGAAGAAGGATAACTGACAGAGAACTAAAAGCTGAGATTGACCTAGCTAATCAGAAAATTTCATTATTGATACTGGACAGTTTAAGCCTTTCAGAGAAAGGATAGCCGTTGACAGCATTTACAAGATAAATCGCAGGTATGAAAATCATTTCTTCGAAATAATTACTTAAACTGTTTTATCTTCTCTACAAATAGGTCAATTTCTACAGATACGGGCTTATCTGATGCTCTCCGCCCCTGAGGGTTATGCCTAGAAAAATTGTGCTTATCCATTTTATTTCTTTTTTCATGATTTGAACGCCTATCTATCGTCGTCTTACGACGTTCTTCACCTTCATACAATGAATACAAGTGTTGTTTCCACCATTCCTCAGCATGTTGGATACTATGAAAGATAGGACTTACAGGCGTTATATTTTTATCAGCCCAATAAAATACGATTTCATACTCGACAAAATCTTTTACTAATTTCATGAAGTTATATATCTAGCTTTAAGAATTTACATGGAGATGAGGGAGAGCAGGCATTAACGCACTATTTACCACATACATTTCGGGCTATGTTATGGGCTCTTAGCACAACAGTCCATTTGGTCGGTTTAAATCGCTGATCCAGATCAAATCATAAAGTAATAATAGAAGAGAATTTCAAAAACCGTTAAAGCAAGTAAGGTGTAATAGCCAGAGCGTATTACAAAAATTCATAATTTCTACGGTGCAATACGCTTCGCTATTGCACCCTACATGCTGAAAGATCTTTTCCTCTAGCGAAGCGTCCTAAAAGGCGAAGCCGATCTCTAGCTACGCAGCAGCGTCCTAATCACCCTGCTTTTCCAGCCACTCAATAGCC
Organism: Neptuniibacter sp. QD48_55; assembly: GCF_047778115.1. Lineage (GTDB taxonomy): Bacteria > Pseudomonadota > Gammaproteobacteria > Pseudomonadales > Balneatricaceae > Neptuniibacter. The sequence continues at coordinate 102,874 of NZ_CP180555.1, read as the reverse complement.
GGTTCTACTTCTTGAAACAGCTCAAACTTTACATCGTACATTTGCAAAAGTGTTCTTAAGAGCTTGGCGTCTTCGAACCCTTCAGGATCTTGTTCAACATAAGCCACTGTTAGATGTGCCAAATGTCGATTAATGAACTCATCCAGCACGTCATGTGTGAGTTGAAGGGGCCTTTCTCCGGTTACACAGCTTTGATACAGCACTTTTTCAGTGCCCGAACGTTCCGCCAGCGAGATAATTTCTTCCCATATTTCGACATTAACCTTGAAGAACTCTTCAGGAACCCTCGTTCCAGAAACGTTTACTTCAATGTATCCAGCGGCATATTTTATTGAACGTACTAGGGACAAAACTCTCTCCATCAAAATGTTACCGGAGCAGAATTATAGATCTTCTAGGATTTTAGAGCTCACAAAAAACAGCTGTACCTATCAAGTTAGGCCAGATATTGGCTTAGAAAGCTTTTACAGTGGTCGGATAATGGTTGAGATCTGCGCGTTGTATCATTCATCTGAACGATCACTGTTTCAGCCGTAGCAACACATTGATCATTCTGGAACATTGCTTGTTGTAAGGTTGTTGAGCTATTTCCTACCTTCAATACCCGGGTGCCTATTTCAACAGTCCCGGGCCATCTAATCTCACCAATGAGTTGCAGATTTAAGTTAGCGATTACAAAAGACGCGCCTTCTGAGGTGAGTGGGTTATCAGGATTATATAAAAATTCCACTCGCCCTGTTTCTAGAAAGGTCGAGAAAACAGCATTGTTCACATGCCCTTGTCTGTCAGTATCGCCATATCTCAATTTATCGTAAGCCTGAAATGGGAAATCAGAATAGGTCAGGTTTTCTTGTTTAGTCTCTGGCATTTCACTTACCTCTTAGTACTTCGACAACTCTACTAGCAGACGGTAGGACGGGTCTAACAGCTTAACGTAATACTCCTTACATATTGAACCTTTTCCCCAAGCAAACCGTAAGCATCCTCATATCAGGAGAGGATAATAAAAACAGCTGTTATTTGGTTTACCCAAGATCTACGTATTGCCGACAACCCAACTCTGCAAGCTGCAAGTTCTGCCGATCAGCTTGTTTGTATCTATTGTGTCGACCCAAGTTGGTTCAGACCAAGCGCACAGCAGGCTAAACCAGTGGGGAAAATGCGTTGGCGCTTTATTTGGGAATCCATTACCGCACTAGGAAAGTCACTCGCATTGCAGGGTCACAAGCTGCACGTCCTATCAGGCCCGCCTCAGCAAATAGTTTCGGAGGTATTAGCCGAAACTGCCGTTTCTGATCTGTACCTGTCCCGACGATTTGGCTTGTACGAGAATCGCCAACTAGAACAGATTAAACAACAACATAGCAATCTGAATATCCATGAGATTGATAGTTACACACTATTTGATCAGCAGAGTATTATGCCGCTGCTGAATACCCTACCTTCCAGCTTTTCAGCTTTTCGCCGTCAGGCTGAGAAGATAAAGATAAGCACACCTTGTGACTTTAGCGCCTTACCCCCCTCCCTTGCTTATCAACACAGATCGCCTTTTAAATTAGAAAAGTTGATAAATACCAAGCACTTGGATTTCAAGGGCGGTGAAACCAAAGCAGATCAGCACTTGAGTAACTATTTTTCATCTACCTTGCCTAAACACTATAAGGACAGTCGAAACCATATTGATGACTGGCAAAGCTCCACGAAGTTTTCTGCTTGGTTAAATCAGGGCTGCATATCACCCAGACAGATCGTCATAGCTTTAAAGGATTATGAAACTAAACATGGCAAAAACCCTGGTACAGACTGGATTTTCGTAGAACTTCTATGGCGAGAGTTCTTTCAATGGCTAGCTCTGCAAATAGGAAAAGATCTTTATACGTTTAAAGGGCTAAGCACTTCTCAACCGCTTACCAGCTTTTATCCCGAACTGTTTAAAGCATGGACAGAGGGCAAAACACCATGGCCTTTAGTCAATGCCTGTATGCGGCAGCTAAAAGAAACTGGCTATTTATCTAATAGGGGTAGGCAGATAGCTGCCAGCGCTTTAGTCAATGAGCTCTGCGTGGACTGGCGCTATGGCGCAGCATGGTTTGAAGAGCAACTGATTGATTATGATGTCGCTAGTAACTGGGGTAATTGGCAATACATCGCAGGCGTGGGAGTGGATAGCCGTGGAGGCAGACACTTCAATATCGAAAAACAAACTGAGATCTATGACCCCGATGGCTCGTTTCAAAAGCGTTGGGCAGGATCAGAAGCATACACACAGATCGACCATCAAGATCCGACTGGTTGGCCTATAAGTATCAGTTAGCTATCTGCCTGTTGAACCCTATTACGGCCATCGCTTTTCGCTTGGTATAGCGCTTTATCAGCTCTCTTCAAAAGGGAGGTTATCGTGTCACCTCCTCTAGGGATAGCAAGCCCAAGACTAGCTGTACCTTGGCCTACCGTTTCAAAGTCATGTGTCGCAATTTTCTGACACAATTTTTGGGCAATGGCATGCACGCCATCTACATCAGTTTCTGGGCAGATCACAATAAATTCATCCCCACCCCAACGCCCAACATGATCTGTTTTTCTAATGCCATCACGCAGAGTCGCAGCGTACTCTTTTAAAACATCATCACCCACATGATGACCAAATGTGTCGTTAACTTGTTTGAAGTTGTCGACATCAATCATGATTACACCAAAATCATGCTGATAGCGCTCCGATCGATAGATTTCGTTTTGTAGAATTTCATCTATCTTTGCGCGGTTATAAAGGCCAGTGAGCTTATCGGTTGTTGCAAGCTCCTCGAGTTTAATTTGCGCTTTTATCAGCTCTTCTAGGGCTATCTGAGCATGTTTATTGGCCTTACTCAGCCTCCAATATAGATAAGAAAATACAGCGATCAAAATTAAAACTGCGAATAAGATTAGTGCAAGTAGCGCGTAATCTATTTCCGTTTTCACATCCACGGCAAGCCACTTTTTATTGATCCGTTCCTGATCATCGGGCGATAGGCTACGTGTGAGCTTTTCAAAAATACTGAGTAGTTCTGGCTCATCGTTACGGGTCGCAGCACCTAGCCCGCCATAAGATGGAAGCTCCCCGCCAATCTTTAATCCAGTGACGCCTTCAGTTTTAAGGGCGTATGCAATGATGGGCCAACTATCAATGTAACCGTATGCCTCGCCTTTATTCACTTTCTCGAATCCTTCCTTACGGTTTTTAACGACCAATATTTTCACTTTGGGAAAGGCTTCCGGTAGGTTTTCAATCGCGGCATAACCTTTGGGTAGCGCGAAGGTTTTATGCATCTCCTGAGTAAAATCGGGATTCGGCGTCACTGTATCTTTAACCGCTACAGCCAAGGGAAAGTTAAGATAAGGCGGCGTAAAATTTAGATACACCTCTCGCTGTTTAGTCTTTTTAGCTGCCGAAATCAGATCGCATTTCCGTGTCCGGACGGCTTCGAGTGTTTCATTCCAAGTAGAGGTCGGATACAAAAAAATAGGAATCCCAATCCTTTTTTGAAATATATTGAAATAGTCTGAAGTGATACCAAAATGTTGCCCTCGGTCCGATATTTTCTCATAAGGCATCCAGTTTGGATCAATACATAGCTTTAGCTGCTTTTTGGTTTCGAGATAAGCTTTCTCTTGCTCTGTAAATTCAAGCTGATGAGTGGCAGCAACTGCCCCATTGAACATCGCAAGTGATATGAGAAAGACTGTGATGATGAATTTGATCACTTCCACACTAACTGTTTTCCCAATAAAAATAGACAACTTTATTTTCGAACATTCATACAAGAATAGTCCTGGTTAGTCAGTTTTAAAAGCAAGCATAATTCAATTAAAAATCAAGCTAACCTCAAGGATAATAAGGCCTTTCTGTTTATCTCTTTTCATAAATTTAGGTAGTAATTAGAGGTCGTTTCAAACACTCACTCTTCGTGAGCACTTTTGACTCCTGCCCCGGCATCAGATGCCGATTCCACTGCCTTCCAGCTTGTATATAGATCTGCGACCCGAATTATTGTAATGCTAATCACTATCATTTATATTACGCCTCTCGTTAGCATTGAATAGCACCGCGATGTTTAACCTTCTGATTAACTGAGTGCTGGAGAATCACAATGAAAAAACTAGCAGGACTATTTTTTGCTCTTGTATTTGCCGCTTCCGCTCAAGCAAGTGGCGTGTCTGATGGTAAACCTGTGCAGCACCTTAAAATCGCTGATATTTCCTCATTGAGCGATGCAAAAACCGTTTTCATTGAGAAAACGTTGGAGATGAAAGGTAAGCAGAAGCTGGATGCAGAAGAATTACATGAAATTCACATCATCACTTACTCACTAGAGAAAAGCGTTGCCTACTTTGCTGAGCAATCTACAGGTAGTGACAAAGAGTTGATGGAAAAAATTGCTGTAGTTGTTGAAGAAGTTCACCTGAACTCAGAAAACAACCGCAAGGACGAAACAAAGAAAGAGCTAGATACATACTTCAAACTAGCAAGCGAGTTTATCTATAACTCTTGGGATAACAGCATCGCGCAGAAAGCAGCTAAGTAAGTTAGACCTAGTTGCAATGGAAGGCGCGTATTGACGATGAGCTAGCACTCACAATACGCGCCTCTAATAAACTCTACATATCTTCCTGTTCTCTAGCTGCTCAGCTAGTTCATATTAAAACAGCTCAACATCTCCGGCCGTCGTAGCCATTTGGCCCTTGCTTTCCCCACCTTTAAAGCTATTCAATAGTTGCTTAAGGTGCACCGACATCTGCGCCAGATCACCATTACTCGATGTACTTTGCATTGCCGAATCCATCACATGAGATACCGCATTTTTAGTACTGCATATATTGCTTTGGATCTGCTGAGTGACCTCATTTTGATGATTCGCCGAATCGGCAATGGTGTGGTTGATATGGTTCATATCTTCGATGCGTTCCTGCATCTGGAAGATATGGGTATTCGCTTTTTCCGTTAACGCTACAATCCCCATTACCTGCTTTTGGCTGTATTGGATCTCGTTGGATACCTGGGTCGCAGCTGAATTGATCTGGTTGGTTGATAGTCTAATCGATTCGGTTGCTTCAGCGGTGCGCTGTGCCAGATGACGGACTTCGCTCGCTACGACAGAGAAGCCTTTACCATGTTCGCCCGCACGTGCTGCTTCGATAGCTGCATTCAATGCCAATAGCGTAGTCTGATCGCTGACTTCGGTGACAAATTCCAAAATATTATTGATGCCGGTAATCTGCTTTTGCAGTTGTTGCATCTCTTGATCGTTGCGCTGACTGCTGTGGTGTAGCTCGGTCACTGTGCCGTCGATCTCAGCCATGATCTCAGACGTAGCAACCGTCGCTTGTTGCGCATTCTCTGCCGATTTGAGGGCTTCGGTGGCTTTTAGAGCGATCTCACGCGCTGATTGCGCTAGCTGATCGATCGAGCTGCTAATTCGTAAAATCTCTTCCTGCTGTTTACCCACCAACGTTTTCACTTCACTGGTGTTTTGCGTAGATGCCAAGGTATTTTCTGACAGCAGATCCGCTGCTTGATCGATTTCGTGGGTAATTGCAGTGAGGTTATCAATAAACTGATTGAACCACGTTGCCATCTCACCCAGTTCGTTTTGTTGTTTATATTCCAAACGCTTACTGATATCCGCTTCACCGGAAGCAAGCTGTTCCAACATACCAGAGCACTGTTTTATCGGGGTGATAACAGTACGCAGCAGGATATAGGTAAAGGCGATAAGAATAGAGAAACCTGCAAGGCTACCGAGAATAATGATCCACTGCTCTTGTTGTTTCAGCACCTGTTCGGCCTGAGCAAACGCCTCCTGCTTTTTCGCTCTCACCAACATTGCCACATTCACCATCTGTTGCTCTGGCACCGTAAACGCGCCATCCAGATATTGATCCGCAGTACGAGCAGGCTCCCGATCAGCTAACTGATAAACCGGTAGGGCAGTACGGTATTTTTGGCCTAACTGGACATGACTTGCAGCAAGCTTATTGAGTGACTCTGTCACTTTAGGAAAGCTAGCACCCTGCTCGCCTACGGCTTTTATCTTCTTTTGAAAATCTCTTTCAAAAGTGGTGAAGCGATCGAGATAGAGGTTGTACTTCTGTTTGTTTTTGCCACGAATCAGTAGGTTCTTCCAAGCTTCATTTTGCTGTAGAAGCACCATCTGAAGTTGCTGGGTATCTTCCAGCATGGTTTGGTAAAAGCTATTAAGTTGCTCTTGTTTGCTGATATATGACCGATAGTTAAGCGACATCGACAGGCCAATGGCAAACATACAGATCATCGCGATGGAAAACAGGCAAAGCATTTTCAGCTTTAGGCTCATGACTACTTCCAATTTAATTAGCAGAGCCGCTGATGCTAGAGAGTCGGTGTTACCCGTATATTTCTATTCGATTGCATTTTTGTGTAGAAAAACCTGCAAATAATAGGGGTAAATCAGGCATGTAAGCTCTTTGCTAAGACTCTCTAGGGAATGAAAGCAATATGAGAAAATTTGCTGGCGCTAAGTACGTTCCATATCAATTACTACCTCAAATAACGTGATATTAGGTAAAATGGCACAATAATTAGCCATCTTGTCGTCATTCAGGAAGAACACTGATGTACAAACTACTTATCACCCTACTAATCACAATCCTGCCGTCCGCCGCCTTCGCACATTGTGCAGCGCAAGCGGATGATGCCCTTGAAAAACTGCGTAAAGCTCAGGATTCAATTAACGATGCTTACGAGCTTTATGATGCAGGGGAATACGATAGAGCAAAAACCAAAGCAGTCCGTGCCAAAAATAAAATTTGGGAGGGCCAAGTCGTTTTTGAAGCTATGCGTGATAGGGGTGTATGTGATTGGGAAGGCCCTAGCTTGAGCGAAGTGAATGAAATTATTGGCTATATAAAGATCTCTCAGGACCAAGCTAGGTGCGTCGTTTTTCTATCCAATATGGATAAAAGCCAAGCGGCCTTAAGAAACATGTACAAAGCAGTAAACGCTGAAGCTCGCCAAAAATACACCCGCTCAGTTCTTAAAAATGGCCAAAAAGCGTTGGGCGTGTGTGAAGACCGTTTGCACCAATACATAAACAAGACCCTCACTTACCATGAGAGTTAAGCTGCGGGGTGTAATAACTGCGTTATTGCACCCTACTTACTACAGAACTTATCTATTTGGGCTTCGTTTAAACCAAAACTAAATTTCACGCCGTAATGGTCAGACAGGAATTGTTCTTTGTCCGTTCTGAGCTGGCCCACAAGGTTATATTTCTGCTCCAAAGCGTTTGGAGTATTCAGATACACTCGATCAAGTCGACGACTATCCTCAAACCAAAATTTGGTTTGCTGAGCCCACAGGTTCAGATCGACATCGTACGTCGGAGTGTTGATCCACTCATCGGTGTTTGCAGCATCATAGAATGACTGCAGAGCAGCATTCTCATCCTTAGCCTTATTTCCAAAATTCAAGTCACCCGCCAAAATCGCTAAGTGATTTGATGGAAACGCTTCGACGACTTGATCAATCTGTTCGACTCTAAGGTCGGAGCTGTCTAGAGGGCTTTCAAGATGCAGATTAGCGACGACTACATCACAGTTATCACTAGTTTTCAGATGGACCATCAAAGCCTTGCGGCCCATAGCAGAAGTTAGGTTTATGACCTCACGGTTCTGAGGCTGAACCTTAGTGAGGGTCGCGTTTTGGTATCTGCTTCTCTGCGATGAAAAGCTAACATGGTAACGTTCGTTTAATCGGTGTTTTTCTAACAGACCGATGAACTTGGGAGTCACTTCCTGAAGCGCAACAATATCAGCATTCTGCAGGTATATTTCTTCCAGAATCAATGGATACCGGCTTTCGCCACTGCGGTCATCAAACCACACATTCCAAGTCAAAATACTTAGCTTGTGGTCATCAGCTTGGATTGGAAATGCCAGAGAGAACAGCACAACTCCCAGTAGTTTGATTACACCCTTCATTTTTGAGATTCCATATCGAAATGATGTGGTTGAGCGTAAGCCAGAACAGGAAACTGAATCAACTGTGTAGGGTGTAATAGCGGAGCGTATTACACCGTTTTAGATTTTTAACGGATGTACACACTTTGCCAGTACTTCAACAATTCAATCTTGGTAATTCAAAATATCGGCAAAGTGGCTAATACCCCAATTTTCTTCATAATATCCACTTTCGACCAAACGATGGAATGTTGAATAAGGCCACTCTTTAACCCTAGTTACTAATCCGTGTTTAACGGGGTTAATGTGGATGTAATCCATATGAGCCTTAAAATCTTGCTCATCTCGAATCATATGTTCCCAATACCTACGTTGCCAAATTCCCCGTTCACCTCGTTTTTCACGACTTTCAGAACGAGATTCTTGATTAGGGATACTCTTGGAAAAATAACTTTTGATTAGACGCCAACGTAATGGGTAGTTGTGGTCGTTTGGAGGAAGACTTATTAATGCATGCAGATGATCAGGTAGGACAACCCAACCATGAATAGTGAAGGGGTAACGTTTGGCAACATGAGCTATCGCCTCACGTAAAACTGCTATGTAGGTTACTAACAGATCTGTATCTCTACGGTACAGATTTACGGTAAAGAAAAAAGTACCGCCTGACATCCATGCTCTACGGTAATTAGACATCCTTTGTCTCCGTATTATTTGGTGTAATACGCTCCGCTATTACACCCTACAACCATGGCTACCATTACGCTAATTAAGGCGCAATACGCTTCGCAATTGCACCTTACGGAAGCGATATAGCTTAGTGGTTTTCAGCCGCTGCTTTTTCTTTTTCCGCTGCAATGTGCTCGATATGCTGGTCGAAGTTTTCGTTTAGCATTTCGTTGAAGTGGCCTGTGTACCAATCGACTGCGTCTTTCTTTTCAGCCGCTAGATCGCTTGAGCGATAAGCTACTTCGTGGGAGCTAAAACGCGCTGCAGCGTAACGAATGGCTGCTCCTACATCTTCAAGTTCTTTACCTTCGGCAGTCAACATACGGTTAGCCAGATCGATAAACTCGTCTGCCATTTTATACGTATCCATCGCCTTTTCTTTTTGACTCATACAGCACCACCCTATTCAAAAACTGTTAGGGCAATAACCCGCCCCATTACAAAAGAGCTCAACTGTACAATAGGTAAGGTGCAATAGCGAAGCGTATTGCACCAATGGCTAAGATGTTAAGCAGTGATTAAAGCATCTCAACCGCGACCGCTGTCGCTTCGCCACCGCCAATACAAAGCGAGGCGATACCGCGCTTCAGGCCTTTCTGTTTCAGCGCATGCAGCAGCGTCACCATAATGCGGGAGCCACTTGAGCCGATTGGGTGACCCAGTGCACAAGCACCACCACGAACATTCACTTTGTCAGCATCAAGACCTAGTTCGGTGATCGCCAGCATAGAGACCACTGCAAAGGCTTCGTTGATCTCAAATAGATCTACGTCCTCTTTCGACCAACCCGCTTTATCCAACGCTTTCTGGATCGAACCGATCGGTGCAATGGTAAATTCAGCTGGTAACTGTGCATGAGTGGAGTGAGCCACGATTTTAGCTAGCGGAGTTAAACCGCGAGCTTGTGCCTCAGACTCTTTCATTAGCAACAGCGCTGAACCGCCATCGGAGATCGAGCTGGAGTTGGCCGCAGTCACCGTGCCGTCTTTTTTGAAAGCTGGTTTTAGGCTACGGATCTTATCGATCCGGGCATTACCTGGCTGTTCATCGGTATCGACAACCACTTCGCCTTTACGAGTTTTAATCGTTACAGGTGCGATCTCTTCGACAAATTCACCAGCTTCAATTGCAGCAATCGCTTTTTCTAAAGAACCGATCGCAAAGTCGTCCATCGCTTCACGGCTGACGTTGAAATCGTCTGCGCTCTTTTGCGCAAAGGAACCCATTAGGCCGCCCTCATAAGCATCCTCTAAACCATCGAAGAACATATGATCGATCACCTTGCCGTGACCCATACGCATGCCTTCACGGGCTTTTGGCAATAGATACGGTGACTGACTCATGTTCTCCATACCACCCGCGACCATGATAGAAGCCGAGCCCGCTAAAATCTGATCATGAGCCAACATCACCGCCTTCATACCGGAGCCACACATCTTGTTGATCGTGGTACAACCGGCAGCATCAGGAATACCTGCAGCACGTGATGCTTGTCGAGCAGGCGCCTGACCTAAACCAGCAGGCAAAACACAGCCCATCACCACTTCATCGACTTCATCCGCAGCAACCCCCGCACGCTCAATTGCAGCTTTAATCGCAGTAGCACATAGATCGGGAGCGCGAACATCGCTTAACGATCCCATCATGCCACCCATCGGGGTACGCGCGGCACTTACAATAACGACTGCATCCTGACTCATATTTCCACCTTCATAACTTTCTAATATTGACGTTAACGTCAACTTGTAGAGACAAAAAAGGGGATCGTATAAATCCCCTTTGGTTTAAGTTTAGCTAAAGTTCTTTTTCATGAATTTCTGCACTTCACCAACAATACCGCTACGGAACGCTAGTACGCAGATCACGAAGATAAAGCCCATGATGATGTGAATGTAGTTACCCAACTCACCACCGGACAAGTAGTTCTGAATAGTTACAACCGCACCAGCACCTACGATTGGACCAAAGATCGTGCCCATACCGCCTAGCAAGGTCATCAACACCACCTCACCCGACATATGCCAATGAGCATCGGTCAGCGAAGCCAGCTGGAACACCAAGGTTTTCGTCGAACCGGCGAGACCTGCTAGTGCAGCCGAGATCACAAATGCTGCCCATTTGTAGTCATTAACGTTGTAACCAAGGGATACCGCACGCGCTTCGTTTTCACGGATCGCTTTAAGGATTTGACCAAACGGAGAGTGGATCGTGCGATTTACCAACCAGAAACCAAACAGGAAGATGGCAAACACGAAGTAATACATACTCATGTTATCGCTCAGGTCGATAAACCCGAACAGATGTCCGCGCGGAACGCCCTGCATGCCATCTTCACCACCGGTAAACGGTGCTTGGAGGTAAACAAAGAAGGCTAATTGCGCTAACGCCAGTGTAACCATGGCAAAGTAAATACCTTCACGTTTCACCGCCAACTTGCCATACACCGCACCCAGTAAAGCAGCGGCTATGGTTCCACCCAACACCCCTAGCTCGGGTGTTACACCGGTTTCCATCATCAAATATCCGGTAATGTAGCCACCGGTTCCTAAGAACGCTGCGTGGCCGAAAGAGAGCAAACCCACATAACCCAACAACAGGTTAAATGCGCAAGCGAACAGTGCGAAACAAAGCACTTTCATAACAAACACAGGGTAAAGCACGTAAGGAGCAATCAATCCAAGGACGACCAGTGCAATCATTGTTTTACTTATTTTCATCGTCACGTCTCCTAGGCTTCTTTACCAAATAAGCCCGCAGGCTTGGTTAGCAATACAATCACCATCACCGCAAAAATAACGGTGGTCGAGGCTTCGGGGTAAAAGTACTTAGTCAGGCCTTCGACAACCCCCATACCTAAACCGGTCAGGATTGCGCCACCGATCGATCCCATACCGCCAATTACCACGATGGCGAATACCACAATCAGCATGTTGGAACCCATATCGGGTGAAACCGAATACACAGGCGCAGCCATGACACCGGCAAAGCCAGCTAAGCCGACACCAAAACCAAAGGTCAGAGTGACAATCAAAGGTACGTTGATACCAAATGCCTGCATCAACTGCGGGTTCTCAGTACCTGCACGCAGGTAAGCACCCAGCTTTGTTTTCTCGATCATGTACCAAGTACCGGCGCAGACAATGATCGACGCGATAATGATCCAAGCACGATAATTTGGCAGATACATAAATGGCAGACGGTTACCGCCTTTCAGCTCTTCTGGAATCGCGTAGGACATGCCCGAGGAACCGAACAGGTGAGTAAACGCCCCCTGAAGAATTAGCGCTAAACCAAAGGTCAGCAGCAAACTGTAGAGGTGATCCTCATTGGCAATTGGACGCAGCAGAAAACGCTCCATCAAAATGCCGATAAAGCCCACGGCGATCGGGACGAGAATTAGCGCGACCCAATAGTTAATGCCCATATAGTTGAGGGCCATCCACGCAAAGAAAGCACCCAGCATGTAGAGCGCGCCCTGCGCGAAGTTAATGATTTTTAACAGTCCGAAAATAATTGCTAAACCCAGACTGAGTAATGCATAGAATGAGCCGTTAATCAGGCCCACCAGCAATTGACCAAACAGGCCAAAGAGATTTATATCGAGGAATGTTGCCATAACTCTCCACCCCTAACCGGCAACTGCGCTACAGATACATTTGTAGCTAACCGGTACTTACAATCCGCTAAGAGAGCTATATAGAACTACGAATAGCTCAAAACTCTGACTTACTGTGAGAGAGGCGAAAGCCGCCTCTCTCGTCATACAAGCGCCTTATTTGGCAGCCAGGAAGTTACATTGATCCAACATCGGACCAAATGCTTCTTCACCTGGGATAACCTGCTCAATTGCGAAGATATCGTCTTCGTTTTTACGCTCTTCGGATGTCTTGATACGCACCTGATACATGTCATGCACCATACGACCATCCGCACGTAGATGAGCATTACGCGCGAAGAAATCGTTCGGCTTGTTCGCCTTCATCTTCGCCATTACCGCATCAGCATCATCCGTACCCGCTTCTTTGATCGCGTTTAGGTAGTGCATCGTCATAGAGTAAGCACCTGCCTGACCCATTGCTGGGATAGAGCCGTGACGCTCTTTAAAGCGTTTAGACCAAGCACGTGTTTCATCATCCATATCCCAGTAGAAACCTGTTGTTAGTTTCATACCGCCAGAGATTTCTGGATCTAGCGCTTTCGCGTTGTGAGTAAATACCAACAAACCTGCAACATCAGTTGTTTCAGTTAGACCGAACTCAGCTGCTGTTTTTAAGGAGTTAACGAAATCAGCACCAGCATTGGCTAGCGCCACTACGTCTGCGCCAGAAGATTGCGCCTGAAGAACGTAAGAGGAGAAGTCGGTTGTACCTAGTGGAGCACGCACGGCGCCTACCACTTCACCGCCGTTAGAGTTAATTACGCCAGTTGCTACTTTCTCTAGGGCATGACCGAAAGCGTAATCCGCGGTGATGAAGAACCACTTCTTCTTACCTGCAGCTACCATCGGTTTTACCGTACCGTTAGCTAGCGCAACTACGTTGTAAGTCCAGTGAGCGTTGTAAGGTGAGCACGCCTTAGTGGTGAACGCATGAGATGCAGAAGTAGCGATCAGTGCAACTTTTTTGTTGTCTGTTAGCACTTTAGTTACCGCACCCGTTACTGAAGAAGCTACCAGACCTGTAACCGCATCAACGCCTTGGCTTTCTACCCATTCACGCGCTTTTGCAGAACCGATATCTGGTTTGTTCTGGTCGTCGGCACTTACCACTTCAATTGGTTTACCTAGTACCGTACCGCCAAAATCTTCAACCGCCATCTCTACTGCTGTAACACAGCCTGCACCACAGATATCAGCATAAACACCGCCCATATCGGCTAGTACACCGATTTTGACTTTGTCGTCTGATACACCTGCCGCTTGCACCCCTGTTACTGCGAATGTAGAGGCAATTGCCGCTGTCAGCAGAGATTTCTTCATTGATTTCATCGCATTTTCTCCCGATAGAGTTTTTTATTTTTATTCAAAGTTTGATGCTTTGTGGTTTAACCCAGCACATCTTCGGGTCATTCACTTAGCCTCTGGACATTCAGGAACCTAAGCGCAGGCCTGTAAAAGGCTTATTCATAGGCTCCTCAAGGCTGTTAAACACCCAAATAGGTGTTTAGTAATTCTGTTTTTTCGGTCAGTTCATGTTTGTGAACTTCTTCCACGATATGACCGTGTTCCATCACGTAATGACGATCCGCAATCGGTGCCGCAAAACGGAAGTTCTGCTCTACCAACAAGATGGTCAATCCGCGTTCTTTTAACTTGGTTAGAACCTCACCCAACTTCTGCACAATCACCGGTGCCAGACCTTCGGTGATCTCGTCTAGCAACAAGATATTTGCGCCCGAACGCAAGATACGCGCTAAGGCCAGCATCTGCTGTTCACCCCCGGATAGGCGTGTGCCTTGGCTGGTTCGGCGTTCGTAAAGGTTGGGGAAGATTTCATAGATCTCTTCTACACTCATGCCGTCACTGCGCACAGTCGGCGGCAGCATCAGGTTTTCTTCCACGTTTAAACTGGAAAAAATACCGCGCTCTTCCGGACAGAAACCCATGCCTAAATGGGCGATTTTGTGCGCCGGCATATCGATGGTTTCGCGACCATTGACGTTGATGCTGCCACTACGACGGCCCACCATATTCATGATCGAACGCAACGTAGTTGAACGGCCTGAACCATTGCGTCCCAATAGGGTGACTAGCTCACCCTGCATCACATGCATATCGATGCCGTGCAGAATATGAGATTCACCGTAGAAAGAGTGCAGGTCACTGATACGGAGTTTTTCATTGCCACCTAAGCTCATGCCACAACCTCCTCTTTTTCAGGGGATGTTTCAGCAGGCTTAGCAGCTTCAGTCTCTTCATCCGCAGCAACACCAAGGTAAGCTTCCTTAACACGTGGATCGGCTGATACCGTGGCGTAATCACCTTCGGTAAGAATCGCGCCACGCTGCAGAACAGAGATACGGTCCGCCAGTTTGGAAACTACATGCAGGTTGTGCTCAACCATCAAAATGGTGCGATCTTTGGAAACCTGTTTGATCAGGTCCGACACCACTTCAACATCTTCATGGCCCATACCCTGAGTCGGCTCATCCAATAACATCAATTCTGGATCTAGGGCTAATGTGGTTGCGATCTCCAAAGCACGCTTACGGCCATAAGGCTGATCGACGGTCACTGAGTTCGCATGATCTTGAAGACCTACCGACTCAAGCAACTCCATCGCACGGCCATTAAGCTTGTCTAAGACTTTGTCAGACTTCCAAAAATGAAAGCTGTTGCCCTCTTTGCGTTGAAGGGCAATACGGACATTCTCCAACACCGTTAGATGTGGAAACACCGCAGAGATCTGGAAAGAACGGATCACCCCTTTACGTGCGATCTCGGCGGAACGCATCTGGGTGATATCTTCGCCATTAAAAAGAATTTGACCGGACGTTGGGATTAAAAATTTGGTCAACAAATTAAATACGGTCGTCTTACCGGCACCATTAGGCCCGATCAAGGCGTGAATGCTGCCACGCTCGACGTTCAAGTTGACCTTATCTACCGCAGTAAAGCCTTTAAACTCTTTAATCAAATCTGAGGTTTGCAGTACATAATCGACACTCATGCAGACTCTGATCCTCGCTGTTTTTTATTTTTATTTAACCAGCGCAACAACCTAAAAATACGGCTAAATGCTGATAAGCTGTCGCCCAACCTAGCAATTACCCCTACATAAAATCCAGTACAACTTTAGTCGTATTCGCACTGCAAAAAACGATAGATTTACGATTTAGTTTATATTTTTCAGTAAGTTACAAAAGCGGTTAAAATGTTTACAAAAATACAGGAATTCCTTTATTGACCTTTACGTGAACGTAAACTTTGCTTAATCTGTAAAGAGTTAAAAACAGCGGATTTTTATGAATAGCAAACAGACTTATTCCATCAGCGAGCTAGCGAAAGAGTTCGCGTTAACCACGCGAAGCATCCGTTTCTATGAGGATCAGCAGCTGCTCTTTCCTACACGACGCGGGCAAACACGTATCTACAGCACACAAGATCGCGTGCGTTTAAAGCTGATACTGCGCGGTAAACGCCTTGGATTCTCACTAGCGGAAACACGGGAGCTCTTTGCGCTGTGGGATGAAACGCTGACAGGAAGTGAAAAGCAGCTAACTCTGCTGTTGGAAAAAATTAATGAAAAACGCTCAGAGCTGGAACAGCAGCTTCAAGATATCGCGATTCTGCAGCAGGAGTTAGATAACGCAGAACTCCGTTGCCATGAAACATTGCTCGAACTAAAACAAAAACAACAAAGAGCCGGTTAATCGATCATCCCTGCAGTTGATCCTTAAATGATCTGTGGATAAATCGAAACATCGGTAACAAGGGTACGACTATGATCTCACAGTATTCCAGCCTGAATTTTGGCCTTGGTGAAACATTGGATATGTTGCGTGAGCAAATAAACCATTTTGCTGCACAAGAGATAGCGCCAAGAGCGGAACAGATCGATAAGGATAATGAGTTTCCTCAGGATCTATGGCGTAAGTTCGGTGATATGGGACTGCTCGGTATCACGGCTAAAGAGGAATATGGCGGTGTCGATATGGGCTATTTAGCTCATGTGATCGCCATGGAAGAGATCAGCCGTGCCTCCGCGTCCGTTGCCCTGTCTTACGGTGCTCACTCCAATCTTTGTGTTAACCAGATTCATCGCAACGGTACCGAAGAGCAAAAGCAAAAGTACCTGCCGAAATTGATCAGCGGTGAACATGTCGGTGCATTGGCTATGTCCGAGCCCAATGCGGGTTCTGATGTGGTCTCCATGAAACTACATGCCCGCGATAATGGCGATCACTACCTGCTGAACGGCAACAAGATGTGGATCACCAATGGCCCCGACGCCAACACCTATGTGATCTACGCCAAGACCGAACCAAACGCAGGCGCTAAAGGGATTACCGCATTTATTGTCGAACGAGATTACCCAGGTTTCTCCCGTCACCAGAAGCTCGACAAGCTCGGGATGCGGGGTTCAAACACCTGTGAACTGGTCTTCGAAGATTGCCCAGTACCGAAAGAGAACATTTTAGGTGAACTCAACGGTGGTACCCGCGTATTGATGAGCGGTTTGGATTACGAGCGCTTAGTGTTAGCCGGTGGCCCCTTGGGGATTATGGCTGCGGCGATGGATATCGCAGTCCCTTACATTCGTGATCGTAATCAGTTTGGCCAAGCGATCGGCGAGTTCGAACTCGTACAAGGCAAGATCGCCGATATGTACACCCTGATGAACACCAGCAAGGCCTATACCTACAGCGTTGCCCAAGCAGCGATGCGCGGAGAACCCAGCCGAAAAGATTGCGCTGGGGTGATCCTCTACACCGCCGAAACCGCAACCAAAATGGCGCTGGATGCGATCCAGCTATTGGGTGGTAACGGTTATATCAATGAATTTCCAACCGGCCGTTTACTCCGTGATGCCAAGCTCTACGAGATAGGTGCAGGCACTTCAGAGATACGCCGCATGCTTATCGGTCGTGAGCTGTTTATGAATAAGTAAGCCATCAACAGGCGACTAGGAGACTATCTATGGCTGTTCTGCACACAACAATAAATACACAGGCAGAGTCATTTAAAACCAACCAACGCGAAATGCGCGCGGCGGTGGCTGATCTAAAAGATAAAATTGCCGTAATCGCGCAAGGCGGTGGTCCTGAGTATCAGGAGCGCCACAGAGCTCGCGGTAAGTTGCTGGCACGCGAGCGTATCGATCAACTATTAGACCCGGGTTCTGCCTTTTTAGAGATAGGCCAACTCGCGGCTTATCAGGTTTACGAAGATAACATTCCGGCAGCAGGAGCCGTCGCCGGTATCGGCCAAGTGTGCGGCCAAGACTGCATGATTGTAGCCAATGATGCCACGGTCAAAGGCGGTACTTACTTTCCTCTGACGGTAAAAAAACATCTACGTGCGCAAGAGATCGCAGAGATGAACAATCTGCCCTGCATCTACTTGGTTGATTCTGGTGGCGCTAACCTGCCTCAACAAGATGAAGTATTTCCCGATCGCGATCATTTCGGTCGCATCTTCTACAACCAAGCGCGGATGTCTGCCAAAGGTATCCCTCAAATCGCCGTCGTCATGGGGTTATGTACCGCTGGGGGCGCTTATGTGCCAGCCATGGCTGATGAATCCATCATCGTCCGTGATCAAGGTACGATTTTCCTAGCAGGTCCACCCTTGGTTAAAGCTGCCACAGGTGAAGTCGTAACCGCAGAAGCACTCGGGGGCGCAGACGTGCACTGTAAAGTCTCTGGGGTCGCCGATTACTACGCCGACAATGATGCCCATGCACTGCAACTCGCCAGACGCTGTATCGCCAACAGCAATCGCGTTAAGCAAACCAACGTGCAACTACAAGCACCGCAGCCTCCGCTTTATAACGAAGAGGAGATCTATGGTGTCGTCGGTACCGATCTGAAAAAACCGTTTGATGTCCGCGAGGTGATTGCCCGGATAGTCGATGGCTCAAATTTCGATGAATTTAAGCAACAGTTTGGCACAACCTTAGTTACAGGTTTTGCGCATATATGCGGCTATCCTGTCGGCATCATCGGCAATAACGGGATCTTATTCAGCGATTCAGCTCAAAAAGGCGCGCACTTTATCGAACTCTGCTGTCAGCGAAAAATTCCACTGCTGTTCTTACAGAATGTCACCGGTTTTATGGTGGGCGAGAAAGCCGAATCAGAGGGGATCGCCAAACACGGTGCCAAAATGGTGACCGCCGTCGCTTGTGCCAACGTACCTAAAATCACCGTATTGATTGGTGGCTCTTTTGGGGCAGGCAACTACGGCATGTGTGGTCGCGGTTACAGCCCTAACTTCCTGTGGATGTGGCCTAATGCCCGAATCTCGGTGATGGGTGGCGAGCAAGCCGCAGGGGTTTTATCCACAGTTAAACGCGATCAACTTGAGCGCAACAATCAAATTTGGAGCGCCGAAGAAGAGGCCGCTTTTAAGCAACCGATTATCGAGAAATATGAGCAACAAGGTCACCCCTATTACGCCAGTGCACGACTCTGGGATGACGGTGTGATCGATCCCGCTCAAACCCGTGAAGTGGTTGCGATGAGCCTATCAGCGGCCCTCAATCAGCCTATTGCAGACAGTAAATTTGGCATCTTCCGGATGTAAGGAGGCGACTATGACTAAGCCAGTAGTGTTATTAAATAAAGCCCAAGGCGTAGCGCATCTCGTGATTAACAAACCTGAAGTGCATAACGCTTTTGACGATCAGATCATCTCGCAATTGTTAGGTCATTTAGAGGCCTGCGATAAAGACCCCGATGTACGCGTTTTGGTGCTGCGTTCTGAAGGTAAGAATTTTTCATCCGGTGCCGATCTTGGCTGGATGAAGCGTATGGCCAAAAACAGCTATGACGACAACTTTGATGACGCTAAGCAGTTAGCCGCTTTGATGCATCAACTGGATATCCTCAGCAAACCTACGATCTGTTTAGTACAAGGCGCAGCTTACGGTGGTGCTGTAGGTTTGGCCGCATGCTGTGATTTTGTTATCGCCACCGAACAGAGTCAGTTCTGCCTGAGTGAGGTCAAAATTGGTCTGATTCCCGCAGTGATCTCGCCTTATGTGATCCGTGCAATGGGCTCAAGGCAGGCTCGACGCTATATGATCAGCGCCGAATCCTTTTCTGCCTGCAAAGCCCATCATTACGGTCTAGTTCACCAAGTCGTGGCCACAACCGAGCTACTCGATGAGAGCTGCCACCAATTGATCAATCAGTTGCTGAAAAACAGCCCTTTGGCGATGGCCGCTGCCAAACATTTAGTCGCTGCAGTCAGTGATAGTCATATAGATATTCATCTGATCAGCGACACAGCCAGACGGATCGCCGAGATAAGAGTCAGCCCCGAAGGCCAAGAGGGTCTGAGCGCCTTTTTAGAAAAACGAAAGCCAGAGTGGGTAGAGTCATGAGCGAAACACAATCGACGGCACTACCGCGTAAAATCTTAATCGCTAACCGCGGTGAGATTGCTTGTCGTGTAATCAAAACGGCACAGCGTTTAGGTATTCGCTGTGTTGCGGTTTACTCCGAAGTAGACGCCAAGGCTAAGCATGTTCAGATGGCTGATGAAGCCTATCTACTCGGCCCCGCACCTAGTGCTGAGAGTTATCTGCGTACAGATAAGATCCTAGAGATCTGCCGTACAGCCGGAATTGAAGCGGTACACCCAGGCTATGGTTTTCTATCTGAGAATGCTGAGTTTGCGACTGAGTTGGAACGCCACGGCATTACCTTTATCGGTCCACCAGCCAGCGCAATCACGTCTATGGGCTCGAAGTCCGCGGCCAAAGCGATTATGTCTAAAGCAGATGTGCCTTTGGTTCCGGGTTACCATGAAGACGATCAAGATCCACAGCGCCTAAAACAAGCGTCGATAGACTGCGGTTATCCACAGCTGCTAAAAGCGGTGGCTGGCGGTGGTGGTAAAGGGATGCGTGTGGTTCGCTCTGTGGATGAATTCGATAGCGCCTTACAAGCCGCGCAGCGAGAAGCGCAAAACTCTTTTGCTAACCCCGATATGCTGATTGAACGCTATTTGGAGCAACCGCGTCATATCGAAGTGCAGGTCTTTTGTGATCAACATTGTAATGGTGTTTATCTCGCCGATCGCGATTGCTCTATCCAGCGTCGTCACCAGAAGATCATAGAGGAAGCACCCGCCCCTAATTTAGCGGACGAAACCCGCAAAGCTATGGGTGAAGCGGCTGTCCGCGCCGCCCAAGCCATCGACTATGTCGGTGCAGGTACGGTCGAGTTTTTATACGACACCGACGGTTCATTCTACTTTATGGAGATGAACACCCGTCTTCAGGTGGAGCACCCGGTGACCGAGTACGTCACCGGCGTCGACCTCGTAGAGTGGCAATTGGCGATCGCAGCAGGTGCCAAGCTTCCGCTGACTCAAGATCAGATCAAAGCCAAGGGGCATGCGATCGAAACCCGTATCTACGCCGAAGACCCTGCGCAAGATTTTCTACCGGCGACAGGCACTTTAAAATACTTATCCACACCCGAAGAATCCGACTGTGTCCGTATCGACAGTGGTGTCCGCGAAGGTGATGAGGTTAGCCCTTATTATGACCCAATGATCGCGAAGCTGATTGTTTGGGGTGAAGATCGCAATGCCGCAATTTTGCGTCTGAATCGAGCCTTATCGGAATACCGTATTGCCGGTTTAAAAACCAATCTGAAGTTCTTAAGAGATCTAGCATCAGCACAACCTTTTGCAGATCTCGACTTGGATACCGGTTTTATCGAACGCCACTACGATCTGCTCTTTGCCGAGCCAGTCATAGACAGCTCACTCTATCTCGCCATCGCAGCGAGTCTGTTTGGGCAGTTAGACACTCAAGACCAATCTGATAATCATACTCACCCTTCTCCGTTTACGGCATTGCGTAACTGGCGCTTGAATATCCCGTCTATTCGAACACTGCAGCTACAGCAGGGTGAAGCAATCCATGACATAAATATCGAACAACGGGCAGAGACAGAGCTCGTTACAATTGATGAGCATCAGTACTCCATCAGCCTAACGCAACAGGATGATCAGCTTCGGGTTCAAGTTGATGATCAACAGCTACAGATGCACTTTTTCCGTGATGGTAATGAGCTTCACCTGTTTCATCACGACCTCTGCTTCCAATGCCGTTTGCATCAAACCACGCACGTTTCTGAGCAAGGGAAAACCGATCACTCGCTCACCGCACCCATGAACGGTGTCGTCGTCGAGGTTTTAGTTGAACAAGGTCAATCGGTACAAGCCGGCGAAGCCTTAGTGATCATGGAGGCAATGAAGATGGAACACAGTATTTCGGCACCTCATGCCGGCACCGTCAGCGAAGTCTTTTTTGCTTCAGGAGATCTAGTCGAAGAAGGCGCGGAACTACTGGAGCTGGAGTTTTCCGAAGAGGAAGCCGCATCATGACATTGCCGAAGCAGGTCAAATTGGTCGAGGTAGGACCTCGGGATGGCTTACAAAATGAGCCCGGCGATATTATTCCGACTGATATTAAGATCGATCTGATCAATGCGCTGTCCAGTGCAGGCTTAAGTCATATTGAGGCAACGAGTTTTGTGTCTCCTAAGTGGGTTCCACAAATGGCTGACGCCAGTGCAGTGATGATGGGTATTCAGCGTCATCCAAACACCACTTATGCAGCACTTACCCCCAACCTAACTGGCTTAAATAAAGCACTCAACACAGAGGTTGATGAAGTTGCGGTATTTACCGCCGCTTCTGAAGCGTTTACGCAAAAAAATATCAACTGCTCTATAGCCGAAAGCCTTGAAAGGTTTGCGCCGCTGATCGAAAAAGCTAACGCTAACAATATCCCTGTTAGAGGGTATGTTTCCACGGTGATGGGTTGTCCTTATACCGGTGAAATATCCGCTGAACAGGTCACGGTTGTCTGCAAAGAGATGATCGAAATGGGGTGCTATGAGATCTCTCTAGGCGACACAATCGGCACCGGTACACCATTGAAGGCTAAAAGGCTGATAGAAGCCGTAACCAAAGAAGTACCCGTTTCAAAATTAGCTGCACACTTTCACGACACCTACGGCCAAGCCCTCGCCAATATCTATGCAGTGCTTGAAGAGGGGATCAGCGTTATTGATACCTCTGTCGCTGGCTTAGGCGGTTGCCCTTATGCCCAAGGAGCATCAGGCAATGTTGCCACCGAAGATGTGCTCTATATGCTCAACGGCCTCGGCATAGAAACCGGCGTGCAACTAGACGAGCTTATAAAAGTGAGCCACTGGATCAGCCAGCAGCTGCAACGCAGTAACGGCTCTAAAGTCGCCCTAGCCCTCACTCCTAAATCATCTATTTGAGAAACAACATGAATCCACAACCGTCACATCTTACGGCGTTAGATCTGCCTGTACCTTCACAAGATCAACTTCCAGAAGTCTTCCAGAAGTACTTTGCTTTATGTGAAGAAAAGCTGGGCTTGATTCCTAACGTGCTGAAAGCTTACAGCCACAACATTGCTCAGTTAGAAGCATTTTCCAGCTTGTATAACGAGTTAATGCTAGGCAAAAGCGGCCTCAGCAATTTGGAAAAAGAGATGATCGCGGTCGCTGTTTCTGCCAGTAACGCTTGCTACTACTGCCAGGTCGCGCATGGTGCGGCTGTGCGCGAATACTCTCAAGAACCGACCCTCGGTGAACTGCTGGTGATGAACTACCGTGTCGCCGAACTCTCAGAACGACACATCGCTATGCTCGATTTCTCGGTGAAACTTACCGAATCACCCCACCGCATGAATGAAGATGACCGCCAACAGCTAAGAGACGTCGGCTTTAGTGATCAAGATATCTGGGATATCGCCAATATTGCGGGTTTCTACAACATGACCAATCGAGTCGCCAGTGCTGTGGATATGCAACCCAATCTGGAATACCACAGCCAGCATCGTTAAAGCTCAGCCTGAAATACAAATAGACCTAACAACAAAAATAGAAAAGGTTTATCCAACATGTCCGATCTACACAGTTACACTCAAGGCTCTAAAGCCGAACCCTTATTGGATATCACCATTGGTGATCAATTTGATTTAACGGCAGAAAAATTCCCCGATAACGATGCATTGATCGTTCGTCATCAGAATATTCGCCTGACCTACGCTCAGTTACAGCAACAGGTAGATCAGGCTGCACGGGCATTTCTGGCCATAGGCGTTACAAAAGGCGATCGAGTGGGTATCTGGTCCCCTAACTGTGCGGAATGGACAATAACCCAGTTAGCGACAGCAAAGATTGGTGCGATTCTGGTGAACATCAATCCGGCCTACCGCACCCATGAATTGGAGTACGCGCTTAACCAATCTGGCACCAAGTATCTGGTCTCTGCGGTTTGCTTTAAGTCATCTAACTATATGGAGATGCTTTACGCGCTTGCGCCGGAGCTCAAAACAGCGCAAGCCGGCCAATTAACCTCTACTACGCTACCCAACCTCAAGGGCGTGATCAGCCTCTCCTCGCAGGCATTTGCAGGTAGTTGGTGCTGGCAGGAATTTCTAGATCAATCAGATCAGATCAGTGCCGAGCAACTGAGTACTGTGCAGGCGAGCTTAGATATTCATGACCCGATCAATATCCAGTACACATCCGGCACAACCGGTTTCCCGAAAGGGGCAGCGCTTTCTCACCACAATATTTTGAATAACGGCTTCTTTGTTGCCGAGAGTATGAAGTTCACCGATCAGGATCGCTTAGTTATTCCTGTGCCGCTCTACCATTGTTTTGGCATGGTGATGGGCAACTTAGGCTGTGTCACCCACGGTGCGGCGATGATCTACCCTGACGAAGGTTTCGAGCCGCAATCCGTCCTCACCGCCGTTGCCGAAGAGCGTGCGACCGCCTTGTTTGGTGTCCCTACAATGTTTATCGCAGAGATGGAGCACCCTAAGTTTGAGCAATATGACTTGAGTAGCCTGCGCACCGGCATTATGGCGGGTTCAATCTGTCCTGCTGAGGTGATGAAAGCGGTCAATACCAAAATGCATATGCGCGAGGTACAGATCGCCTACGGCATGACCGAAACCAGCCCGGTATCCACCCAGACGGCTGCCGATGATCCGTTTGATAAACGCGTCTCTACCGTAGGCCGTACCCAACCGCATATTGAAAGCCAGATTATCGATCCAGCTACAGGTGAAGTGCAGCCCAGAGGCGAAGTAGGTGAGTTATGTACCCGTGGCTACAGCGTGATGCTGAAATATTGGAACAATCCAGAGGCCACGCAAAATGCGATCGATCCACAAGGTTGGATGCATACCGGCGATCTCGCCATTATGGATGCTGAAGGCTACGTGCAGATTGTCGGCCGTATTAAAGATATGGTGATCCGCGGTGGCGAAAATATCTATCCGAAAGAGATCGAAGAGTTTCTCTACACCCACCCTGCGATCTCCGATGTTCAAGTCACCGGTGTACCCGATCCACAATTTGGCGAAGAACTGGTCGCTTGGATCAAACTGACACCTCAAGCAGACAACGTGTCTGAAGAAGAGCTGAAAAGCTTCTGCCAAGGAGCGATCAGTCACTTTAAGATCCCGCGCTATTTCAAATTTGTCGAAAACTTCCCGATGACCGTCACCGGCAAGATCCAGAAATTTAAGATGCGAGAGATCTCTATCGAAGAGCTGGGGCTCGATGAGAATTAGATTAGATACAGGAATAGGCCGTGACTGAGGTTAATAAACATTATTCACAAGCATTCGATGGCGACCAGATCATCCGCCAACTGCACTTATCTTATCCACAGGGGCCAACTGCGTTTCAATTGGCCCCTATCGATCAGTTACATATTGGCGGCATCAAAGCCTCTATGAAGCTACTGCAACAAATAAAATTGTGCAGGCCGAATCGAGTATTGGATATTGGCTCTGGATTGGGCGGTTTAATGCGTTTAATCGAGTCAAAATTGGAGATTAACGTTATTGGGTTGGATATAACCCACGAATTTAACCAAACCCACCAGCAAATATCACAATTATTGCCCTCTTTTGACGCTCCTAAACTGATCACTTCCGATGCGCAGCAATTACCCTTTTGCAGCGATAGCTTTGACCTGATTATCTTCCAGCATAGCCTGCTCAATATCCCCAATAGCCAGCAAGCATTGGCTGAATGTCGACGTGTTTTAAAGCCACAAGGTCGATTACTGCTACACGAAGTAATCCAAGGGCCCAATACAGAAGCGATGCAGTTTCCTGTGCCTTGGGCGCGAGAACCGAGCAACTCCCACCTAATTACACAATCAGAATTAGTAAGCCTACTCGAACAAGCGGGCTTTAAAATCCAAAGTTACGATGACTGGAGCCAAGAGGCACTCGCCTGGCGACAAAAACAACTCAGTAAAGAGCAACAATCCAAAAGCCAGACTGCAGCGGTATCTCCCGCCATGATCCTTGGCCCCGAGTTTAAGAAGATGAGCAGCAATGTGGTTAAAAACCTTGAGCTAGATGCAATCCGGATCATCGAACTGGTCGCGCAAGCCGACTGCAGCTAATAATCTACCGCTCCTAAGCCAGCTTCAGGAATATATGTTGATAAGCAATATCTAACGCCACATACACCAACAGTAACGACATCGCCCAGTTTAAGCAGCGAAAGTAGCGCGGATTGTGAATAAGCTTACCTAATCGCGCGCCCATCAACAGATAACTACTCGGCGCGCCAAACGCCATTGTGGATAGCAGTAATGACCAGACAAAAATAGCGTATCCCGATATCTCTGCTGCCGGAAACTGCACCGAAACTATCGGCAAGATCGCTATAAACGCTTTAGGGTTCAGAAGTTGCAGGATCAACCCCTCTTTAAAGCTCATCGGGCTCTGATTAGCCTTCACTTCCGTCGTTGCCATGGCTGACAAAGCCACTTTGTAGGCTAAGTAGATAATATAAAGGCTGCCTACAGCACTCAGAAACAGCTCGTAGCCCTCGGTAATAAACCACGCGCCGACATAGCCAAACAGTAAAAACAGCACCAGCATCGCACTACCTACACCGAGGCTAAACGCCAATGCCGAACGGATCTGCCCATGTATACCCGCATTTAAGCTGAGTAGATTGCAGGGACCAGGGGTGTACATCACGCCAAAGGCGTACAGGAGTATTTCAACCATAGTGATCAACTCGGTTAGATTAAAAAGAGAGATTTCAAGGGCTCGGAGGAGCCTAGAATTTAAGCGTTCAGAAAGTGCTTCTGATACTGCTTAGGCGTCATGCCAAAGATCGGTTTAAAGCGCCGGTTGAAGTGACTCAGGTCACTGAAGCCATAATCAAACACCACATCATCCAGAGCTTTGCCCTTCTCCAAATCTTCACGCGCGCGGTTGATCCGGCAGTTCAATATATATTGGTGCGGAGTGATACCAAATTGCTGTCGAAACATCCGTAGGAAATGATACTTCGAGAGGTTGGCTTGCTGACTCAGTTCTTCAAGGGAGACATCCGTTTGCAGATTGTGATTGATAAAATCACGTGCTCGCAGAAGCAGGCTATCGACACGGCGGGCCTTTTGGTCCGCTTGGCATTCACCGTACAGCTGCGCAATCCGCGTTGCCATCTGATAGAGCTCACACTCTTGACGCAATTTATCTTCGGAACGATTCTCGATCAGCTGCACTAAGTGCAGAATATGCTGACAGAGTTGGGGATCATCCAGCAGGGTATCTGCAACTCGAAAGCCTTGGCTTTTGATACCGGCGGATTGGAAAACAGGTGCGAGCTGGTCAGGGTGCACATAGAGCATGCGGTACTGCAATTTATCATCGA
Organism: Neptuniibacter sp. QD48_55; assembly: GCF_047778115.1. Lineage (GTDB taxonomy): Bacteria > Pseudomonadota > Gammaproteobacteria > Pseudomonadales > Balneatricaceae > Neptuniibacter. The sequence continues at coordinate 75,745 of NZ_CP180555.1, read as the reverse complement.
CACCAGAATGACCATCGTGCACTTCATCTGGGTTAAAGACGATAATATTGCCAGGGTGACTGCGGTGAAATTGACCACGGGAGAAGAAGTCCTGACGACCGCTCAGCGTAACCCCAAACGAATACTCCTCATGGGCATGACGCCCATAAGAGAAATCGCTGATCGCGGCATTTAGAACGGTCACTTGCTCTAAATGCTCACTTTTACTGTATTGAAACTGGTTATCCTGATTCATCACTCTTCACCGCTCTTGCTAGTATAAATCACCTGCAGCGTTAGGGAACCTGATCGTTTTATAACCCACAGAGAAAGTATGAGACTTATTCGTAGGTTCCTTAACTACAGTGTAGAGGGATGAGCAAATCTAATACTTGGATAAAATTGCGCACTTTAAGAAAAAGTGCGCAGAGGGATACAGCGCTTATTCTTCTGCTTCGGCGCGTTGGCGTAAAACAAACTTCTGGATCTTGCCGGTTGAAGTTTTAGGTAGTTCACCAAACACCACCACCTTCGGCGCTTTAAACCGCGCCATATTGGATCGGCAAAACTCGATAACTTCAGCCTCGGTTAGACTCGCCCCTGACTTAGGTTTGATAAAGGCACAAGGCACCTCGCCCCATTTATCGTCGAGCTTGGCAACCACTGCCGCTTCCAACACGTCAGGATGACGATAAAGCACGCCTTCGACCTCAATCGAGGAGATATTTTCACCGCCAGAGATAATGATATCTTTAGAGCGATCCTTGATCTCGATGTAGCCATCCTCATGCCATACCGCAAGGTCTCCTGAGTGGAACCAGCCACCAGCAAAGGACGCATCCGTAGTCGGTTTGTTCTTTAGATAACCTTTCATCACAAGATTACCGCGCATAAAGATCTCGCCGATGGTTTCGCCATCTTGCGGTACAGGTTCTAGGGTATCCGGATCAGCCACCATCAAGTCTTCAAGCATAGGCGCTTTCACGCCTTGGCGAGCTTTGAGACGGGCTTTCTCTTCGATGCTGTTGTCATCCCACTTATCGTGCCATGCACACAGCACTGAAGGGCCGTAGGTCTCTGTCAGGCCATAGACATGAGTGACATCAATCCCCATCTCCTCCATCCCTTGGATAACTGCAGCAGGCGGTGCAGCACCAGCGGTCATGACCTTAACTTTGTGCTCAATCCCCTGCTTGATCTCATCAGGCGCGTTATTCAGCATATTTAGAACAATCGGGGCACCGCAGAAATGATCGATCTTTTCTTCACGAATTAGATCGTAAATTTTCTCTTCGCGAACATGGCGCAGGGACACACTGGTACCAACAGACGCAGCCAAAGACCAAGGGAAACACCAGCCATTGCAATGAAACATCGGCAGGGTCCAAAGATACTTGGGATGACGCCCCATATCCCAAGAGACCACATTGCTCATTGCATTCAGGTAAGCGCCTCGATGATGGTACACCACCCCTTTGGGGTCGCCGGTCGTACCGGAGGTGTAGTTCAGCGTGATCGCATCCCATTCATCCTCGGGCGGCTGCCAAGCAAACTCAGGATCACCTTCTAACAGCAGTTCATCGTAAGTGATACTACCGATCTGCTCACCCTCGGTGAAACTATAATCTTCAATCGCAATCACTAAGGGATCTATATCTGCCATCTCCAGTGCTTGTTTAACCAAAGCACCAAATTCACGCTCCACCAGTACCACTTTGCATTCGGCATGCTGCAAGATAAACGCGATCGCCTCGGCATCTAGTCGCACGTTGATCGCATTCAGAACCGCGCCAGACATAGGCACGCTGAAATGCGCTTCAAATACTTCGGGAAGATTTGGCGCGATAACGGATACGGTATCGCCCTTGCCAATACCGCGTTGTTGCAGAGCACTAGCAAAGCGACGACAACGAGTATAGGTCTCGGACCAGCTGCGGCGTGCGTCGCCATGCACGGTAGAAGTATGGTCGGGGTAAACAAATGCAGCTCGCTCTAGAAAGCTGAGCGGAGTTAACGCAGCGTAATTGGCTTGATTCTTATCCAGCCCAATCTCGTAAGGGTTTTGGCTTGTTATCATTGTTATTATTCCTTTAATTGCCCACGCCAAAACTAGCATCAACTGATCAAAAAAACACCTTTCAGATCATCTGCTTAGCAGACCTAAAACTACAATTAACCATATATAAGTATCTTCCCTTATCCTTAAAGCTGCTTTAAAGTCTAAGTATAAAAATAACAGGTTTTAAGATCGGGATTTCCCGCAGGTTTAAATATGAGTGATGACCAGAGTTTAGAACTCGCCCGTTGTAAGGCTGATGCTGATCGTTATCGACTTTTAGCAGAACAGTCGACCGATATGATCTCCCGGCATACCCCCACTAAAGAGTGGACCTACATAGATGCCAGCCCTGCGGTTGAAACTGTACTCGGTTACACCCCCGAAGAGATTATCGGCATGGCGGGGTATGAGCAGTTCCACCCTGAAGATGCAGACAATCTATCCAAGCGCGATGACAGCGTCCGTTATCGCAGTGGTGTCTACACCAATGTGTACCGGTATCGTCACAAAAAAGGTCACTATATCTGGCTAGAAACCACCAGCCGTGTGATTCGTGATGACAGCGGAAATCCTCAAGAGATCATCTGTGTATCGCGCGATGTAACCGAGCGTGAAGAAGCGCAACGAGATATGCGTCGACTCGCGCGCGTGGTTGAAGCCTCATCGGATATGATCATGTTTTGTAACCACAAAACTCATAAGCTGACCTATCTAAATGAGTCGGCTTATCACACCCTCGGTGCCGAGAAAGATAAGCCTGTGGTCTACTACCTGTCGCAGCTTTTCTCTGAAGAGATCTTAGATACTCTGATCAAAGATGCTTTAGAACACGCCTCCATTCATGGGGTTTGGTACGGCAGCATTCCGATGCAATTAGACCCTGAGCTCAACCGTGTAGCGGAGATTCGCGAAATCATTGCTCATCGTAATCGCCGTGAGAATGATCAGGTTGAGTACTACTCGCTGATCGGACGCGATATTACCCTACGCCTTCAAGCAGAAGAGGAAGCGAAACGTCATCAACTCGAGTTGGCGCATATGTCTCGTCTGCTTTCAGTGGGTGAGATGGCCACCGGCCTTGCCCACGAGGTAAACCAGCCTTTGGCTGCGATTCTGAATTACTGCCATGGCACGCAGAGGCGTTTGGAAGAGGGTGATGCTGATCCGGTGAAAACCGTATCCGGCTCGATGAAGTTAATTATGAAGCAGGCCAAGCGTGCTTCGGAGATCATCAAACGGATGCGCTCCTTTGTGCGCAAGACCGATTATCAGTGTTTTGCTTTTCCAATTAATGACAGTTGTAAGGAAGTCAGCGCCTTTCTCTGTCAGGAAGCACAAGACCACAACATCAACTTTGATTTTCAATTTGGGGATAACTTACCCCCTCTGGTAGCCGACAAAGTACAGATCGAACAGGTACTCCTTAACCTGATGCGGAACGCAATTGAGGCCTACAACGATTGTAACAAGGCCTACAGACCCGTTATTATCACTACTAAAGCTGCCGAAGGTTATATTCATGTTTCGGTAGAGGACAAGGCAAAAGGGATTAGCAGCGAAGGTTTAGCCAAGCTGTTTGAACCGTTTTACACCTCCAAAACAACTGGCTTAGGTATGGGCCTTTCTATCTCCCGTACCATTATCGAAACCCACGGGGGCCAGATGTGGGCAGAGAGTGACGGTAAAACCGGTACGCACTTTTATCTGAAACTGCCGTTAAGAGAGCAATGATGCAAACAAACCCGACAGGCACTATCTATATTGTTGACGATGACGAAGATTTTCGTGATTCCATGCAATGGCTTTTAGAATCTGCCAATCACAACGTTGTTACCTTCCCTTCTGCACGGGAGTTTCTGGATAACTTTAATGGCGAAATCGGTTGTATGTTACTGGACGTACGTATGCCGGAGATTAACGGCCTAGCCCTGCAACAAATCATGCAGGAGCGTAATATCCAGATGCCGATTATTGTGATCTCCGGCCACGGTGATATCCCAATGGCGGTGAGCGCAATGAAACAGGGCGCGATGGATTTCTTAGAGAAACCGTTCGATGGTGATGTTCTCCTTCGCTTAGTTGGCCGTGCATTAAGCAAAGCGCAAAAAGCACGCGACGAACAAGGTGCGCAGCTAGAGATTCAAGAAAACTACGCTAGCTTAAGCCGTCGTGAGAAAGAGGTAATGGCGCTGGTTGTTGCTGGTAATGCCAATCGCCAGATCGCTGAAGAGCTAGATATCAGCCCTAAAACGGTTGAAGTACATCGCTCACGAGTTATGAGTAAGATGCGCGCGGGTAGCCTTGCTTCTCTGGTAAAACAAGCGTCTCAACTAAACGAACAAGCTTGATCTAACCGCACCTGAGCAAGCTCAGGTGCGATCAGTTCACGATCAACGTTTATCAGGATCAGGAATTGAGTAGGTCATGGTCGCATGAGCCATCGGTTCCTCATCTCCTTCCGATAAGATATACACTTCACCCACCGCCAAACGCTTTCCGACTTTGAGCATCTGCGCCGTAGCGAAGATATCGCGATCGGCAGAAGGCTTGCGTAAGAAATTGATATTTAACTGAGTCGTCACCGCCAAAGGCACGGGGCCTATACGGCTTAATAACGCTGCATAGACCGTCACGTCAGCTAGACCCATCATCGCTGGGCCAGAGACGGTACCGCCCGGTCTTAGATGCTGATCATCCACTGGCAAACGCATAGTGGCAGTACCATCACCTAACTCAACTAATTCCCCATACTGCTCACCTTGGGGAAAGTGCTCTGCAAGAAAGCTTTGCAACTGCTCAATGTTCAACTTCATACACAACTCCAATCTGCCTTAGCCTAAGCAACTGCCTCATGTTCATCCCGCGCTTTATTGCGCAGGATAAAGCGCTGAATCTTGCCACTCGGCGTTTTTGGCAGTTCTGGCATAAACTCGATCTCGCGAGGAAAAGCATGAGTTGAAAGACGTGTACGTACCAGTTGCTTTAACTCTTCAGCCAACTCTTCTGTCGGATCAAACTCACGCTTAATCACTACATAAGCTTTAATAATAGCGCCACGTTTAACATCCGGTTTGCCGATAACTCCCGACTCCGCTACTGCATCGTGCTCTAACAATGTGCTCTCTACATCAGCAGGCCCTACGCGGTAACCTGCCGTAGTGATTATGTCATCATCACGACCTGTGAATGAATAACTGCCATCACCATGACTCATCACTACATCACCGGTGAGGTAGTACTGACCATGGAATGGGTGCTTCTCTTGCCATGTATAACCTTGGAAGAAAAACAGCGGCGAGTTATCCACATCTACTGCTAACTGCCCAGTTTCGCCTTCAGGGATCTCATTAAAGTCTGCATCTAGGGCAACGACGCGATGACCTGGCATTGAGAAGCCCATAGAACCCACACGCACTACATCTTGCTTAAGATCATGATGGTTACATGCAGTCATACCGGTTTCTGTTTGACCGTAATGATCCATTACAGGGCAACCCAAGCGCTTATCGACCCAACTGATTACTTCTGGGTTCAACGGTTCGCCAGCACTGCTCGCTACGCGTAGCGAGAAGGTTTCATCGGCAGCCAACACATCATCGTTTGCCATCAACATGCGGTAAGCCGTTGGTGCCGCCGCAAGGTTGGTAATCTTATATTTACGCAGCATGTCGTAGGTGCTTTCTGGGGTAAACGCCGCCTCACAAAAGTGCGTGGTATTACCCAACAGCAGAGGACCAACCACCGCGTAGTAAAGGCCGTAAGCCCAACCTGGATCGGCAACATTCCAATAGGTATCTTCTGGACGCAAACCAATGGCAAAGCGCATATACACGTAGAACGAGAGTAGCGCTCGGCTTGGTACCGCAACGCCTTTAGATTTTCCGACTGTACCTGAGGTAAACATCTGTAAAAATGGATCATCTTTGCCAATTTTTACCGGTGTAAACTCTGTAGATTGCTGCTCAATCTCAGCGGCAAAATCGAGATCACTTGTAGCATCAGTTGCCTGATCACGATTGAACGTCAGGATGGCCGGACAATCCTTTACATCATTCAGTTTTGGACGGTTGCTTGGGTCGGTCACCACCAACTTAGTACCCGCTTGCTGTACTCGGTACTCGATCGCACCGGAACCGAACGCCGTGAACAGCGGCTGGTATACAGCGCCTGCGCGCAGGGTACCCATAATCACCACCATCAGTTCTGGAGTGCGCGGTAGCAAAGCCGCAACGCGATCGCCCTTACCTATGCCTTGAGCGGTAAGGAAATTCGCAAACTGGGCAGACTTTTCTTTCAATTCCACGAAGGTCATTTGCGAAGCAGGTCGCTCAGCGCCTTCGTAATTCAGAGCGATTCGATCGCCTTCCGCCCATTTATCTACAATCTCCTCACAGACATTAAATCCATCTTTGAGGTTACCGATCATGAGCTCTTCAATCATGGCCGGATCAAACTTATCGTAATAATCCTGATAGGTTTCGGTTGTCATTAGTTTCCCATCCATCATTTTTTATTTTTGTATTCTTATACGCATGAGCAATCTTTAATTACTGGTGCTCAGCCAGTATTTCTCGCGCAATAATGAGTCTCTGAATTTCGCTCGTGCCTTCGTAAATTGAAGTAATTCGCACATCGCGGGCATAACGTTCCAGTGGGTACTCCTGCATGTAGCCGTAGCCACCTAAAAGCTGCAGCGCGCTATAGCAAGCTTGATTGGCTTTTTCACTGGCAAAGAGTTTTGCCATGGAGGCTTCTTTAGCGAAGGTAAGTCCACGCTGTTTACGATCAGCGGCGTTTAAAAGGAGTAATCGGGCGGCTTCCAACTCGGTAGAACGATCCGCAATCATCCACTGCAGGCCCTGAAAATCAGCTATCGCTTTACCAAACTGCTTACGTTCTTTGGTGTAGGTGATGGCATAATCCATCGCGGCTAAACCAACACCCAACGCGAGAGAGCCTATGCCGATGCGTCCACCGGCAAGTTCTGCCACAGCAAGACGGAAACCATCATTTAGCTCACCTAGAATCGCCGATTCAGGTACAAGCACACGATCAAAGTGCACTTCATTGGTCGCTGAGCCATGTTGACCCATCTTCTTTTCTGCCGGGCCGACTGTGATTCCGTCGCTACCTGCTTCAACTAAAAAGCAGGAAATCCCCTTGCCTTTTTTCGCTTGCGGATCGGTCACCGCCCACACCACAAAGACGCCTGCAAACTCAGCGCTGGTGATCCACTGCTTAGTGCCGCTGATCTCATAACCTTGATCGGTTTTCACAGCTTGTGTTCGCATCGATGCTGGATCGGACCCCGCACCCGCTTCGGTTAAGCAGAAGCTACCTGCTCGATATTCGCCGCTGCAGATCAATGGTAAGTATTTAGATTTCTGTTCTTCAGTGCCCATCGCCTGTATGACTTCCGCCACCATATTGGTCACTGACATAGTCACAGCAGTTGATGCACAGGCACGGGCGATCTCGGTAATCGCTAAACTGAAGGCTACTGCTCCCGCTTCAGTGCCACCATGGTCTGCAGAGATGTTTAGCCCCATAAAGCCCAATTCGGCGAGTTGCTGACAATTGGCCAGCAGAATGCTCTTGTCTTTTGTCTGATCCAGCTCCGCCGCTACCGGTGCTAATTCACTTTCAGCAAAGCGCTTGGCGGTATCCTGAATCAGTTGTTGTTCTTCTGTTAATGTGAAATCCATAAGGAACACCTTATTAGGGTTTACCCTAATCTATACCTTATATATTTCATTTGGTAAAGCGAAAAACCTGACTAAATATTCATATATATTTGACCAAATCGGCGTAACCTAAGGAAAACAATAGATAAGTAGTAACCCTTACAAGTTTTATTAACTTTAAGAGTTACTACAAGAGAGGAGGATAAAAGGGAGTGTAAATTAGGTGATAAGGATCGAAGAAAGTTCGAGCATTTGTCCACGCATTGCGCGCTCTGATTCAGGCAAAACATCTTCGCTAGGCCATAAGCCTGTCCGTAAACATTCAGCGTAAGGTGCTGCCAAATTCGCTTGCTGCATATTCTCGCTAGCCTGATCTGCAGGATAATCCAAGCGCTGCCATCTGACCTCAATACCCTGCGCATTTGGCGTCAAAAGCATGTACCAGACGGACGCCGTACCATCATTCGCAGGCATGCCGATCACACCGCTATTCAGCCAATACCCCTGCTCCAATTGCGTTCCAAAAGGGATACCACAGTGGCCGCCAACCACAACATCAGCACCCGCTAGATCTAACTGGACCTGTTTATGCTCCGCTGAACTGCTGGCAAAGATAAATTCGTTGATTCGATCGACACTGCCGTGCACAACTTGAAAGCATTTACCCGCCAGTTCAAAGCTTATATGCCGAGGCAGTTGCCCCATCCAGAGCTTATCGTCTTGAGAAACCTGTTGACTGGCGAATCGGTACCATTCGACTGAGAGCAGGGAGCAAGCTGAATCTTCCGAAAAGCCACAGCCACAATCAGGCGCATCCTCTGCTAAGGACTCTTCGCAGTTACCCATTACCACGGGAATACCCCAGTCACGGATTAACGCTAATGTCTCGACAGGTTCCGCGCAGTAGGCAATCAGATCCCCTGTGCAGAGAACTTGCTGCGAAGAGAAGCCTAACCTGTCGGCTTCCTGTTTAAGCGCTCTGGTGGCCGCTAAATTGCTATACGGGCCGCCAAATATCAGCAGCGGCCCCGTTAGTGTTCCAAGGTCCATATTTCCTAGACTCACTTCATTAAGCCGGCTGTAGTTGCTTTTGGCTGGCTCCACCAACTAAGAACAGTGTACAACCACCAATCATCACAACCACACATATCCAAAGTAACTTAGTGTATTTATGGGCTTCGCCCAACATCGCCGTGTAACCCGAAGATTCCGTGAAGTAGAGCAGAGCACCAGCCATCGCTAGGATAAAACTGCCTAGATAACTCCAGACTGGAATATCACGACGGTTAGCCCACAAACTGAAGAAGATAACTGGCACCAGATACATCGAAGCCGTGCCGCTAACAGCTACTGCACTAAACAGATCTTTATTGCCAATAAATACCATCACTAGGCCCATCAACATAAATAGCGCCATCACCATACGGCCATTACGCAAATTCACAGGCAGCAGTTTCATATCCACAACCATCATTTTCGCCGAGCTGGTCAGTGTACTGTCCAAAGTAGACATGGCGGAGATGATCAAAGAGGCACTAAACAGGAACATCGGCAGTTCACCCAACAGACGCGTCAACGCCTGATTCATATCTTCCCCTGAGATCGCATTCGCTCCCGCTATCACCCCTAATGAGCCAAACGCGATAATGCAGATACTGCTAATCCAAGCAGCATGGATAAAACTACGTCTTGTCGTTTCACGATCCGCCAAGAAACCTCGGTCCATCATCACAGGGTCGTGCATTGGATAGCTCCACACTTGCAATAGGGCTACGATCAAAAGGATTGGACCCGGATCACTAATTTCGAACGGTTTAAACGCGATCAGATCAGCATTGAAGTGGCCGCCACCAGCCACCAGTGCTAACAACACGGCCAAGACAGCAATAAACACCATCATCTGGAAAAAGTCGGTGCGCAGAGACGCTTGTAAACCGCCCAACATGGAGTAGATCAAGGTAACAACCGCTAAGCCGACAACCGCCAATGTATAAGATTGCGTGCCTGCCGCACCAAACAAGATGCCGATAACCAGAAGGTTGGCAAACACCTCACTGACCAAACGCACACCGATGACAAAGTTGTAACAGCGACTGCCCCATTGACCAAAACGATCAATTAGAAACGCTTGAACGCTCTCGTAACCTTGCTCAAATCGGAGGTGGTCAACAATCTTCCCACCAGTCAAGAACGACAGATAATAAGCCGCGTAAGCTAATGTGCCCCATATCCCATAATAAAAACCCAAAATGGCTGCATTCAGTAATGAGCGCGCAAAGATCCAAGTGGTTACCTGCGAGAAAATCAGCGTTAATAGGCCAGGCGCCAGACCTTCTGCGGTGCGGCCTTTAAAAAAACTATTCTCATGAGTAACTTTGCGTGAAAGAAATACTGAAACCAGCGCCAAAGCAGACACCAGAGCTATCAACCAAATATCCATAGGTAACTCCATTTATAAACGGGAAGGATGCTTGCTCAGACAGTAGTGCTGTTTAGCAGTTCCCCGTGTTTTCTAACAATCTATAAAAGACCACAACTTTATTTGATTAATCAATCAAATAAAGGAATCAAACTGGCGATAATGTCATACCTCGTTTATAACTATTAAGGTTCAATAAATTGATAATCAAGGAAGATATTTAATGATCTCTGCATATACTTAGTAGTAATTCCATCGTATGAGGAAAGTCTATGTCTGATGAACTCATTGTTTTTGCCGAAGAGGAAAAAAACGATTCCACACTAGCGGCAACAAACAACAGTTCACGACCCTGGAAGGTTTTAGTCGTTGATGATGACAAAGACGTTCACGAGGTAACGAAATTCGGCTTAAAAGGGTTGGTTTTTCTAGGCCAGCCACTCGAGCTCCTGCACGCCTATTCAGCCAAAGAAGCGCAAGAAACTCTCTCAAACAATGATGATATTGCGGTCATCCTACTTGATGTCGTAATGGAGACAGAGAGCGCCGGCCTAGATTTGGTCAAGACGATTCGTGAAGAGCTAGCACTGACCAACACACGCATCATCTTACGAACGGGTCAGCCAGGTTATGCACCTGAAATTGAAGTTATCCTCAAATACGATATTAACGACTACAAAAACAAAGCCGATCTAACCCGAACTCGCCTTTACACCAGCGTTACCGCTGCCATCCGTTCCTATTCTGAAATCACCGCTATCGATTCCAGCCGTAAAGGCTTGGAAAGAATCGTACACGCCTCAAGTGAATTGATGTCACTACACGGTATTCGAGAGTTAGCCAACGGTATTATCTGCCAATTAGCAGCGTTACTAGGTATTTCAGAAGAAGGCATGATCTGTTTTAAGAAAAACAGTGACGACGAAGTTAATGCAAACGGATCCGAATTTACGATTGTGGCCGCGTCCGCTCAGCCTAGCAATCAAAAGGAATTCCCCGAAGTCATCGAAGATGCCAATATCAATGCCATGCTACTGGAAGCTAGCAGCAAGCGCCGCAGCATCGAAAATGACTATGCTTGCGTACTCTACTTTCCCAGTGAATTCCGCAACGACATGCTGTTGTACTTGGATATTCAACGCCCTCTGGAAGGTACCGAACACCAGCTGCTAGAAGTTTTCTGCAGCAATATTTCTGTTTGCTTAGATAATGCGACTATTCTGGACCGCTTACACAATTACGCATATTTCGATTCCTTGCTGAATATTCCTAATCGTGTTTCCTTTGCAAATCAGATCGACAAAATCATGCTCAGGCAGCTACATCCACAGCTTATTACACTAATCGATATTGATCATTTCAGTGGCATGAATGACACCTTAGGTTCAGAGTCCGGGGATGAACTACTTAAATTGGTTGCAAACCGCCTAGCAGCTAACCTGCCAAAGGACTCGTTTATATGCCGTATATCAGGCGACACTTTTGGTGTTATGGGGCCTGAAGACAGCTTTACTGTTGAACAGATCAACGCAATGCTTACAAAGCCTTTTGAGCTTTTCGGAGACGACCTGACCATATCTATCACTCAGGGCTGCTACATCCTCAAAGATGCCAATATCAGCGGTAATAATGCAATTAAGCGTGCGAACATCGCTCTAAAACGTGCCAAAGATATTGCCCGAGGCGAACACGTAGAATATACCCATGAGATAGAGCGTGAAACGCAACAACGTATGCTTTTACTACAAGGTTTACGTAAGGCATATAGTGAAGGCGAACTGTTCCTAGCGTATCAACCACAAATTGATCTACGTACCGGAAGAATAACCGGTTTTGAAGCGCTTATTCGCTGGCGAACAAAGAGCGGCGCATTAATATCCCCAGTTGAGTTTATTCCGGTTGCCGAAAGTTCAGGGCTGATTGTACCTATAGGTGAATGGGTCATGGATACCGCCATGAGAGATCTTGAAACTGTCGAACAGAAGTATGGTTTGGGTCTTCAGGTGGGTATCAATATTTCGCCCGCCCAGTTCCGCCACCCCGATTTTTTAAAGTTAATTCAAAATAAACTGAATAACTTTTCGTTAAAGCCACAACAAGTTGAGTTCGAAGTCACTGAATCTGTCGCCATGATAGATACAAATAGTGTGCGAGACATTTTACAGGTGATCCATGATCTTGGAGCTAAAGTTGCGATTGATGACTTTGGTACAGGCTTCTCCTGCCTCAGCTATTTAGAAACGCTAAACTTTGATCGCCTAAAAATTGATAAGTCTTTTATCGATAAGATGCTGGATAAACAAAAAGGGACTCATATTCCAGAGATGATCATCAACCTAGGTAGCGATCTAGATATGGCAGTTATCGCGGAGGGGGTAGAAACAGCTGAGCAGGTAGAACGTTTAAAAGAGCTGCAGTGTTTTGAAGTCCAAGGTTATCACTATGCGAAGCCTATGGAACTGGAACAATTGTATAGCTGGTTGGATGAGCATTTGAGCTAGCATGACAACTAGCTGAGATCGATGATCAATTACTCACTAACAACGCGATTTCGCCCTTCACCTTTTGCTCTATAGAGCGCTTTATCAGCACGATCGAGCAATTGTTCGATACTCTCACCCGGGTAGAATTGCACGACACCAATACTTGCAGTGATATCTAAACCCTCAGGTTTCAATTCCTCTACTTGTGACCGGATATTTTCTGCCTTTTCCACACCCGCTTCCAAGTCACAATGCCCAAGTAAGATGACAAACTCTTCACCTCCAAAACGAGCCGGAATATCATCTTTACGACAGATACTTCCTAAAAGGTCACCAAACTCACGTAATACTTTATCGCCCACCAAATGGCCGTGGGTATCGTTTACCTGTTTAAAGTAATCAAGATCAAGCAGCATCACACTGAGTGGATCACTATGACGTTCTGTATGCGCTAAACGCTGTTCGGCAGTTTCTAAAAGGTAATAGCGGTTGTAGAGGCCTGTTAGTTGGTCCTTCAGTGCGATCTCTTTGAGTAGGTCACGCTGCTGCTTAAGCGTGACATGTGTATTCACACGCGCTAGCACAATAGACGGACGAACAGGTTTTGCGATGTAATCTACCGCACCTAGTTGCAAACCGAGCTCTTCGTTACGGTCAGCGTCCCGGGCGGTAACAAAAATGATAGGTATATCTTGGGTGTGAGGCTGCCCCTGAAGCTTCTGACAAACTTCATAGCCGCCCATATCTGGCATTTCGATATCTAACAGGATGAGATCAGGTACAGGATCTGCGACCGCTAACTTCAGGCAGTCATTACCACCGGTAGCGACTTTTATCCGGTAATGGTCCTTTAAGCAGTTAGCCAAGACTTTAATATTGGAAGGTACATCGTCTACGATTAAAACGACAGGCTTGCTCATGTACCGTCGACTCCGTCCGAAAGCTCTGGTTGAATGCCGAGCGCTTGTTCCATTATAGTCAAACTATCCTCAGCTGCTTCAAAATCAAACGCTGATAATTTGGCCTGAAGCTGTTGTAAAGGCTCCTCAAATTCAGAGCCTTTTGCGCTCTTCCAAAGATCATCATACTCTGTAGTATCTATATAGCTACCTAAATTAACCGCTTCGCGGATCGATATCAGCTTTTCTTTTACTTCGTCATCCGTAAGCCCTTTATTTTGGACCTCTACTTTTTGTGAGGCATACTCTGCAAAGCAGGCTTTCACCTCTTCATATGCCTGGAGAAATTCAGGAAAAACGAGTAAAGCGCCATCACCATCATCCGCCTTAGCTAACTTTTCTAGCTTAGCTGCCTGCGCCTGCAAGGCTATCGCTGATAGGTTCGCAGCCATCCCTTTCACTGCGTGTGCTGATTTACCTGCCGCTGCCCAATCAGAATTATTTAAATAAGTTTTAATATTTTCTACTATGGGATCAGCATCAACTGAAAAAATCTCCAATAATGGCGCGATCAGTTCTTCTTTGCCCATCATCCGGGCGATAGCATCCTGCTTATCCCAAATAACGGCCGTAACTTTTTCCGTTTCAATCGGTTCTTCTGGTGTAGTAACTGTTTCTGCAATTCCTAGGAATCGCTGTAACGCTTGATTAAGTGCGATCGGTGATACAGGTTTACTCAAGTAATCATCCATACCAGCAGCAAGACACTTCTCTCGGTCACCTGCCATCGCATTCGCGGTCATTGCGATAATTGGGATAGTGATATTTTTCTGTTGTGCTTTACCTGCCCTAATCTGTTGAGTCGCTTCATAACCATCCATCTCAGGCATCTGGCAATCCATCAACACTAGATCGTACGGACAATTATTTTCTAAAGCCGTATTGAGGCTCTGCAATGCCTCGACACCATTACCGGCCATATCTGCTGTAAGCCCGAGTTCTTGCAGGATCCCTTGCACTACCAGTTGGTTAATTTGATTATCTTCAACAACTAAAATGCGCTTTTCACCCAGAGTTGGGTGGCCTTCAATAGATAGATCTTTCAAATAATGACTGGTCAGCAACGGCGAGGCGTTATGCAATGCATCACCGCCATTAGCAACCACCTGAAGAGCATCAAAGATATCTGAGGTCGTAGCCGGTTTAGGGAAATAACCGCTAAAGCCTATATCTGCAAAACGTTTAGCATCACCACGATGCGCCATTGAGGTCATTAGGATGAGTTTGGATGCTCTGAATCTGTCATCAGCTTTCAGTGTCCGACCCAACTCGGCACCATCTATCCCTGGCATCTGCATATCCATAAAGACGACATCAAAACAGACACCTGATGATTCGTAGAGTGACTCACAGCGGGCAATCGCGTCATTACCATCTTCCGCTTCCACAACCTTCGCTCCCCAATGAAGTAACTGCGTAGACAGCACTTCGCGATTGGTTCTATTGTCATCTACGATCAGGATCTCGAGGTTCTCGATACCTGTGTAAGGAACTACCGCTTCCGCTTGCTCACTCTCTTCCAGATACACACTAAAGATAAACTCGCTACCTTCACCCACTGAACTCTGGACCGATATTTCTCCGCCCATCAATTCACACAATTTCTTACAAATGGCGAGCCCCAATCCAGAACCACCATATTCACGCGTAGTAGAAGCATCAACTTGGCTAAAAGATTCAAACAATTCAGGTAGTTTTTCAGGTGGAATTCCTATACCTGTATCCTTAATCTCACAATCCAAACGTAATCTATCGCCTACGTGTTGCAGCTGTGAGCGAATGACCACTTCTCCATCACTGGTGAATTTAATGGCATTACCTACCAAATTAATCAGCACCTGACGTAAACGCCCCGGATCCCCTCTGACCATAGACGTTTCAACACCAGTGAGATCAAGAATAAGTTCTAAACCTTTATCTTGTGCTTGCAGAGCCATCGCTTCTGCAAATTCTCCAAACATGCCACGTAAGTTAAAGTCGATACATTCGAGTTCTAACTTGCCTGCATCCACTTTAGAGAAATCGAGAATATCGTTAATCAGTGCCAGAAGTGAGTTAGCGCTGGTTTGAGCGACAACCGCACGATGGCGTTGGTCATCAGTGAGTGGTGTATTCAACAATAACCCCAACATGCCAAGGACACCGTTCATTGGTGTACGAATCTCGTGACTCATATTCGCTAAGAACTCACTCTTCGCGATATTAGCTTGTTCCGCTTCATCTTTAAGCGCGATGAGACTCTGCTCCATTTCACGCTCTACTGTCACATCCAGATTGGTACCAATCATTTTCAAAGAACGACCTTGGTCATCGACCATATGAGCCGCTGTCGCTTTGACATAACGAACCGCCCCATCAGGGAAGTTAAGCCTGAATTCACAGTGCCAATCATGTCGCCCGCGCACCGCCTCTTTTAAGGAACCTTCAGCCATTTCAAGGTCTTCTGGACAGACCCTTTCTCGCCAATAATCAAAATAGAGATGGTTATTAATCACCTCTTCTGGGACTTGGTAGATCTTGAGCATCTGATCATCCCACTGCAGTTCATTAGTGATCAGATCCCACTCCCAAATACCCAGCCCTGAGGATTCCACTGCGACATCAACACGACTCAAAGCATCTTCTAGCTTACCCTGCATATCTTCAGCTAGATCTAACGCTTTGATTAATCCCTGCTCTGCATCCACTCGGGTTGAGACATCACGGAAAGACCACACACGGCCGACAGCATGGTCTTCAACATACATAGGGATAGATGACTGCTCGTATGTTCGGCCATCTTTCAGACTTAAGCTGGTAAAATGAGAGCGACTTTCACTATTGATCAAACCCTTAACATTTCGTGCAGCTTCCTCCGCATTACTCAGTTGTCTTAAAATAGGGCCAAGCACACGAGAGAGATCATTAAATTCTTCAGGTAAACCCCAAAGTTCAGCAAAACGCTTGTTGTAACGGATTACACTACCATCGTTCTTAGTTACCAGAATGCCGTTATCTGTAGATTCCAAAATCGAAGCCTGCATAGTCAACGATTCAGTAATCTCCAACTCCATCTGTTTACGTTTGGTGATATCACTGCGGATAGCAACATAGCTCAGCGGGTTACCTGTATCGTCCTTAAAAGGAACGATAGTGGTATCGACCCAATAGATACCGCCCTGTTTATTGCGGTTGCGGATCTCGCCATGCCAAACATCACCCGCAGCAATCGTACGATACAGTTCAATGAAAAACTCTCGCGGATGGTAACCCGAATTGAGAATTCGGTGATTCTGCCCGATCAATTCTTCACGAGTAAAACCACTGATCTGAGAAAATTTTTCATTGGCATAAGTAATTGTGCCCTTTAAATCAGTTACCGCCACAATAGAATGCTGATCCAAAGCAAACTTTTGCTCACCTAACTCTAACAGCGCCTGATTAGCTTGCTCAGCGCTACGTCGCAACTCTGCTTCATGAAGCTTTCGTGTCTCTAACATGATGTTAAAGGCATCAGCGAGCTGAGCCGTTTCGATATTATTGGCATTAACCTCAACTTGCTCAGCATTACCTGCAGAGGCTTCTCGACTGGCATAAGCTAATGTAATTAAAGGTTTACTTATTCGCCCTGCGATACCAAACCCCATCAATAAGACAACAAATGCAGTAACAAGGCATAAAGCCAACGTTATTTTCCCAAGCCAGCGTGAAGGCTTTAACGCAATATCTAAATCTACTTCACTAACTAGAAACCAGCGGATATTTTCCAACACAATGACATCATGCATACCGATTACAGGAACACCATTGGGGCCGATATAGCTCAAAGCGTGCTGGAGAGAGTTTGTATCAGTATTAGCCACCGCATGCAGGTACATCTCTGTTTCAACTTTGCGCTTGAGTACCTCCTCCCGGTTGTTACTAATGGGTGTAATTAAGGTACCGTCAATATTCATCAAGTAGTGGAGGTGCTGCTGTTTTTCATCTACTGCCACATCTAGCAGGTCAAACACTCGGTCAAAACGCAGTTGAATCGCAAATACACCTACAGTATTACCTTCTCTATCATTAATCGGCGCTGTCAAGAAACCCGCAAAAGCACCATTGGAAGGCTCATAAAGTTCCATACCAGAGAATGAGACATTGCCGCTTCGAAGAGTATTTTTAACGCTATAGGCAAACTTTGTGCTGCTGAAAGGGCCTCGCTGCAGACTTGTTCCAAAATCCTTATCTTGAGCAACTGAAAAAAGGATATTACCGCGGCTATCAACCAAAAAAATGTCGTAGATATAATCATATCGACGGCTAAAACTAATTAGGTCAGCTTTGTGTTTATCTGCTCGTTGGGACCAATCTTCGGTAAGCACATAGTCTTGAGCTTTTAATCCGCTTTGCTGTAAACCACTTGAGAGAGAGGACAGCATAGAAATGGTATCGTTAGATTCAGCTTTGAAACGCAGATCGACTACGCGATAGTCAAACCAGTTTCTGATAGAGCGGGCGGTTACGAGGGAGGACTGACGAAGCTTTTCCTCTGCTGCCACCAGCAAACTTTCCTTAGCTTGTTGATAACTCAACCAAGAGACGAAGGCTAAAGGAATTAGCGCCAACAAGGTCATCCAGACCATGAGCTTTACACGCAGTGAAACCTTACGACCGGTATCAGGATTCGGTACGGAAGCCTCAGCTACCTCTTCCCTCTTCATACAGAATACGTCCTTTGTCTAATTAAAGCAGATCAATTGCCGAAGGAATTATAAAACTGATCAATATCAAAGACCTGCTTAAGAATTCCATTCCTTTAAGCATAGCCTAATTTAGCTTTACGACAGGATAATTTATCCCCTTTATCGACCAATGATTCCGTTTGAGGTGAGCGTACTTAAAAAGTTGGGGAGTTCAGGCTTATTGTAAATTTTGCAGCGCTGTTTTTTCCCGTTGTAACTCGATTTCCATTCGATAAAGCTCAGATTTCAAGTCAGGCAAACGCTGCGCAAATTCCTTAAGATCATCCAATAGATGCTGACGTTCACTGCGACTTTTTCCATCAGTAACCAATTTAGCTTCGGTTTTTATAATCTGATCTTTCAGTTCGGTTTGCTCAGCCTTGTTTTTACGAATATCCGATTCAAGGTTTTTGACCACTTTTTCTTGTTGGTAGAACTCTAGCCCTTGTTTATATTTAACCAAGAAAGCCCCATCTAAATCAGCTGGGCAAACATACGCATATTCATTACCTTGGCGACCCAAGCGATAGCCATTGTCTGGTTGGCAGTAACTTTTCAGCCCCTCTTTTCGCCCTTGCAGATAATCCTCAAGATTAAGGCTCACTTTATATTCTGCACAAGCCGACTGATGTTCAGCCAGATAGGCTTCTGTTTTCCCCTGCAAACCATCCCGATAACCGATGCCTTGCCAGTCTCCCGTTAAACACTCTTCTTGGCTTAAACTGGCACAGCCTGACAAAACAACAAACAACGATGCCAAAATCAATAAACGCATAGCAGAGAAACCTTCGATCAAATAAATAAACTTAACTGACTCAAGCTGAACACAAAACGACTGACGCTAAGCTAAAAGACCGGTACTAATTTGTAGCCTTGTGTCTGCCAACCGATCAGAGAGATAAAGCCGTCAGCGACGACATCAAGCTCTTGAGGGAGTTTGTCATTATCAACGTCAAACACATCTGTGGCGATGGCGCAGATTTCGATGCGGACATTTCGTGCTGCCAGAGCCTTGATACTCTGCTGAATCGAATCGAATGACTCTTCATATTCAAATGCTAATTCCGGCTTGGCCTCTTTACTTAAAAACTGCACGGTTGGACCAATGACCACGACGACAATCTCAGGCTCAACGCCCTGGCGTTTAAAACCATCATAAGTACCCACAATTAAATCCATGTAGAACGCGGTGGTTTTGGCCGTTTTAAAGTCAATTAAAAACACGCCTTTGGCTTGTTCGATACCATTAAGCGCCGCTGCATCATTATATTTTTGCTCCGCATTGATACTGGTGATCGTAAAGAGCAATAAAAAGCTAACGAACTTTATTCCTTGTAAGCACTTATGCATAAGACCCTCTTTATTCCATCAATTCATGCAAAACAGTCTGCAAACAGTAACAAAAAAACCGGTGGTATCTCACCTCCGGTTTTCAATCAAAAAGAACTCTGATTTACGCGCCAACAGCTATTAACGGATAATCAGATCGGGCAACCAACGCTTAGTGCGGTCAATCTCATCACGCTCACCTTCATTCATAGGCGGTACGTTAAGGTCATCCGGCGGTGAAGCCAGCACATTCAAATCTACAGCTTGCGCCTCACCTCGAATTTCATCGCCTTCAACCTTCATGTGATAGTAGATGCCGTTCCAGAAGTTCGCGCCAAACTCCTCTTTTTTCTTAAACATAAACAGCAAATCATGTGACAACCAACTTAAATCGTCTTGAGTGACCCTATTTGGTTGTTTATACGGATATGCAAGATGACACCACAATTCTGGGCCTTCTAGACATTTCATCTCTTTCATAGAGAGAAAATAATCACGAAATTTATCGTGATCCATATGGAGCTTGTAGTGGCTGCCGGACTCATCTGGCTTAAAGTGCACAGTCCCTACAACAATGGGCTGACCTTTTTTATCCACTAATAAGATATCTTTTTTGCCATCCAGTGGCGCAGCCTGCAAGCCCCCCGACATAAGCAAGAAACCAGCTGATAGCGTTACTAATCCTTTCCGAACTCGACCCAACATACTTACCTCCCCACCGGTAATGTTGATAAGCCTACGAATAATATCTGTACGCATTTGATGTCAGTTTTACTCGGAGGTTCCTTTTAATCTCAGTTTATTCAGCATCTACTAATTAACCATGGTACTTGGGTACTGATTTAACCCGCGTGTATAAATATTTAATAAATTAATTATGGTGTATGCCAAAACGAGCTGATGATTTTTTGTTCACAATTCAGTATGGATAAGGGTAGTATGCAAGGAAAGGTAAATTCGTCCGACATAGCAACCGAGCCTATCCTATTGTTAGGTATGGGCTACACTTACTCAGGGTAAGTCACACCCTCTTAGTAGTAGCAGGAAGATGCGATGACCAACACTTTACTTTTCGCCGCTGAAGAATCATCAGTTCCAGATAAAGGAATATCGCCTTGGAAAGTACTGATCGTAGATGATGAGGAGGGCGTGCATCGCGTTACTCGCCTCGTTCTAAAAAATGTAACCTTTGATAACCGCCCAATCGAATTACTTGAAGCTCAATCAGCAACGGAAGCCCGTGACCTCTGCAAAAAACATGGCACCGATATCGCCCTTGCATTAGTCGATGTTGTGATGGAAACCGATGATGCAGGCTTAAAGCTGGTTCGGACCATACGAGATGAGTTTGCAAACCATATGACACGTATCGTTTTGCGTACAGGTCAGCCAGGGCAAGCACCAGAAGAGCAGGTTATCCAAGAATACGATATCAATGACTACAAAGATAAAACTGAGTTAACAGGTACTAAGCTTAAAACCCTACTCTACTCTTCTTTGCGTTCTTATCGTGATATCAAAACCATAGACCGCCAACGCAAATCACTTGAAACCGTGATTCATGCCATGGGCCAAATTAACCAAGTTAACTCTCTCAGTAGATTAGCTTCAGCAATTCTAAATCAACTGATTTCACTACTGAATTTTGAACCCGATTCAATTTATTGCTGTACTCGACGCATTTATCGAGATACCACCCAATTTACTGTGCTAGCCGCCACGGGGGCATTAGAACCCTTAATGCATGAAGCTTCTGTCGAGAAAAATATTGAGTCTGCAATGACCCAATATCATGAAGATGAACTGCCAGAAGACTTACAAAAAGTTTTTAGCCAAGCCCTAAGAGAGAAAAGTTCTATTCATACCCTCGACGGCTATATCGCTTATCATTCAGGTAGTTCTGGTACTGAAAGCCTCCTCTACATTAAACACCACAATGATATTGATGAACACGCCAAACACTTGCTAGAAATATTCAGTGCAGATGTGATCGCGACTTACCACACCCTACTCCTGAAAGAGGAAATTCAGGATACCCAAGCGGAACTGATCTACATCTTAGGGGAGGCGGTTGAGAAACGCTCTAAGGAAACGGGCGGGCATGTTAAGCGTGTCGCAGAAATATCAGCTCTACTTGCGGAAGCTTACGGCACCAATCAGATGTTTGTGGAAAATATACGCTTGGCCTCACCTCTGCATGATCTTGGCAAGATAGCTATTCCAGATGCAATTCTAAACAAACCGGCCAAGCTCGATCCCGATGAGTGGAAAGTAATGCAGACTCATGCTGAGATTGGCGAAACTATGCTAAGTCATTCAGAAAGGCCTATATTTCAATTAGCTGCTCGCATTGCTGGCGCACACCATGAAAAATGGGATGGTACAGGCTATCCGAGAGGGCTGTCTGGAGATGAGATTCCACTCTCGGGCAGAATCACTGCTGTCGCGGATGTTTTCGACGCACTCAATAGCAAACGCTGTTACAAAGAGGATTGGCCTTTAGAAGAAACGCTCGCCCTGCTGGAGGAGCAAAGCGGCAAACAGTTCGATCCTCAGCTAATTACATTATTCCAAAAAAACTTGGATGCGATTTTGCAAATATGTGAACGCTTCCCTGATTAACGGATGATACCGAAGCTATGTTTGAAACCTCACCAAAGAAAGTTTCATCCAAGATAATCTCAGGCCGGCTGGGTAAGCGCTTTGCGGTTCTGATCATTGTATTTAGCTCATTTTTCACCCTTTTTAGCACCAGCTTGCAGCTTGCTCTGGACTACCATGCTGATATCAGTCGAATCGAGCAGCAATTCAACAATATACAAACATCCTACTTACAGGCGATCACTCTAAGTGTGTGGTCTTTAGATGATTCCCAGATAGAAACCCAATTGGTCGGACTGAGCCAACTGCCAGACATAGAGTACGTTTCTATATTGGTCGATGGCGAGACTAGTTGGGAACAAGGTAAACCCATTTCACGCGCCACCCGAACCATAGATCTTCCTCTTGAGTACAGTGCTCCAGGCATCAATACACAAAATATTGGACAGCTTCGAGTCACCGCCAGCATAGATAATGTTTACAACCGTTTGATCAGCAAAGCGGGGGTTATCCTGATTAGTAACGGTATTAAAACGTTCCTAGTAGCAGGTTTTATTCTGCTTGTTGTCTGGCTTCATATCACCCGTCACCTGCAAGCTATTTCTAGCTACTTACGCGATATGGACGTATTCACTCTTTCCAAGCCACTATCGCTAAATAAACGAAATCCACCAGAAAAATACGATGAAATCGATACTGTAGCAGTCAGCATTAACGAAATGAGAGATAGCATCTACAACTCATACCAAGAGCTCAACGAAAACAAGCTCCACTTACAGGAGTTAGTGGAACAGAGGGATGCGTTGCTAGAAACTGAACGTGAATATAAAGAGACACTGGAAGATAAAGTTAAAGAACGTACACAGCAGCTAGAAGATTCAATGGCCGAACTGCGCTCTGCTCAAGATCTATTGGTAGAAACCGAGAAAATGGCTGCTTTGGGTAATATGGTGGCAGGCGTAGCCCATGAGATTAATACACCTATAGGCGTTTGCCGAACAGCAGCTAGCTTTCAGGGCGAGCACAGTAAAGATATTCGAAAAAAACTCACTGAAGGCAAACTGACACAGACTGACTTAACCGACTTTTTAGATGGTATAGATGAGTCCAGTGCGCTCTTTGAAGCGAATATCATTAAAGCCAGCAAGCTTATCTCTAGCTTTAAATTGATCGCGACCGACCAGAGTTTCGATGCCAAACAGCAATTCAATCTCAAAACCTACCTTGAGTCATCGATTCAAACCATCTATCCGCAATACAAACATCAGAATGTGAACTTCCATATAGATATGCCTGAGGACATAAACTTAAACAGCTATCCTGGCGCGCTTCACCATATATTGAGCAATCTAATCAATAACTCGACCATACATGGGTTTGAAGGCAAAGAGGGCGGCAACATTAAAGTTCGCGCTTATGCAGATGAACATAATGCCATGCTGGAATACCACGATGATGGTCGTGGTTTATCGTTAGAAGAGAGCAAAAAGCTTTTCGAGCCATTTTTCACCACTAAAAGAGGTAAAGGTGGCAGCGGTTTAGGCATGTCGATTGTGTTTAATATTGTCTCACAGCAATTAGGCGGAAGAATCGAACTTATAAATGCTGATCAGCCGGGCTTCCACATCCGCGTGACCATGCCTCTAGAAGCTAAGGAGCAAAGCTCCCCTGAACAGCTAGCCTAAGCAGAATTAGGACTGAGCTAACTCAGTTCTTGCAGAAGGTCAGAACTCCAGGTTACGGATTTGGTGTAACAATCTGCCACGAAATGAAATTCTTCCCCTTTGGGTAATAGGCCCCAATCTGCCTTGATATAGGCTTCGGTTTGAGCGAGCAGTTTACCCAATGGATTATTTCCACCTTGTACCGCGCGCTTCACTTCCACTTGAACGGGCAACTGCTCCAATAACTCAGGTAAAGGGATACCTAGAACAGCATCTATACCTGAGAGAAGTCCCGTCATAAAAGCGGTGCCAGAGTCCACATGGTTATGCCTTGCTGTCATCAACTGGCACATCTTCGCTTTGATCAATAGCAGCCCGATCAACTCGCTTGGTACCTGTTTGTTATGGCAAAGCGCAAACAGCAGCACCCATTTTTTTAGCTCGGTTAAGCCAATATTGATAACAGCTTCGGAAATACTCGAAATAGTTCTACGACCTCCGAGGGCCGCGGAGTTTACTAGCTTTAACAAACTAGCAACCAGCTCCGGATCTCGCTGTAAAATCTGTTCAATAGAATCGACTGTTGCTTCAGAGCTGTTCACTTCTCCGATCAACTGGAACATAACCAATTCGTTGCGTGCTAATTTGCGTCCGCTCACCAACTGCGGTTCAGCAAAAAACCAACCCATAAACAGATCGAAGCCCGCAGTTTTACAATGATTATATTGCTCAAAGCTTGCGATATTGTCTGCTAGCAATTTAACACTAGGTTGCTGTTTGAGTTTTTGTGCAAGCTCGACCAGTGCATCTGCGCTGTATGCTTGGCAATCGAGTCTGATAATGTGAGCAAACTGCTGCAGCTCCGAATCAAAATCGGCAGGCATACAGATACGGTAACCTTGAACAGACAGATCTTTAAGAATCTCTTCCAAATGGGGAACAGACAAAGCAGCTAAGGTTAAATCGAACACCACAGAATCAACAGGAAGCTCTGGGAATTGAGCATCGTACAACCAGGAGGCATCTACTTTGACCCAAGCTGGCAGGCACTTTACATGGCCATTATCTAACAGATTACTGAAGGCATTAACAACTACATCTGCAGTATTAGAGCTATGATGATCTTCATCAGAATGCTCAGAAGCAGAAACCAGTTGGTATGCATAAGTGTTTAAATGCACATCAAAAATCGGCTGCCTAGAAAAAAGTACCGGCTGATTCATTTCATTCCTTTATTCAAAACGTATCTACCCCATTCTAATCCCATGCCAGACTAAGCTAAATACCCAAAGCCATTGATCCTAAGCAATAGCTTTTACAATTTCCCTACAATTAATAGTGAAAATAGCCATAGAACCTTGCGCTCTTACATTTCTGAGCAAATACTAAACATTAGTTAATTAAAACAATCTTCAATCACCACTGTATTCAGTGTTTTGAGGCCAACATGAATGGATTCATCAAGGCGGGTATCGCCTTTACCATCGCAGTTGTTGCTATCTTATTCTTCCGGTACCAATTAACTGACAGCAAAATCATAACCAATACAGAACTTCCTGCAGTAAAGATTGCAGTTTCAACGACCCCACTATCTGCTCCATTTTATATTGCGGAGAAGCAGGGGTTCTTTAAAGAAGAAGGGGTCAAAGCCGATCTCATCCCTCTCGCTGGGGGAACTAAGTGCTTTTCGGCACTGCTAAAGAAGGAAGTCGATCTAGCCACTGCTTCTAACTCAGTCGTTATGTTTAATGGTTTTAAATATGATCACTTTACTGTGCTCAGCAGCTTTGTGGAGTCCGATAATGACATCAAGCTAATGAGCCTGTCGGGTAGCGGTATCACTAAAGCTCAAGACCTAATAGGTAAATCCGTCGGTATTGTTGAAGGCAGCGCCAGTGAATACTTCCTACATACATGGTTAACCCTATCTGGCGTTGATCCAAGTAAAGTGCTAACTAAAGCCTATAGCGTTGTCGACCTCCCTAAGGTACTGAGTTTAGGAGAAGTTTCAGCCATATCTGTTTGGGAACCTTTTGCGTTTACCGCAGCATCCAATAGAAACAACCCTGCTCGCCCATTAGATACCAAAGGGCTTTATAACCTCAGTTTTAATTTGGTGGGACTAAAGGGAGCTACACGTAACATAGAAAGTGAGCAGAAGGTATTAGCAGCTTTGAACAAAGCTGTGCATTACATCGCAGAGTATCCTCAGGAATCTCAGATAATTATTAGGGAAAAGCTACAACTGAGTCAGGCCTTTATTGATTGGATCTGGCAGGACTACCTATTCAAGCTGTCATTGAATCAATCGCAAGTAAGCTCGATTGAACAGCAGGCACGTTGGGCCATTGAATCGCAGTTAGTCATCAGTGAGACTGCTCCCGACTTTATCCAATTTTTTGATGCCTCTGCGCTACAAAAAATAGATCCACACGCATCTTCGCTGTAAGTCAGAGGATAATGCTCTAACTATGACCATAAGAATTCGGCTGATTATCTTAACCCTCCTTACCGTCCTACTCTGCTTGAGTATGTTGCTTGGTTTAGGCTGGATGGATGCATACAGAGCAGATCTGTTTAAGCGGGTAGATGCCATTTCGCGCATCCAAGTTGAAACAAATGCCCTTCGCAGCCAATTCCGACTACATGAGCGTTACAAAGATCTAGAATCTATTGAACGTGGGTTTCGTATTCAAAAACAACTTCAAACCTATTTAGATGAGTTAAAGCCTTTTGGACCTGATGAACAAACCTATATTCAAAGCTTACGCCATCAAAACGAGAGTATTAGTTCGCTATACAAGCGAATGACTCATGTTCATAGCGCTCCGCAACTATCGATCAACCAATTAAACAGCCATAACTACCTATTAGATCGCTTAGACACTACGTTACTGAGTATGAGTGAAGAGAGCTTTCGTTTAGAGCATCGCGCTTTAGCTAACTCACAACAGTACATACAACAAAAAGCGGCAATTATTCAGTCCATGCTACTCAGCTTAGCCATATTGATTGCAATTTCGACGTTCCTCACCCTACGTCTTTTCCGTCGTCGCTTAGAGCAAATCGAAACGGGTATTCAAGAACTCGCTCAAGGCAATACAAGTTGCCGGATTGAAGCTGAGCTAAGCGATGAAATCGGAAATTTAGCGGCTCACTTTAACGAGATGACCGAACAGCTTGAACACAGCACCGTTTCTATCGACCAATTGCAGACTGAGGTATCTAAGCGCACATCAGAATTAGAAAAACAAAAGCACACCTTAAAACGTTTAGCGGAGCAGGATAGTCTTACCGGCCTTTCTAACCGTTCGTTATTTATGCGTAACTTAGACCTCACCATACAACGTTGTCGGGACCATCAAACCTTAGCCGCTATTTTTTTTATCGATCTGGATAAGTTCAAACAGATAAACGACTCCTTAGGCCACAGTACCGGGGACGCGGTTTTAGTTGAAATGGCTAATCGCTTTATTAAATCCCTACGTCGCTCCGATCTGTTAGCTCGTATTGGCGGGGATGAATTTACCGTCATTATTGACCAGCTTTATCAACAGGATGATGCGGCAGAGCTGGCCCGTAAATTAATCGCCAGTTTGGAAGCTCCTTATGAATATGATGGCCACACCTTATATCTAAACGCCAGTATTGGTATCAGCATCTATCCTAACGATGGTACTGAAGCTATTGAGTTGATGAAAAATGCCGATACTGCCATGTATCAAGCAAAAAAGGCTGGGGGAAACTGCTTCAATTTTTACAATAAAGGCATGAACCAGCATGCACTGACTTGGTTGGAGCTCGAAGGCGATCTTCGAGAGGCGTTAAAACATAAACAGTTATCCGTCTACTACCAACCTCAATTTGATATCACCTCTAATAAATTGGTAGGTGTAGAAGCTTTAGCACGATGGCATCACCCGCAAAAAGGGTTAATCACACCAGATAAGTTTATTCCGTTAGCTGAAGAGAAAGGGCTAATTCAACAGTTAGGAACTCAGGTGCTCGAGCAAGCTTGCCAACAGGTAAAATCTTGGTTGGATCAAGGCGCTGCAGATCTACTGCTAGCCGTTAATATTTCTGCAAAACAATTAGAACACCAGCAACTGCCGCAACAGGTACAAAGTGTCCTCAACAAAACAGATTTCCCACCTCGGCTACTCGAGTTAGAAATCACCGAAAGTTGCATCCTAAATGATCCAGAAGAGGCAATTCGCCAGCTAAATCAACTGAAACACCATGGCTTACGCTTAGCATTGGACGATTTCGGAACCGGGTATTCATCACTCTCCTATCTGAAACGTCTACCGCTAACTAAGTTAAAAATTGATAAGTCATTTGTTGATGGCTTAGATGAAGAGTCTGATGATTATGCTATCTGCCAGGCAATTATTGCCCTCGGCAATAGCCTGAAATTGACGGTTATAGCCGAAGGCGTTGAACAGCAAGATCAAACTGAGATATTAAGAGCAGAAGGCTGCAATCAGGTACAAGGTTATCTATTTGGCAAACCAATGACCGCAAACGAATTCGCAAAACGCTATTTAGGCTTAAACCAGAAATACATGATGGAAGAACATTAGGCTAAATTGATTCACATTAAACAGAATCAAAAAAATCACTTTTAAATATTATTGACGGTTGGGCCTAACCTAAAAGCCAAGTATTATCAGTAAGATATATACCTCTAGGCTTTAGAGTAGACTTGTAAAATATGACTAGTAAAAAGCGCCAAATCACCGTTGCGCCAGAAAAAGCCGTAGTTTTAATCGTAGATGACATGCAATCCATGCGCATGATTACCCGGACGACTCTCAAAGAGATGGGGTTTCGTAAGTTTGTCGAAAGCCCGAATGGCCAAGAAGCGCTAAAACGTTTAAAGCTGATGAATATCGATCTGGTAATATGTGACTGGGATATGCCGGAAATGAACGGTATGGAGTTACTACGCCAAATCCGCGCAGATCAGCGCTTAGAAAAGGTCCCTTTTGTGATGCTGACCGCCCATGCCGAAACCAATCTAATCCATGAAAGCATTACAGTCGGGGTTGATAGTTATGTAGTCAAACCCTATCAACCCTCGACACTGTGCGCGCGTATTAACGATCTACTAGAGCAACCAGTAAATATTTCCTACGCTTAACGCAAACAGGTTTCCATATTGTTCGCCAGCTGCTTCAGGAAGCCTGTATATCCCTGTTCAGAAGTAATATCGATCGCTAATGGGTCTAGTTTGCCCAGTTTCACTGGTTGTTTAGCCACAATACGCTGGATAACCTTCGCTTCAAACTGCGGTTCAGTAAAGATACAACCGACTTGATCATCCTTTAGCAAGGTTTGAATCGCTTGTAACTTTTTCGCACCCGGTGCACGTGCTGGATCGACCGTAAAGTAGCCTCGCTGATTCATATCGTAATGCTCAACAAAAGGCGCAAAGGCATCGTGAAACACGATAAAACCTTGCTCTCTCACCGCTGCAAGTTGTGTTTGAATCGCACGATCCGTAACTAAGATATCTGCCGCAAACTGCTGATAATTTTTGTCTAATTGATCAGCCTGTTCTGGGTGAAGCTTCACTAAGGTTTTTTTGATCTCTGCTGCCGCTTTCAGCATTTTTACAGGATCCATCCATACGTGAGGATCGACAGCATGATTATGATGATCATGTTTATCCTGATCGTGGTGGTCATGATGATCGTGATGCCCATCACCTGAACCTTCCAAAAGTTGTACGGTTGGCACTTTGGAGCGCTCTAGTGCTTTACTTAAAAACTGCTCCATATCGGGGCCAATCCAAACCGCTAGATCAGCAGTGTTTAGCTTGCGTAAATCAGATGGCTTTAACGAGTAATGGTGCGGTGAGCTGCCCGCAGGGATCAAGGAATCAACCTCCCCTAATTCACCTACCACACCTTCAACAACTAGCTGCAATGGCTTAACACTCGCTACCACCTGAATGGGTTGATTAGCAGTCGCTGTACTCGCAGCAAAAAGTGCTAAGAAAAGTAAGGTAATATTTTTCATCTTTCGCAATACATCTCTGAAGATTAAGGGTTACAATATAACACAAACTTATAGGGTAAGAATGCTATGGCACATACTGATCTAGCCTTTCATCCTGAACATGATCACCATGGATGTATTGAGCAAGCACTGGAAGATGCGCGCTCGCTTTGCAATGAGCGTAACCTGCGTTTTACGCCTATTCGCGAGCTGGTTTTAAAGACTATCTGGCAGAGCCATAAACCGCTTGGTGCCTACGAGCTTCTACCCGAACTAGCCGCTGCTGGCTTTAATTCAGCGCCCCCTACAGTTTATCGAGCGCTAGAGTTCTTACAGGAACAAGGCTTAGTCCACCGTATCGCTTTACTGAACGCTTATATTGGCTGCCCTCACCCAAGTGATCATCACGAAGGCTCCTTTTTGATCTGTCGTGTATGCAATAACGCGGTAGAAATTGATACACGAAAGGTGAGCCAAGACATCCAGAAACAAGCGGACACCTTAGGTTTTAAACCCGAGAAACAATCCATCGAAGTACTGGGTGTATGCCCAAGTTGCCAGCAGAGTGCAGCCTAGTGAGCCCCTCACCACATACACACGAGCCACTGATCAAACTCGAAAACATCAACCTTTCCTTTGGTCAAAAGCATGTCTTACAAGACATTAACGCCGAGCTTCATCGTGGTTGTATCACTACTCTGATCGGCCCAAATGGTGCAGGTAAAACAACCTTGGTTCGTGTAGTACTCGGCCTACTCAAAGCTGATAGCGGCAGTTTGTGGCAGGAAGATGGTCTTCGCATCGGTTACATGCCGCAGAAGTTACAGATCGATAATACGTTCCCTCTGACAGTTGATCGTTTCCTTAGAACAACTCAGTGTAAAGACCCAGCAAAAATACTCGCCACTCTGGCCGATGTTGGCGCTGAGAAGTTACTTAAGCAAGCAGTACACAATCTGTCAGGCGGTGAGATGCAGCGTGTATTACTTGCCCGCGCCCTACTCCGTGATCCTCATCTGCTAGTGTTAGATGAACCGGTGCAAGGTGTCGATATCAACGGTCAGTTAGAACTGTATAACTTGATTGCGCGCATCCGTGATGAGCGTGGTTGTGGCGTACTAATGGTCAGTCACGATCTTCATCTCGTGATGGCAGCAACAGATCATGTGGTTTGCATTAATCACCATATTTGCTGCTCTGGTCACCCTGAGCACGTCACCAATGATCCATCATTTACCGAGCTATTTGGTATTCAAGGCAGCGAGCAGTTAGCCGTTTATAGCCACCACCATAACCATCGCCACGATGATCATGGCGATATTATCTCTGATCATGATTGTAAGGGCGGTTGTTAATGCCTGATTTTCTTTTCTATGCCCTGCTAGGCGGTATTGGTGTTGCGGTTATTGCCGGTCCACTAGGTTCGTTTGTAGTCTGGCGTCGCATGGCATATTTTGGTGACACCCTCGCACACTCCGCTCTACTTGGAGTTTCTTTCGGCTTTATGCTGCAAGTAAACCTCAACCTAGCCGTGATCTTCTGCTGTGTCGCCCTCGCCCTTATTTTGGTCGCGATGCAAAGACAACGGATGGTAGCTACAGATACTCTATTGGGCATCATGGCTCATAGTTCGCTTTCTTTAGGCTTAGTTGCCGTTTCTCTACTAGATATTCGGGTAGATCTGATGTCCTATCTGTTTGGTGATCTACTCGCTGTCGGCGTCGAAGATCTCTATTGGATCTACGGAGGTGGCCTCCTCGCGCTGGTACTGTTAAAGCTCCTCTGGCAACCTCTGTTAGCAATCACCATCAATGAAGAACTGGCTCATGTCGAAGGGGTGAATGTTGCCTGGACACGATTAGCTTTGATGCTTTTAATCGCTGTCATTATCGCGGTAGCAATGAAGATTGTAGGCCTACTGCTAATAACCTCATTGCTGATTATCCCTGCAGCCGCAGCAAGGCGCTTAGCCCAAAGTCCCGAGCAGATGGCAATTGGAGCCGCTGTCGTCGGTAGTTTGTCAGTGGGTGGAGGCTTAGGACTATCATGGCATTTCGACACCCCTGCCGGTCCATCAGTTGTGGTGGTATCCCTACTTATCTTTGTTCTACTCTACGCGCTTCCTTTGCGCCGAGCTGTATAAACTGGCAATGTTAATCAACGCTTCCATAAGGCGTTGATTAACGCTCCTGCCAGAATCAAACAGCCGCCAATAATCGTCCACAAAGTCGGGATCTCTTCAAAAAATATAACACCCAAAATCGCAGAAAAGATCACCTGAACATAAGCATAAGCACTCGCTTTGCCCGCCTCTTCTGCTGCCATCGCTTTAGTTAATCCAATCTGCCCAACTTGAGTAAATATCCCCACTAACAGCAAAAGTAACAGCGCTTCCATTCCAGGCATGACAAAGTCACCACCCAACAGCAGTAACGAGGTTGGTAACGCCACCAGCGGGAAATAAAAGATAATGACGGAGCTATCTTCCGTTTGACTCAGTTTACGCACGATCACATAAGCGATGGCACTCCCTAAAGCCCCCGCTAACGCAGCGAACAGGCTTAACATTGGCAAACCAATTAATCCCGCTTCACCCGGTCGCATCATCACAATAACCCCGACAAAACTGAGCAACATACACAACATCGTCGCTAGCTTGATCCGCTCTCCCAAAAACAACAAAGCTAAGACAGCTGTAAATGCTGGATAGGTGTACTGCAATACCGTTGCGTCAGCTAATGAGAGGGTCGTGACAGAGTAATAAACGCAAACTAGAGCCAAAGCACCCACAACACCCCTCGCCAGCAGGAGCGGCTTATCCTGCCCCCAGATAGAGATGCGTTTACGTTTAACATCTAGGTAACTTAAACCTAAGGACACCAGAGCCCTAGCAGCCACTATTTCCAAAACCGGAATGCCATAACCCGACACCGCTTTAACGCAGGCAGCCATCAAGGCAAAACCAAGCGCGGATAGCAGCATATAGCGAATAGCGATGGGCACGGCAGTTATAAACATGGCTTTAGACTTTGAAACGTAGCTTGAGAAAGCGGGATCATACCAGATAAGCCTCAGTAAACGAGGTGATCATCGATCAGGAAATTGGTTTACCGGTAAACGGTGACTAAATAGGTATTATCTAAAGAGTTACAAAAAAATAGGGGCTTTTAAGCCCCTATTTTATATTAGTGATCTTTCCGTTTTGCACCGGGGTTTACCGTAAACATCAGGGGCTGCGCGCCTTCCTCAATTTCAGGCTTATTTTCACGATTGACGCGTGTTTCCAGTTCTTCTACAGCGGTATCTGGCTCTCCATCTAAACGCATGGAATCTTCGTAATCACAACGCACGCACTCTTTGTACTCACGCTCTTCATCACGGTAAGTGCGAATACAATCCATCTCACCGCATCGTGGGCAAACAGCACCCGCTATAAATCGTTTAATAACTGTCATTTTAATTACTCGGTAATTCCACTGTGGCGAAGTAGTGCATCAACTTGCGGTTCACGACCGCGGAACTCAACAAACAGCTCCATAGGTTCGCGAGAACCGCCCATTTCTAGAATGTTCTTACGGAAATCTGCACCAGTATCCGTATTAAAGATGCCATCTTCTTCAAAACGGGAGAATGCATCTGCCGATAGAACCTCTGCCCATTTATAACTGTAGTAACCCGCAGAATAACCGCCTGCAAAAATATGGCTAAAGCTATGCTGGAAGCGATTAAACGCAGGCGGAGTAATCACGGCTACCTGACTACGTACTTTATTCAAAACCTCTTGAACAACCGTTTCTCCAGGCTGGTAATCACGGTGTAAAAGGAAATCGAACAGAGAGAACTCCAACTGGCGTACCATCATCATGCCGGACTGGAAGTTACGTGCCGCCAGCATCTTGTCCAAAAGTTCTTGTGGTAGCGTTTCACCTGTCTGATAGTGACCAGAGATCAATGCCAGTGCTTCTGGCTCATAGCACCAATTCTCTAGGAACTGACTTGGTAGCTCAACCGCATCCCAAGCCACACCATTAATACCACTTACGTCAGCCGTTTCGATTTGGGTCAGCATGTGATGCAAACCGTGACCAAATTCATGGAATAGGGTGGTCACTTCATTGTGATTCAGAAGGGCAGGATCATCACCTACTGGAGAGCTGAAGTTACATACCAAATAAGCCACTGGTAGCTGCAGAGAACCATCATCTAGACGACGACGCACACGGCAATCATCCATCCAAGCGCCGCCACGTTTCTTTTCACGGGCATACAGATCCATAAAGAAGCGAGCGATCACTTCACCATTGCGGCTAATTTCAAATAAACGCGCATCATCATGCCAACGGTCGAACTCGTCGACTTCACGCATTTCGATATCAAATAGTTTACCGGTAACCGCAAACAGACCTTCCAATACCTTGGGAAGAGGGAAGTAAGGGCGGATCTGCTCTTCAGAAATAGAGTATTTCGCCTGCTTCAATTTCTCGCCGTAGTAAGCTAGATCCCATGCTTGCAGATCTTCTGCGCCAAATTCAGCTTTCGCAAACTCACAAAGCTGCTCAAAATCTTGTTTAGCAACAGGTAGGCTTTTCTCAGCAAGATCATTCAAGAACTGCACAACCTGGTCAGTGTTTTCAGCCATTTTTGTCGCTAACGAGTATTCAGCGTAGTTACCAAAACCAAGCAACTGCGCGAGCTCTAAACGTAGTTCTAAAAGTTGAGAGATAACGTCTGTATTATCCCATTTACCTTCACCCGGGCCTTGATCAGAAGCACGGGTAGAGAAGGCGGTATAGATCTCTTTACGTAGTTCACGATCATCCGCATAAGTGATCGTCGCTAGGTAAGAAGGGAAGTCCAACGTTACCAACCAACCCTCTTGCTCTTTCGCTGCAGCCATCTGTTTTGCCGCGGCTAACGCCATAGGCGGCAGGCCCGCAAGATCAGATTCTGAGGTCAGTAGTTTGCTCCAGTCATCGCTGGCATCCATGACGTTTTCAGAGAACTTAGTTGTCAGCTCAGACAGTTTCTGTTGCAGTTCAGCGTAACGCTGCTGCTCTTCTGGGTTCAGAGCGATACCGGACAGACGGAAGTCACGTAGAGTATTGTTGACGACTTTCTGCTGCGCTTCACTTAACTGGGCAAATTGCTCACTTTCAGCAAGCTGATTAAAGGCTTGGTACAGACCTTGATGCTGACCCATCTCTGTCCAGTATTGGGACAGTTTAGGCAAGCACGCATTGTAAGCATCACGCAGCTCATCGCTATTCACAACCGAGTTCATGTGCGAAACAGGGGACCATGCTTTAGCCAGGCGGTCATTCATCTCTTCGAGGGGGGCAACTAGAGAATCCCAGCTAGGTACGGACAGCTCCTGCAGAATGCGTTCTACCGTCTCTCTGCTGTCTGCCAGCAATTGATCGATTGCGGCTTCGATTTGATCAGGTTTAATCTGACTAAATGCTGGTAACAACTGTGGTTCAAGCATTGGGTTACTCATATAAAGCTAGCTCCATCGGCGAGATATCGTTCCTATTACATGGGACTAAATCTTAATTTTTCAATTCCCCTAAGCTATTTCATAATAGATACTTCCCAATTTCTAGCGAGCAATAATTATGAATGTACGTACTTATCAAGGCTTCACTCCCAAACTAGGAGAGCGAGTTTTTGTTGATCCTAGCGCGGTTGTGCTTGGAGATGTCGAGATTGGTGACGATTGCTCGATCTGGCCACTCACCGTAATCCGTGGCGATATGCACCGCATTCGTATTGGCGCACGTACCAGTGTGCAAGACGGTTCAGTTTTACACATTACCCATGCTGGCCCCTATAACCCAGACGGTTTCCCATTGATCATCGGTGATGACGTCACCATTGGCCACCAAGCGATGCTTCATGGCTGCACCATTGGAAGCCGAGTTTTAGTAGGCATGGGTGCGATGGTGATGGATGGCGCTATTGTTGAAGACGAAGTCATTATCGGCGCTGGTTCTCTAGTCCCACCGGGTAAGAAGCTAGAAAGCGGTTACCTTTACGTTGGCCGTCCAGCCAAGCAACAACGAGCCCTCACGGAAAAAGAGCGCTCCTTCTTCAGCTATACTGCTGGAAACTATGTAAAGCTTAAGGACAAGCACCTTGAAGAAGATTACGCAGGCTAATAACCTGATCCTAGCCACACTGCTTGTCAGCGGTTGTGGCTACAACATCCAAAGTTCGCCAACCGCTTGGGTTAAAGCCTATGAGGTAGAAGTCTCCAATACGGAGGAGGGGAAACGCTATTCCCTATGTAAAAGCTTTGGTTGTGATCGAAGATCTTCAATTCAATTTGAAGCTGACGAGCTAGATCAAGTTCGTCAGCATTTCTCACCACCAGCAACCACCGCTGAAAAAGAGCGTTTAAAAATCGCTACAGGCATCGGTCTATTTGAAAAAATAACAGGTCCGAAGCTACGGACTTTCGGTGATCAAGCAGCCAATAACACCTCCTTTATTAGTGGCTCAAACCAATTAGATTGTGTCGCAGAAAGCCTAAATACCACGCGTTATCTTTTAATCTTACAACAGATGAACCTGTTACATTTCCACCGACCAGGCGGAAATGTTCACCGCGGCCCCTTCACATTAAATGCCCCCCATAACAGTGCTACCATCGTTCAGCTAGATAACCAGCAAGCCTTTGCTGTGGACTCTTGGTTTGGCGCTAACGCTGAACCCGCTTGGATTACGCCTGTGGATAACTGGTTAACCGGCGCTGATCCTGAAGACTAGCTGCTGGTTATAATTCAAACATTAGTTGATAATAATTCTCAACAGCATTAGTATCGCCCACCAAATACCTTATTTGATTCACTCTTTTAGCCTTATTTTCAGCAGGTTAAACGCCTGTGGATATCTATTTGGCTCAGAAAGTAAGCTGCCAATTTCTGAACCAACTAAGAACATTTAAAAACTACGACGCCTCATTTGCTGACATGAGTGAACGTGTGTAGCAAACAAGACTGTTAACAACTTAATAGAAGGGAACAACATGAAAAAGACAACTATTGCGACACTGGTTGCTGCAGCTATGACATCAGCAACACCTGCGTTTGCTACCGATGTTGCTAAAGAGTTAGCAGCAATGAAAGCGCGCATTGCACAACTTGAAGCACAACTAGCTGCCCAGCAAGAAACAACGCAAAAGCTAGAGCAAAAAACTGAAGCTCAAGCTGCTACTCCAGAAAACAGCGGCTTTGCTGAGAACGTTAGCGTAGGCGGCGAAGTAACCTTACTAGCACAGCAAGTTGAAACGGATGGCGAAAACAGCGTTGGTGATGTTTTAGTTGATACCTTCGAACTTGAAATCGCTGCTGATATTAACAAAAACGTTAAAGTGTCTACGTTAATCGAATACCTATCAGCAGATGAGAAACTAGACCTTGCTGAAGCTTACGTTGTAATCGGTTCTGAAGACAACCCTCTAAGCTTCACCCTGGGTAAAGCCGCTCACCCTCTACTCGTTGGTGATTCTGCAGCATTTACAGACCCAATTGCATTCGACATTTTCGATGCAAAAGAAGGTCTAGCGATGCTCAGCTACCAAAATGAGATGATTCAGCTAGATACCTACGTACTTAACAACTCTGCAGAAGGTAACGAAGGTTTAGATACCTTCGGTCTTAACTTAGGCACTACATTCAGTAATGGCGTTTCTCTAGGTGCAGGTTATGTAACTGACGTTGCGAACACAGCAGGTCCGTTTTCTGAGCTAGGCGGTCTAACTGAAAAAATCGATGCGTGGCGCGTAAATGCATTGGTTGAAGCGAATGACTTGGCTCTATTTGCAGAGTATATCCAGCTAGGTAAATCTAATTTAGCAGGCGAGCCAAGCTTCCTTCATTTAGGTGCTGGCTACGGTACACAGATCCTAGGCGCGGACGGAAAACTTTTCCTAGGTTACAGCGAATCTGACGAAGCTGAAGATATCGATAATGTAGCGGGTATCGACTACGAACTACCTGAAAAGCGTGTAGCGCTAGGTGTAACGCGCTCTCTAGGCGAAAATGCTGAAGTTACTGCGGAATATGTTCGCGAAGAAGCTTACAGCGACACGGATAGCGATATCCTGAATGTTGCGGTAACAACGACTTTCTAAGCAGGGCTTAGCAAGTTGTTAAAATGTGACTGACCAACGCTGAATCCCCCTTCAATCATCAGCGCTGGTCGTCACAATACTCTGTACAGACAGATATTCTGTAAACATTACTGTTAATGATATCTGTTATCACTTTGGCAGGGAACGCTCCTATGGAATTAAATCCTTTAGAAGGAGTTTTTCCGCACTTTATTTTTCCGACTTAGCATCTAGCTTTGCCGAAGAAATTTCCCGTAAACGCTTAACTACTTGAGCATTAATACTACGCTGCGTAAACGTACCATCAGCCTTACGCTTACCCGGCTTCTTGCCCATTAAAATCTCTAAGCAATCATCCACATGACCAACTGCATGGACAGAGAATAACCCCTCTTTAACGGCCTCGACAACCTCTTCTTTGAGCATCAGATTGCGCACATTGGCTTTAGGAATAATGACCCCTTGCTGACCAGTTAGGCCTCGGGTTTTGCAGAGATTAAAGAACCCCTCTATCTTCTCGTTTACACCACCAATGGCCTGTACCTCACCGTATTGGTTGATCGATCCAGTAGTCGCAAAACTCTGACTGATTGGAATATGCGTTAATGCTGACAATAGGGTGCAAACCTCGGCTAACGAAGCACTGTCACCATCAACATAACCGTACGATTGCTCCAAAGCGATGCTGGCAGAGATCGCCAAAGGGAAGTCTTGGGCATATTGATGACCTAAGAAGCCCGATAGGATCAAAACGCCTTTTGAGTGGATCGGCTGGCCTAAGGCAACCTCACGCTCAATATCCACGATACCGCGATTACCCGGATGAACCGTTGCCGTGATCCGTGCAGGTGTACCGAAAGCGACATCACCCACTTGCAGTACCGTTAGACCGTTGGTTTTACCAACGGCTTCACCTCGGGTATCGATCAAAACCGTTTGGTTAAGAATGCCTTCTTCGATCTTTTCAGACATCCGAGAAGTCCGGCGTTCTTTCGCATTCAGCGCCATCTCGACATGATCGGCATTGATCAGTTCATCTTCCTCTTTGACCCGCTTGAAATCAGCTTCACAAAGCAGATCAACCAACTCGCCAATATGAGCTGATAATAACTCCTGATCTTCGGCCTGACGCGAACTATGCTCGACCAAACGCGCCACTGCTCGACGGGTCAGCGGAGCTAAACCTTCTTCATCGGCTAACGTTTTCATCAAGCGTGCATAATGCCGGATAGACTGCGGTGTTCGCTTTACATCCTCATCAAAATCCACCACGACTCTGAACATCTTCTCAAAGTCATGATCAAGCTCTTGTAGGAGGTAGTAGATATTACGTGCACCGATCAGCACAATTTTCACTGAAAGCGGTACCGCCTGCGGCGTTAGGGTGATTGTGCTAATACCCGCGTATTCACTGGCGGGGCTTTCAATTCTGATTTCGTGGGATTTCAGCGCACGTTTAAGTGCACCATAAACAAAAGGCTGTTCCAGTAGCTTCTCAGCTTCTAGTACCAGATAACCACCATTCGCTCTGTGCAAAGCACCAGGGCGAATAAGTTTGTAGGTCGTAGAAAGAGCACCCATTTCAGATGTGTACTCTACACGTCCAAACAAATTCTCATAGCTAGGGTGCGCTTCGTAAACAACAGGAGCACCCTTAACCTTATCGTTATCCACAAGCAGATTAACGCCGTAATTGCTTTCTAGATAAGCACGACGGCTGGCATCAGTAAGCGGCTCGATCAGCTTTTCATCACCGACAATTTCAGCGCAGTTTTTAACTAACGACGTTTCCATCTCTGACAGATAGTCTGTCGCCGCAGCAATATTGGCGTACTTATCTTTCAGCGGTTGGAAAAGTGGGGCGATTGACTGTCGTGTGGTATCACGATCGAGGTTCTTCAGCTTTTCTGCTGCCTCGCGTCGCCACTGCGGTAGGCCTGTTAACGCTTCGTTTAGCTTATCTTCCAGATCAGATATCGCCTTGGTAAAACCATCACGAATCTCTTCAGGTAACTGCGAGAAAACCGCTTCGTCCATCGCTTGCCCTTCGGCAACCGGAGTAAAACCGATACTACCTGCATCGCGGTATACCGCAATGCTATGCTCACGCGCTTCGCGCTCAACACCTTCTATCGCCTGATCATAATAGCGGTTGAGTTCACGCTCGATCTTACTCTTCTTACGTTGATAAGAAGGGCTTTCAAAGGCCGCTGGCATCTCTGACAACACCGCTTCGATAATGTTTTTAATATCACGCTTAAACTGCTGAGCCTTGCCAGCAGGGAAGGGGATAGCTAAAGGATTACGATTATCTTTTAGGTTATTCAGATAAACCCAATCACCCGGCTTTTTCTCTTTTTTCGCCGCGGTTTTGAGGTTCTCCATCGCAAAGGAAAAAC
This sequence comes from Neptuniibacter sp. QD48_55, assembly GCF_047778115.1. Lineage (GTDB taxonomy): Bacteria > Pseudomonadota > Gammaproteobacteria > Pseudomonadales > Balneatricaceae > Neptuniibacter. The sequence goes on along the minus strand of NZ_CP180555.1, from coordinate 35,347 downwards.
GTCCGGTATGAGGATTACCCATCACAAACAAGTTATAGCCTGGACGGCGCATGCCGATACCAAAATCCATCGCCTCAATGGCACGGGTTTGGCCAAAGAATCCGGTGAACGGTTCAAGCGTAGACGTGTTTTTGAAAGGTAGTAGTTCAGGATCGCAGCGAAAATAAAGCTGCTCAGTAGATAGTCGGGTTTCCGTTACCATAAGGTACTCCCGCAGCAGACTGAAAAGTTAACACTATGCAGTGTTCTTATTTCAGTTATACGCCGCGAGAGAGCCCCATGCAAGTCTGCTTTGATAAAATTCATAAAGCGACTGTTGTATTAAAATCAAACAGTTATTGCTGCACGGATATCAGAGATAACGGTTTTAGAGTCAGGGTCTAAGCCACGCCAGATTCTGAAAGATTCCGCAGCCTGCTCTACTAACATACCTAGGCCATCAATGGACTTTTCTGCCCCTTGTTCAGTCGCCCAAACACAAAAAGCGGTTGGTTCTGCGGCATACATCATGTCGTAGCACCAAGCACCTTGTGCCAGTACATTTTCCGGAAGAGGGGGGATCTCACCCTGTAAGCTAGCAGCAGTACCATTGATGACCAGATCAAAGCTGTGACCTGCAAGCTCATCATAACCACCGCCCGATACGTTACCAAGATCCGCAACCAACCCAGCAAGCTCTTCGGCTTTAGAAGCGGTACGGTTTGCGATAACTAACAGCTCAGGCTTTTGCTCTAATACTGGCTGTAAAACGCCACGAACAGCACCACCAGCACCGAGGATAAGCACCTTTTTGCCTTCGATCGTACCGCCATTGTTGCGTAGGATATCACGCACCATGCCAACACCATCGGTATTATCACCGCACAAGCGGCCTTGGTCATCGCGGTACAAGGTATTTACCGCACCCGCCAGTTCAGCACGCGGACTTCTAACTTCAGCTAATGCCCAAGCTTCCTGTTTAAACGGAATAGTGATATTCAAACCACGGCCATCACCCGATAAAAAGTCAGATACGTAACCTTCAAAGTTATCTTCAGGTACGCAGATCGCTTCATAAGTCAGATCCTGATCTGTACTCGATGCAAATGCAGCGTGGATTTGAGGCGATTTAGAGTGCTTAATCGGATTGCCGAATACCGCGTAACGATCAGTCATAATTCGCCCTTACACTTCCAGCCAGTTACGGGGCTTCAAATAACGCTCGTACAGCACCGCTTCTTCCGTGCCTTCATCAGGTTTCCAGTCGTAACCCCAACGTACTTCTGGTGGCAGAGACATCAAGATAGACTCAGTACGTCCACCAGATTGCAGGCCAAACAGGGTGCCACGGTCAAACACTAGATTGAACTCGACATAACGGCCACGGCGGTGCAATTGGAAGTCACGCTGACGCTCACCGTATTCACGGTCTTTGTTTTTCTCGATAATTGGCACATAAGCTTTAGTGTAAGCATTACCAATCGACTGCATCAGCCCGAAGCTCTTATCGAAACCAAGCTCATTAAGGTCATCGAAGAACAGACCACCTACACCACGAGGCTCATCACGATGCTTCAAGTAGAAGTATTCATCACACCACTCTTTGAAACGCGGGTAGATATCATCACCAAATGGATCACAAGCTTCTTTAGCTGTCTGGTGCCAGAACTTACAATCTTCGTCGTTACCGTAATAAGGCGTCAGGTCAAAACCACCACCAAACCACCATACGGGTTCTTCACCTTCTTTTTCTGCGATGAAGAAACGAACGTTGGCATGAGAAGTTGGGATATAAGGGTTATGTGGATGAATAACCAAAGACACACCCATCGCCTGGAAACTACGACCCGCTAATTCAGGTCGGTGCGCTGTTGCAGAACCTGGCAACTTATCGCCAAAGACATGAGAGAAGTTCACACCACCTTTTTCGATAATTGCTCCCTTATCTAGAACGCGAGTACGACCACCACCGCCTTCTTCTCGCTGCCACTCATCCTGATAAAATTTTCCTTCGCCATCAGCCTGCTCTAGGGCATCACAAATAGCATCTTGCAACCCCAAAAGGTACTCTTTTACAGCTTCAATATTAGGTGCGGACATAGTACTCACTCACATATTTATTTAAGCGCGAATTAATTGATCAGATTTTAGATCTCGAATTTGAGTAGGCTGATCTAAACCGCCTAACTCACCTGGCAAAACATAAGCAAGCTTTTCACCGAAGTAAGTCTTCACTCTCAATATATCTCTTGCAGGCTCATGCGCTGCAGGATTTGCCGAAGTCGAAACAAGAAAAGATCCGTAGGCCTCAGTCAATTCTTTAACTTGTGAGTGATTACTCACTCTAACAGCTACAGCGCTATGATTACCTTTAATCCAAGAAGGAATTCTGTTCTTTTTATCTGGCAAAATCCACGTATATGGACCCGGCCAGTTAGCAGTTACTTTGACATACTCATCATCAGTCAGATCTTCGAGCAAAAAATCGATCTGAGAGAGATTTCCAGCGATTAAAACCAGACCTTTATGCATAGGTCGACGCTTAATTTCTAGAAGTTCTAAGACGGCCTGTTCATCAAACGGGTCACATCCTAAACCCCAAACCGCTTCAGTAGGATAAGCGATCACACCGCCTTGGCGAATCGCTCGAACAGATTGCTGAATATGCCACCAATCAGGTTTTAAATTACTACTCACCATTTACTCCTCAATGCCATATAACAAATCAACAGTGCATCACTATTTTTTACTAGAGGTATCAATAAATAGTGACGAGAGGTAGATAGAAAGAGTCCCATACAGATAACTAAGCGGGGTAACTCCCTTTCATCTTGAGGCATTTAATTTTGAGGGCTGAACACTAAATGTTCGACGCGGTCTTTGCAACTCTACCGAATTGTCTTTTAGCATCGGATATAACCCTGCCCGTCTTGGCTAATGATGCCTAAAAGTTCCAACTCCACCAACATAGGGCCTATTTCCGCGATATCCATTCCAGTGAGATAGCTCAGTTGGTCGATTGAGTTATATTCGTACCCGAGGTGTTTTAACAATTGCTGCGTGTCGGGAGAAAGATTGGAGATGCCCTCTTCAACCTTGTCTTCAATATGCTCAACATGCTGTTCGGCTAGATAACCCAGTAAAGGGGCAAGCTGCGAGGTAATATCTTCCGCTGACTCGACCAAGCAAGCACCTTCACGGATTAGCTGATGACAGCCTTTACTCAAGGGATTATTAATCGCCCCAGGAATAGCAAAAACTTCACGACCTTGCTCCATCGCCATCCTAGCGGTGATTAACGACCCACTTTTCGGGGCCGCCTCAACCACCAAAATTCCTGCGCTCATGCCACTAATAATGCGATTACGACGCGGAAAATGTGGCGCCAGCGGCGGCGCCCCAGGAAACAGTTCGCTCAACCATACCCCTTGTTGCTCTATTATTTGCTGAGCCAAAATACGATTTCGAGCGGGATAGGGCCGATCCAAGCCGGTACCAAATACCGCAACCGTTGGACATTGGGCATTAACACTCGCCTGATGAGCTGCAGCATCAATACCCAAGGCTAAGCCTGAGTTCACTATCAAGCCGTTTTGAGCCAAATAGTTAGCAAATTGATAAGCATGTTTTAAACCACCGTGAGAAGCGCTACGGCTGCCTACAATCCCGACCTGAGGAAGATTCAGAGCCGCTAGATTACCACGAGCAAATAGAATGGGAGGGGGATCATAAATTTCACGTAGCAATGCAGGGTAGTCTGCATCAGTGATAGCTATGACATAACAATCCTTAGCTGAAGCTTGCCATGCCAATGCCGATTCCAACTTCTGTTGTACCAGAGAGGTACGCCCTTGCTGGAAATCACTTAAAGCGGTAATTGTTTTTTTCTTGAGGTTAAGCCGATGCCAATCAGCTTCAGAGGAGCGGAGGAGTTTTTCAGGGGTCCATCCCTGATCCCAAAGCTTTTTAACTGAAGCGGCCCCTAAGTCTGGTAGGGCGGCAACGGCGATCCAGTCCCTTAGATCAGCCGTCATCTTTTATCCTTTATGGTTCTCGGATCTCATCTCCGATAGAAACAACATCTGTGCTGCGCATGATTAAGCCATAACTGACTTTCTCAAACACTTTGAAGACCATCAACTCACCCGAGCGTTCCTGTGGCAATGTCACCATCTCTTTAGTCACAGGGTCCTTAATCAACTCACCTCGACGATAGATAGCAAATACATGTCCTGATTCAACCCCTTCTCGCATACCACGGTTGATTGCGACAACATTAAATTGCCCAGCATCACGCACACCTTGCAGCACCGATAGGATCTTGCCATCCAAACCTGATGGGGCAGGGGCTGGGTGGAAGACAGACTGAATACGCACTTCTTCAGTTGGAACTACACGGTCCAAGATACGCACTTCTTTGTGGGATTTAATGATATCCAGTGTTAGCACGTCTTCATTACGTGCAGAAACATCAGCATCTGCAATCTTCAACGTTTCGTAACCAAGAAACTCTTCTGTATCTGGGTCTACGTATTCATTAGCCGGGCGGTAGATACCTTGTCGACGCTGCTCAGCCACTAACTGACCACGTGCGTAAATACGATCACCGGCACCAGCAATAATCCGCTCTTTTTGGCCGCCTAATACATAAGGGGCTTCTTTCAGAATATCTTCTGAAAGCACACGGTTATCGTTTAAGAAACTATTTATATCGCGTAGTGGAATTGCAGGAATTGGTTTAACCAACGGAGACACACGTGCACGAGGATAGATTCCACTATCACGTCTAACCCCTAAACGCGGCTTTCCATTCACCCACGTAAGATAAATTACATCTCCAGGATAGATTAGATGAGGGTTATCAACCTGCGGGTTTACCCCCCAGACCTCTGGCCATTTCCAAGGGCTTTGTAAAAAACGACCTGAGATGTGCCACAACGTATCCCCTTTCACCACCACATATTCTTGTGGATGGTCATTACGAAGCAGCAGAGAGTCCTTACGGGTTTCAGCATGAACTGTAGTCAGTGAAACCAATACCAGAGCGAACAAACCGCATAACAATTTTTTCATGTCCAGTTCCCTTATTACCTATCTCCTTAATTCCTATAAATAAGAAGATAAAGTAACGACAATACATTGAGCGTTCTAATCAGTATAATAGGCAGCTTAATATTTTTCGCTATTGATCTCGATATTATCTTTCGGTTAATACCTGAATAATCGAGTTAAAATTTAAGATACCTGTAAATTAGGCTCTAACTTAGCATGACTTACAGAAGTATTCACACCAATAGCACCCGATAACTTGTTGATACAGACGTAAATCATGGCAAAACTAACCATCCTTGAATACCCAGATCCGCGCTTGCGCACTATTGCTGAGCCCGTTGAGACTGTTGATGACGAAGTACGTGCTCAAATCGATGACATGTTCGAAACAATGTACGCGGCTCCAGGTATTGGTTTGGCAGCGACACAGGTGAATATCCATAAACGCATCGTAACTATGGATATCTCTGATGATCAAAACGAGCCATTGGTTATGATCAACCCTGAATTTGAAGTAATCGATGAAGAATTACACAAATATCAGGAAGGTTGCCTATCTGTTCCTGGCTTCTACGAAAACGTTAAGCGCCCTCAAAAAGTTAAGCTAAAAGCGCTCGACTACAACGGCGAACCTTATGAGATGGAAGCTGAAGGCCTACTTGCGGTATGTATTCAGCACGAACTTGACCACCTGAATGGCAAGCTGTTTGTGGATTACATCTCTATGCTCAAACGTAACCGCATCAAATCTAAGCTAGAAAAACTGCATAAATTGCAGGAAAAGCACGCCTGATCATCACTGAAAAGCAACTCGCAGGCTTGCTGGTTTGACTAGCAGGCCTGTTTTTATTTTGGAGCCTAGACCATGCCAGCGTCGCCACTAAAAATAGTTTTTGCCGGCACACCTGATTTTGCCGCATCCAGCTTACAAGCCCTGCTAAACTCAGAGCATGAAGTGATCGCGGTTTATACCCAGCCTGATAAGAAAGGGAAGCGTAAAAATCAGATGGCTCCGCGCCCAGTGAAAGATCTTGCAGTTGAGCATAACATCCCTATATTTCAGCCAACCACGCTAAAAACCGAAGAAGAACAGTTAGCACTTACAAACCTGAAAGCCGACATCATGGTTGTGGTTGCTTACGGCATGCTACTGCCAAAAGCGATTTTAGAAACACCACGCCTAGGCTGTATCAATGTTCACGGTTCGCTACTTCCACGTTGGCGCGGCGCAGCTCCTGTTGAACGCTCAATGCTCGCCAGGGATGCAGAAACAGGCGTCACTATCATGCAGATGGATGAAGGTTTAGACACTGGCGATATGCTCTACAAAGTCACTACGCCGATCGAGAACAACGACACAGCAGCAAGTGTATTCGACCGCTTAGCCACTATTGGCTCAGAAGCGCTTGTTGATACGCTAAAACAGTTCCAGCATGGAACGGTTTCAGCTGAACCACAAGATGACAACTTAGCGACCTACGCGAAGAAACTACAAAAGACCGAAGGGGTTATCGACTGGAGTGCTTCTGCTACAGATATCGATCTTAAGATTCGCACCCTAAGCCCTCGTGTTGCAGTGACGTTCAAACTTGGCGAAGAAGTAGTGAAGCTACTAGGTTGCGAATTAGTTGAACAAAACGGCAAGCCTGGTGAGATTCTACCTTCTGACAAAAAGAGCATTGTTGTCGCATGCGGAGAAGGCGCTATTAAAATCAAACAGCTTCAGCTTCCGGGTAAAAAGCCAATGGACACTGCCGCTGTTCTAAATTCTAAACGAGAGCAGTTTAGTGCTGGCGTAGTTTTAGGTTAGACGTTTTAGGACAATTACCATGACCACCAATGTTCGGGCACTTGCAGCACAGATCCTAACCCCTTTACTTAAAAATAAGGGCTCTCTGAATACGCAATATGCGGCAATTGAACGTCGTTGCCCAGAGAAGGATCGCGGCCTTCTACGTGAGCTTTGCTACGGCACTATGCGTTATCATCCACAGTTAAACGCCATCATTAAGCTACTGCAAAACCGACCATTTAAGTTTCGAGATATCGATATTAAAGCCATCGTTTTGGTCGGTCTGTATCAACTAAAACATACTCGCATTCCAGCTCATGCCTCGATTAGCGAAAGCGTCGAGGCTTGCAAAGAGCTTGATAAAGCTTGGGCAGGGAAAGTTGTGAATGCTCTTTTACGCCGTTTTCAACGCGAACAAGAAGAACTCGAAGACTACCTAAAGGATGACGATTCATACCAATTCAACCACCCTGAATGGATGATCGCCAAACTAAGGAATAACTGGCCAGAGCACTGGCAAGAGATACTCACCGTCAACAACGAGCAAGCACCGCTGACGCTACGCGTGAATCAACGCTCAACAAACCGTGAGGAATATCTACAGCAACTGACCCCAATTATTGCTGCAGAAGCAACTCAATTCAGTGATCAGGGGATAAAACTAGCGGAATCCGTCAATATTGAAACCCTTCCGGGTTATAGCGTCGGCGCATTTAGCGTACAGGATGAAGCCGCACAGTTATCTGCGGACCTCCTCGATCTACAACCAGAACAACGCGTGCTGGATGCCTGCGCAGCACCCGGCGGTAAACTATGCCATATCCTAGAACACGAGCCTAAGCTTGCTCAGGTCGACGCTGTAGAGCTCGAGCAAAAGCGAATCAGCCGCGTAGAAGAGAACCTAGAACGCCTGCGCTTAAAAGCCAACTTAAAAGTAGCGGACGCAGCCACACAAACTTGGTGGGACGGAACAGATTACGATCGTATTCTCTTAGATGCCCCTTGTTCTGCTACGGGTGTTATTCGCCGCAATCCGGATATAAAATACCTGCGCCAAGGCGAAGATATTCACGAAACAGCCAAACTTCAGCGCGCTATTTTGGATAATTGCTGGTCCATGCTGAAACCCGGCGGTAAGTTGCTTTATGCAACTTGTTCCATCTTTCCACAAGAAAATGGGCGATTGATTAAGCAGTTTGTAACCCAAACTGCGAATGCCAAACATCTGCCAATTAAGGCAGAGTGGGGTATTGAACAAGAGTATGGTCGACAGTTGTTTCCACAGTCTAACGGCCATGATGGTTTCTATTATGCACTGCTGGAAAAAACGGAGTAAGCTCAAGTAGCTATGTGTATTTCTGTCATTTCTGCAGCAGTTAAAGGCTGATCATGAAGATCATTATTCTAGGTGCCGGACAAGTAGGCGGCACTTTGGCTGAAAACTTAGCCAGTGAAGACAACGACATCACTATCGTTGATACAGACACTGGCCGTCTCAGAGAACTACAAGATCGTCTCGACATCCGTACGATCGAAGGTAAAGCATCCTATCCATCTGTACTCGATAGTGCCGGCGCCCAAGATGCCGATATGCTGATAGCCGTAACGAACTCTGATGAAGTCAACATGATCGCCTGTCAGGTAGGCCAAACCCTATTCAACACGCCGACTAAAATCGCCCGTGTGCGTGAGCATGACTATCTAAACAAAAACCAGAAGATCTTTGGCGAAAAAGGCATCCCTATCGATGTCCGTATCAGCCCGGAGCTACTGGTAACGAAACACATAAAACGCTTAATCCAACACCCAGGCGCTTTGCAGGTACTGGATTTCGCCGACGCTAAAGCTCAGCTTGTAGCGGTAAAAGCCTATTACGGTGGCCCACTAGTTGGTCGTGAGATCTCTTACCTTCGCGCCCACATGCCATCGGTGGATACCCGCGTAGCGGCTATCTTCCGCAGCGGTAGCCCAATTATCCCGGAAGGTAACACGGTTATCGAAGCGGACGATGAAGTGTTCTTTATCGCAGCACGCAAAGATATACGCGCCGTAATGAGCGAGCTACGTCGTTTAGACCGCCCTTATAAACGCATTATCATCGCAGGTGGCGGTAATATCGGTGCCCGTTTAGCCGAATCGATCGAAGACGATTTCCAAGTAAAAATCATCGAACGAAACATTCGCCGCTGTAATCAGCTGGCGCGCTCACTTGATAACACCATCGTACTGCAAGGTAGCGCTTCGGATCGTGATCTACTGATCGAAGAGAATATCGAAGATACCGACGTATTCTGTGCCCTGACCAACGATGACGAAGCGAACATCATGGCGTCTATGCTGGCGAAGCGCCTTGGCGCACGTACGGTAATGACCCTGATTAACAACCCAGCCTATGTAGATCTAGTACAAGGTGGTGCGATCGATATTGCGATATCCCCTCAGCAAACCACCATCGGTGCGCTACTGACCCATGTACGTCGAGGTGATGTAGTAGCAGTACACTCTCTGCGTCGAGGCGCGGCAGAAGCACTTGAAGCGGTAGCTCATGGTGATAAGTCATCATCTAAAGTGGTCGGTAAAACCATTGAAGAGATCAATCTTCCTCCGGGTACAACCATAGGTGCCATCGTGCGTAACGACGAGGTATTGATCGCTCACGATGATGTTGTCGTTGAAAGTGGCGACCACGTGATCTTGTTCTTGGTTGATAAACGCCGAATCAACGAAGTGGAACGCCTGTTCCAAGTTGGTCTTACATTCTTCTAAGCGGAAGCAGCGCAGATGCATTACAAAGTTATCTTACGCATATTAGGCATACTGCTGATGATATTCAGCATCTCTATGCTGCCGCCGTTAGGTATCTCCTATCTCTATGACGATGGGGCAGAGCTGGCTTTTATCGCCGGATTCTTGATCACCCTGCTTACCGGTTTTTTCATCTGGATTCCGGTGTATCGTGTCCGACAGGATTTACGCACCCGTGATGGCTTCTTAATTACCGTCCTATTTTGGTCAGTACTCGGGCTGTTTGGGGCTTTCCCATTTATGCTCACGGACAATCCACATCTCACCTTTATTGATGCGCTATTTGAGTCCCTATCAGGCCTAACAACCACCGGGGCCACTGTAATTACCGGCATCGATGACCTGCCAAAATCGATTCTGTTTTATCGTCAGCAACTGCAATGGCTTGGCGGTATGGGTATCATCGTATTGGCCGTAGCAATTCTACCTATGTTAGGTATCGGTGGTATGCAGTTGTATCGTGCTGAAACACCAGGCCCCGTTAAAGACTCCAAGCTTACGCCTCGAATCACTGAAACAGCCAAAGCCCTTTGGTATATCTACCTGTCACTAACCATCGCCTGCGCGGCGGGTTACTGGTTAGCAGGAATGGATCTGTTCAATGCTATTGGGCATAGTTTCTCGACCGTTGCAATCGGTGGTTTCTCCACCCACGACGCCAGTATCGGCTACTACGATTCAGTTGCCATAGAGATGATCTGTATCTTCTTTATGACCATCTCTGCAGTAAATTTCGGCCTACACTTTTTTGCTTGGCGACAACGCACCATTTCACACTACATTCTGGACCCAGAATTTAAATTCTATTTAGTTACACTCCTAGCAATAACCGTAATCGCGATTGTTGCCTTGGTTGTAACCGAAACATATGCGCCGGGCGAATCGATGCGTAAAGCACTGTTTATGGTGGTATCGATCGCAACCACGACCGGCTTTGCCACAGCAGACTTTGCCCACTGGCCAGTGATGCTACCGTTCCTGCTATTCGTAGCGGCCTTTGCCGGCGGCTGTGCAGGCTCTACCGGTGGTGGCATGAAGGTCATTCGCGTTCTTCTGATCCTTAAGCAGGGTTATCGTGAGATCCAACGTCTGGTTCATCCAAACGCGATTATTCCGGTAAAACTAGGTAAAAAACCGATCTCCGATAAAGTACTAGAAGCAGTGTGGGGCTTCTTCTCGGTCTACATGATCGTCTTTGTAGCCATGCTAATCGTACTACTAGCTACTGGACTTGATCAGGTAACTGCATGGTCAGCGGTAGGCGCGACATTAAACAACCTAGGTCCAGGCCTTGGCGATGTATCTGCACACTACGGCAACCTGAACGATCCAGCAAAATGGGTACTTTGTTTTGCCATGCTGCTCGGTCGTCTAGAGGTATTTACCTTGCTAGTACTTTTCACACCTATTTTCTGGAAACGATAAAGCAGACATCAGATCTGCGACGAACCTAATTTCGAGAGCCTAATCATGCGATATACAGTTTATCTATCCGGTGAGATTCACACCGACTGGCGCAACAAAATCAAAAAAGCCATCAACCAAAATGGCCTACCAATCGATGTACTTACGCCAAACACAGATCACGATTCCAGTGACGGTTGCGCTACTGAGATCCTAGGCCCAGAAGAGAAGAACTTCTGGACTGATCACAAGTCTGCAAAGATGAACACCATGCGTCACATGACTGCGATCAAACGCGCTGACATCGTGATCGTTCGTTTCGGTGATAAATACCGCCAATGGAACGCAGCATTTGATGCAGGATTTGCCATCGCCAATGGTAAGTCTCTGATCGTTGAACACGCACCAGAATTGACGCATCCACTTAAAGAGATCGACGCTTGCGCACATGCTGTAGCTGAGAATACAGAGCAGGTAATCGAAACGCTTAAATACCTTTGCTTGGATTATTGATCACAAAGTCTTCAGCATCGAATTTCTGTTAACTAGAGCCAAGGAGGGCGCTATGCAGAAACAACCCGCCATCTACATTCTTTCCAGCAAATCTCAAGGCACCCTTTACATCGGTGTTACCAGCAATCTTCCTCAACGAATATGGCAACATAAGAACGACTTCATCGAAGGTTTTACTAAACGCTATCAAGTTCATCAGCTCGTTTATTTTGAACTGCACGAAACTATGCAAAACGCGATTACTCGAGAAAAGCAGATGAAAGCTTGGAAAAGGCAATGGAAGATAAACTTAATAGAAACACAGAATCCTAACTGGGCAGACCTTTACAGCACGATCTTAGATTAGCTGGATTCCAGCCTTCGCTGGAAAGACGGGGATATCAATGAACTTACTTCAACTCTCGTCTTCCCAGCGAAGGCTGGGATCCAAAGCCCTTCAACTCAGACATTTATCAAAAAAACACAAATAAACCCCTGATCTCTACGCAAGCAGCCACCGACTGGCTATTTTTTGTTGTATAATTGCCGGCTAATTTTTCGGGCTAATCTGGTGCTGTGCAGCTGCCATGAAGGCAGAAACTCAACGGCACTTATGTAAAAGGTGAAACGCTGTGACTGACAAGGCGACCCCAGACGTAAGCACATTTCAGGGGCTGATCCTTGCTCTACAGGAATACTGGGCAGAGCAGGGCTGTGTAATCGTACAACCACTGGACATGGAGGTAGGTGCCGGCACCTTCCATCCTGCGACTTTCCTACGCGCAATTGGACCTGAGACCTGGCGTTCTGCATACGTGCAGCCTAGCCGTCGTCCAACGGATGGCCGTTACGGTGAAAACCCTAACCGTCTGCAGCACTACTACCAGTTCCAGGTTGTTCTTAAACCATCCCCTGACAACATTCAGGAGCTATACCTAGGCTCTCTAGAGCGCATGGGTATCGATCTTGGCATTCACGACGTTCGCTTCGTAGAAGACAACTGGGAGTCTCCAACACTAGGTGCTTGGGGTCTTGGTTGGGAAGTGTGGCTAAACGGCATGGAAGTAACTCAGTTTACTTACTTCCAGCAAGCAGGTGGCCTTGAATGTTACCCAGTTACCGGTGAAATCACTTACGGTCTTGAGCGTATTGCGATGTACCTACAAGGCGTAGACAGCGTTTACGACCTGACATGGGCAGTAAATCCAGACGGCTCTAAAGTAACTTACGGCGACGTATTCCACCAAAACGAAGTTGAGCAATCTACTTTCAACTTCGAGCACGCAAACGTTGAAGAGCTATTCAAAACGTTCGATAACTGCGAAGCTGAGTGCAACAAGCTACTAAGCCTAGAAACACCACTACCGCTTCCTGCATACGAGCAGGTACTTAAAGCGTCTCATACGTTCAACCTTTTGGATGCGCGTCATGCGATCTCTGTAACAGAGCGTCAGCGCTTTATCCTTCGTGTTCGCACACTAGCCCGTGAAGTCGCACACGCATACTTTAATGCCCGTAAAGAACTAGGTTTCCCACTGGCACCTGAAGCCCTACGCCAAGAAGTTCTGGCTAACTGCGAGGAGAGCAAATAATGGCACAACATGATTTTCTCGTTGAGCTAGGTACCGAAGAGTTACCTCCAAAAGCACTTAAAACCCTTTCTGATGCTTTCACATCTGGCATCACAACTGGCTTGAAAGAAGCAGGCGTTAACTTCGGCGATGTAAAAAGCTACGCATCTCCACGTCGCCTAGCTGTTTTGATCAGCGCGCTAGACGACAAACAGGCTGACCGCGAAATCGAAAAACGTGGCCCTTCTGTAAAAGCGCCAGAAAAAGCGGTAGAAGGCTTTGCTCGTTCTTGCGGCGTGACTATCGATCAACTTGAAAAGATCGATACCAACAAAGGTGAGTACTACAACTTCAAAAATACAGAAGAGGGCAAAGCGACGTCTTCTCTGTTACCTCAACTTGTAGAAACATCACTAAACAAACTTCCGATCCCTAAGCGTATGCGCTGGGGTGCATCTCGTGTTGAATTCGTTCGCCCGGTTCACTGGCTAGTCATGCTATTTGGCGACGAAGTTGTAGATTGTGAAATTCTTGGTCTGACATCGGGTCGTAAGACTCGCGGTCACCGTTTCCACTACAATCAAGAAATCGAACTGATCGCACCATCTGAGTACGCTGATCGTCTAGAAAACCCAGGTATGGTAATCGCTGACTACGACATCCGTAAGACGATGATCAACGAGCAAGTGAAAGCAGAAGGCGAGAAGCTAAATGCGGTTGCTCAAATCGACGAAGATCTTCTTGATGAAGTTACAGCACTTAACGAATGGCCAGTTGCACTAACAGGCCGCTTCGAAGAGCGTTTCCTAGAAGTACCTGCGCAAGCGCTAATTTCTTCTATGAAAGAACACCAGAAGTACTTCCACCACTTGGATGCTGATGGCAACCTACTGCCTAACTTCACTACGATCTGCAACATCGTTTCTAAAGATCCTCAGCAGGTAATTGAAGGTAACGAAAAAGTAATTCGCCCACGTCTATCTGACGCTGCGTTCTTCTTCGAAACCGACAAAAAGACTACGCTTGAATCTCGTATTGAGAAGCTAAAAACCATCGTATTCCAGAAAGACCTTGGCACTGTTTACGATAAAGCAGCTCGCATTAGCGCGCTGTCTGGCAAGATCGCTTCAACTCTTAATCAAGATCAGGCTAAAGCGGAACGTGCAGGTCTACTATGTAAAACAGACCTTCTGACAGACATGGTTTACGAATTCACAGACCTACAAGGTTTGATGGGTTATCACTATGCGCTAAATGATGGCGAAGACCAGGACGTAGCACTTGCTCAAAACGAGCAGTACATGCCTCGCTTCGCTGGCGATGAACTACCTCAGACTGCCCCTGGTATCGCTGTAGCAATTGCTGACCGTCTAGACACCCTGACAGGTCTATTCGGTATCAATCAGCCTCCTACAGGCTCTAAAGACCCCTTCGCACTGCGTCGTGCAGCACTAGGCGTACTGCGCATTATCGTAGAGCGTGAGTTGGATCTGGACCTACGTGAACTACTAACTATTGCGGCTAACAACCACAATGATCTACCAGCACGAGAAGGCCTAGAAGATAAAGTTCTAGACTTCATGCTAGAGCGTTTCCGCGCATGGTACGAAGACGCAGATATCAATGCTGAAGTATTCCTATCAGTATTGGCGCTAAAACCAAGTCGTCCTTTAGACTTCGATCGTCGCGTTAAAGCGGTTAATCACTTCCGTTCTTTAGCCGAAGCTGAAGCTCTTGCGGCTGCTAACAAGCGTGTATCTAACATTCTGAGTAAGCAGGGTGTAACTGGTACTACGGACGTTAATAATTCGCTACTGACTGAAGCAGCAGAGAAAGCTCTAGCGGCAGATATCGAAGCTCAGAAAGCTGCGTTAGCTCCACTATTTGCAGAAGGCAAATACCAAGAAGCGCTTGAGTCACTCGCTGGCCTTCGCGAATCAACTGATGCTTTCTTCGAAGATGTAATGGTTATGGCGGATGACGAAGCCGTTAAGAACAACCGCCTGGCTCTTCTTAGCCAGTTACGTGCATTATTCTTAGGCGTAGCTGATATTTCTGTAATTGGCTAATCGTCTCATCTATATATCCAAAGCCGGCCTTGTGCCGGCTTTTTTGTTTCACGTGAAACATTCACAAAGCCATATAACAAAAAAACCATGCGCAGGGACTACGCATGGCAAAGAGTGTTTGTAAGTATAAGGAAGGGGGACTTACATAATGCTTAGAAGTAATAGCTTAGTGAAACATTAAAGTTATCGTACTCAGCTTCATTAGGATTGAACTGATTCAGCACAACCTCTTTAGGTGCGTCAAAGTCGACATCGTTAACGCGTGTATATTCAGCTTTTACAGACCAGTTGTTATTTACCGAGTATTCAGCACCAACACCTAGACTAAGTGCCACTTCATCTTCAGAACCATACTTCACTGGAGAAGCAAATACGTAGCTGTTGCGCACATCCAGATCAAGCCAAGTAGCACCTGCAATACCGTAAACAGATAGCTTATCCGTGACTTCAACACCGGCTTTAAAATTGACACCGTAAGATGCCTCAAGCTCTAGGTCAGCTCTGAGCAACCCATTAAGATTCGTAGTTTCAGATGATTCATTATTATAGAAAAGCTCTGCCGCTAAGAAGGCATCATCAGTTACCATTTTCTTGTAACCCAAATGCAGACCAACAGATACATCCGATTCTTCAGAAAAAGTAGTGATACTTGGCTGGGAACCACCACTAAGAACTGGTGGATTCGCAGCACCACCAGTATTACGCTCAATGCTATGACCAAGTATCGTACTACCAATCTGACCACCAACGTAAAAACCTTCCCCAGCTGAAACCTGCGAGCTCAAACCAATAACAACAAGACCCGCAGCAGCACCTAAACCTTTAACAAATTTACTCATTTCCAATTCCTTAAAAATCGTTAAACCAATGCATAGATAAAAGACAGACAAAGCATAAGGAACGACAGACAAAGAGATATCCCGAGCAAATAACAAAAACTTAAAACTTAAATCACAGAAATTAAGCAAATATCACAGCCTGTGATAACTAATCTAAACGCCGTGATATTTGAGTGATAAATAAAAAATAGAATTAATTGAGAAGGGCGAGGTCATAACTACTCAATCTAGGCTCACGGCAAGAAAAATGGAAAATAAACGAATTCTGATCATTGAGGATCAAGAGGAAATAGCACTACTCCTCAAGCTTCATCTAACGGATCTCGGGGCACAAGTAAAGCACTCAGCTAGCGGAACGGAAGGAATAAAACTCGCCTTGCATGAAGAATGGGATCTTATGATTTTGGATATACAACTCCCCGGTCCTTCAGGCTTAGAGATCTGTCGCGAGGTCAGAAAGAACTGCGCCTATGTCCCTATACTGTTGCTGACGTCAAGATCAACAGAACTTGATAGGGTGCTCGGTCTAGACCTAGGCGCCGATGATTACATAACAAAGCCATTCAGTATCATGGAGCTAATAGCCCGAATAAAAGCGACATTTAGACGGGACAGCGCTCTGCGCACAAAAGCAGAAACCGACCCAGAGAGGCTGAACATAGGCCTGCTCGAGATAGACAACAAACAACACAAAGCCGCATTAGCAGGAAAGTCGCTAGAGCTCACTGCACGCGAGTATCAACTACTTACTTTTTTTGCCCAACATCCTGGCCGAGTTTTCAAACGATCAGAGCTTCTAGATAATGTCTGGGGCTATGGACACGACGGATATGAGCACACAGTCAATTCTCATATCAACCGCCTAAGAGCCAAAATAGAATCCGACCCAAACAACCCAGAAATCATCGCCACCGTTTGGGGTGTAGGTTACAAATTAGAGAAAGAGGCTCTAAGCGTATGAGAGCCGCTCTAAGCACGCTCAACCTCTTCAACCAATCTTCATTCACATTAAGCAAGAAGATCGCTTCAGGGCTAATTACAGTGGTTATATGCTCTGCTATAGCCATCCTACTAGCAACAGAATACTGGATGCAGCGTTACAATGAAGAGGTGACACAAAAACTTAACGCTAGCATAGCTATGTACATTCAGGATGAATACCAACTAATTACTGATGAAGAGAAGGGGGTAAACGTAGAAGCATTTGAAACACTCGCACTTCAGGCGATGATTGTTAACCCTATTGCCCAAGTGTATCTCCTAGACTACGTCGGCAATATTATTGCCCACTCAATGCCAGAAGCCGACAAAGAGTTAACTCAAAAGATTGACCTACAGCCTATTGAAGCATTCTTAACGCCTGATTCTAGCTTACCTATTTACGGTGAGGATCCTCTTAACCAGAACACCAAAAAGATATTCTCTGCAGCTAAGCTGACAGACAAGAATGACCAGCATATTGGTTATCTCTATGTCGTATTAGGAGGCAACCTATACAGCGACCTAGGAACAATGATCAAGCAAAGCTACAGCGCCGGCATGATCATCATAAGCATTCTATTCATCAGTTTTATCGCCATCACTATAGGGATTTTAATTTTCAGCTTAACCTTAAAGCGCTTAAACAAACTCAGCCAAGAGTTGTGTCAGTTCACGCATAAACATGGCCCTAGTGATATAGAGTGCGACAATCTTACACCAACTCAAAATCATGGGGATGAGATAGAGATACTGAGCAATACATTTACTCAGATGTCAGAAAAGATCGACCGGCAGATAAACTTACTGACCGAATCAGACAATCAACGCAGAGAACTTATTAGCAACGTCTCCCATGATTTGAGAACACCTCTAGCCTCTATACAAGGCTATCTTGAAACACTGGTCATCAAGAATAATCTAACAGAAGAGGAGAAGAGCAATTACATAAAACAAGCTTCCTTAAGCGCTAACAGACTCGCACAGTTGATCTCTGAATTGTTCGAACTAGCTAAGCTCGAATCACCAACCACGCGGCTTAATACTGAGTCATTTTCGCTAACTGAATTGGTCTATGACACTGTCCAGGAATTTGCATTAGAACTGGATCAGAAAGAGATCAAATGGCAGATCAACACCCACACTAATATTTTGGTACAGGCGGATATCAGCTTGATGCAAAGAGTGTTCGAAAACCTTATTCGCAACGCCATAGCTTACACACCCCAGAAAGGGAAAATTGCATTCGAGTTTGAATCATCAGAAGAAAACACAAACAGCGTAAAAGTAAAAATCATCGATAGCGGGGTAGGAATATCTGAAGCCGATATGCCATATATCTTTGAACGTTTCTACGCAAACCCAGATCGAAGCAGAAAAGGAACAGAATCAGCGGGTATTGGGCTAGCAATAGTGAAGCGAATATTAGACCTTCACCAAACTGAAATTAGTGTAAAGAGCAAAAGGAATCAGGGCACCCAATTCGAATTTAAACTTCCTATTGCCTACTAATCACACTCGGTTATTTTGCTCTATTTCGTTAGAATACAACAAACCAATCTAGCTAATGGGCAGCAGTGTGAACCAAATCGATCCACGTAAATTAATCATCTTAGACCGTGATGGTGTTATCAATCAGGATTCAGATGCCTATGTAAAAACGCTAGATGAATGGATACCTATTCCAGGAAGCATCAAAGCAATAGCTAAGCTGCATAAAGCAGGATTCACAATTTGCATTGCAACCAACCAATCAGGTTTGGCCAGAGAATACTTCACACTGGATACACTTCACTCTATGCACCAAAAACTAACTGATTTAGTTGAAGCAGAAGGTGGACAAATACATAGCATTGAGTACTGTCCACACGGGCCTGATGATGATTGTGATTGTCGTAAACCACTGCCTGGCATGTTCCGCACTATCGCCGGTAGGTTTGATCTTAATGATTTAACAGGTACACATACTGTGGGTGACAGCTTACGTGATTTAGAAGCTGGCTCGAAACTCTACAGCCAACCTGTTCTGGTCAAAACGGGAAAGGGGCAACGCACTTTAGACAGCAACAAAGAGCTACCTACTGGTACTCAAATCTTTGAGGATTTAAGCTCTTTCGCAGATTATCTAATCAATAAATAAAATAGATGTTTCACGTGAAACACTCATATAGACAATTCCAATATGGGAAGGGCTTGTCAGTTAAATAGGGAACTTAACAGTAAAGCAAGCTCCACCTAGTTCACAATTATGAACGGATATAGATCCCTTCAAAACTTCGTGGACCATATTGAAAGCAATGTGTAACCCTAGCCCAATGGAGCCAAGACCTCTTGCAGTGGTAAAGAAAGGGTTAAAAATTTGGTCAATATGTTCCTGCTGAATACCGACGCCATTATCTGAGCAGGATATATACAAGAAGCCATCACTCGATGAGATATCAATTTGTACAAGCTTATTGGATTGATTAGTAAGGCCGTGCAATATCGAGTTATTAATGAAATGGGTGAATACTTGAACAAGAGCGGTAACATCAACACGGCAACTTAAATTTTGAGGATCTGAACAAACCTCGAAAGCAACGTCAGGGCAACCCAATTCAGCAGACAAACTCGTACACAACTCTCGAAACAGTTCTGGCAAAATCACAGACTCACGAATAGACCCGGTACTAGCAACAGATATAGTTTGGAAATGAGCAACTAACTCCTTGAGCTTTTCTGAACTACTCAAAGCAAGATTCGTGGACTCAGCCATATCAGAAAGGAAGCTATTAAGGTAACTAGCCGTCAACTGTTTGTTATCAACCTTATCTTTTAAATCATCACAATGATCCCTGATGAAAGACGTAGTTGTTACGACAACACCCAGTGGCGTATTGAGCTCATGTCCTATACCCATTACAAGATTTGCCAAGGCCGCCATTTTCTCAGACTGGATTAGTTTCTCTTGGGTTTCACGTAACTGGCTTAGAGATGCATCCAGCTCTTCGTTGGTATTGGCAAGGTGGTCCAAAGCACGCTTTAACTCAACGGTTCTACTGCGAACCTTTTCCTCTAGGGTGATTGTGGTTTGGAATAAAGAAAAGTCACTCGACTCACTATTAATACCTTGCTCAGCACGCTCCACCAGCACACGTATGATTTTATTAAGGCGCTCTATTTCAGATTGATAGAAGGCTTCCTTGTCACTATTCATTCACACCACCAAAGGCTATGCCAGTACAAGTTTGGTTGATATGTAAACCATTATGCTGCTCACCGTAAGTGCTAAAGCCTATGACATCCTTAGCACATAACAGCTTTTCCATAGGAGTGATTTCACCCTCTTGAGAGAGTTGAAGTTTTCTTAAAATACAATCAAACGCTAACAGGCTATGAATACCTCCAAGTTCAGCATCTACTTTATCTAATGTGTTTTTCATATTACCGACAAGACCTAATCCATTGCATTCGGCTGTACGCATAACGATGCCAACATCAATTGCGCAATAGAACGTAAGACTCTTATCTGGATTAACCTTCATTACCGAACGCACGTATTGCTCTTTACCAATTACGACAATGGAAGGGTGCTCTGCAAATATATTTTCATTAAGTTCAATAGAGGGATCTAACCCAGAAAGGCGGGCATATTCTTCGGCAGCTGGGAAACCATTTATCTCGGTGATAATTCTTTTTTCCGGTATTGCTCCGGTTACCACCATAAAGTTTTTACCGGCAACCACATGCTGGCACTTGTAGGGTTTGAAAGCCAAGCGGCTAGTTATCATTAGAAGAACAGCGCCATCGGAAAATATTTCCCCACCAGCGTAGATAATCGATTTTTCATAATTGAGATCATCCCCTGCAGACCCACCAACAAGAGGGATGCCTGATATGGCATTCGATACTACACGGGTGAAGGGCTCTTCTTTTGAAGACAAGCCATCAATCAGAAGGACAGCAAAGGTATTTACATCTGAACTAATATCGTAATTTAGTTGATGTTCACTATGAAGTTTCACCGTATCGTCATGCCACTCTTTAACCGATAGCTTATTCAAATCGTAAAAAGGGCAAAGGCTGACATCAAACATCTCAGAGGAAAATGCCATAGCAACAATACTGTTTGAGGTGTAGCCCCTAGGGCCAATTTCACCAGCCGTAGAACAGCCAACAATGGGCGTATGGGGAAAAGCTCTACCAAAATGCGTGCAAAGGGACTGCGGCTCATAACTCACCGAGAAGAAGATCATGATCAGGGCACAATCATCCATCGCAATCTGCTCATGCAGTTCGGCAATTGCCGCAGTGAGATCTGGATTTAGTGATGTACCCAATCGAATATGCTGATGCATAACTACCTCGAATAGTTGCACACATCAAAGCATAGTCGAGTAAACGGTTGAGCGCCTGAAAGTTAACAAAATAATCAATCTCTTAGTGAACAAATCAACACATCAGTAGCTGATACAAATAGCTCCAGAGCCAACCAAGAAGAATTAGTAATTCTATTCATCTACTGCCCAATATTTTTCATTAGGCTAAACCTCGGCATTGATGAAGAATAAAGACTCATTTTCATTAAGCCATTTGCGCTGAATACGGATTAAAAATGATTGAAAGGGCACATTTAAAAATACTCAGAGAGATCAACCGTCAGGGCTCAGTAACGGCTGCAGCGGACAAACTGTGTCTAACTCAATCAGCACTCAGTCACACCATCCGTAAATTGGAAGGCTTAGTTGGTTGCGAGCTATGGGAGAAGAAGGGCAGAAATATCCATCTAACCCAATCAGGAAAATTCTTGCTTAAAGAAGCAGAACGACTACTTCCTCAACTAGAGCGAATCGACACAAAGCTCAAAGAATTTGCAAATAATGAGATTGGTACGCTGAATATAGGTATGGAATGCCACCCATGCTATCAGTGGCTAACACGAGTATCAGCCGCTTACCTAAAAGAACGTGACGGCATCGACCTCGATGTTAAACAACGTTTCCAATTTGGTGGCATGGCTGCTCTGTTTAACCACGATATAGATATTCTGGTAACACCCGATCCAATAGAAATGAAAGCGATCCACTTTGAACCGGTGTTCCCATACGAATTAGTACTTATCGTTAACGACGAAAATCCGTTAGCAAAACAATCGAATATCCAACCACAGGATCTAGCCGATCAAACCCTAATTACTTATCCGGTTGAGCCAGAACGATTGGATATCTTTCAGCAATTTCTCTTGCCAGCTAACTGCCGTCCGAAGAAACACAAAACGATGGAAGCAACCGAGATCATTCTACAGATGGTTTCAGCTAACCGTGGCGTTACTGTCCTACCAAACTGGTTAGCTAATGAGTACACCAAGAAGCTGCCAGTACAAGGAATTCGGCTAGGGGAAGAAGGGGTCCATAAACAGATTCACCTCGGCATCCGTATCGAAGATAACCAAAGCGAACATATCCAATCATTTATTACATTGGCAAAAGAACATAAGAGCTAGGTTAAACCGAATAAACCTCTATACTTGGATTTAGCATATTGTTCCAAATGATACGAAGCCAAGATGAGAAGAATAATAACAAACAACGGTCAAATTGGAGTGACCCTCGCTGTCACCATTGTATCTATTCTATTGTCCGTCATTATTACGTTCTCTATCTTAACCTTAGCTGGAGTGGGCGCAGAGCTATACCGGATATCACTGATCATCTCCGTTGTTGCACCCGCGACCATAGCCCCCTTAGTCACCTGGTACTTAGTAAAGTTACTGGTAAAAGTTCATGATCTGGAACAGCAACAAAGAAGGTTAGCTACATACGACGGTCTTACAGGAGCATTAAATCGTCGTGCCTTTTTTGAAAGCTTTGAAACCATCAAACAGCAAATAGAAAAAGAACAAACCGATTTAACTTTGGCTTATATGGACCTTGATGACTTTAAACCTATTAATGACCTCTATGGTCATGTAGTAGGAGATAAAGTACTTAAATCGTTCGTTGCCACCTTACGAAACGAACTCAGATCAAGCGATCTCATAGCCAGAGTAGGAGGCGAAGAGTTTGTCATCGTCCTTCCCAATACCGATATAAATAATGCTCAAACCATCCTCGATCGAATCAGAAGCAAAGTTGCGGACGACCCACTCACTATTGAAGGTCACTGCATTAACTTAAGCGTTAGCATCGGTTTGTCTCAGAATAAGAAACACCATTCACTGATTATCGATCAGCTTATCCAAGAAGCAGACAAAGCGCTTTATAAAGCTAAAGAGGCAGGGAAAAACTGCATTGTTCAGTATGCTTAGAGCTAACCGATAGCAAGAATCAGATCATAAAAATTGCCCAAGCAACCAATCCTTAAACAGGTTTGCAGCCGGACTTAATGTTCGGTTGTTGGGGTAAACCAAGTAATAGCTTTTCTCCACAGATAACCTGTAGTTGAAAGGCTCTATCAGCTCACCGCGTTTAAGCTCCTCTTGAACCAATAAAGCGTTACTGAGTACAACACCTTGGTCTCTTTTCGCTGCATCGATGGCAAGCAAGGTTTGATCAAAGTGCAGAGCGGGGATCTTTGCTCTTTCGTCAGATCTTAAATCGGTAAACTCAGATAACCAGCGATCCCACATTGGCAGTAGCGTAGTGATAATCAGGGTCGTTTTATCTAAGTCATTTACCGAATCTAAACCTTTAGCTTGTTTGTAGGACTGTGTGCAATAAAGGCGCACCTCATCGTCGAAAACAAGGTGCGAGGTAAGATCCTGCGATTGACCATCAAAGTGACGTATAGCCAGATCAATATCATTACTCTGGAAGTCCACTGGGCGATTAGAAGCATTTATATGCAACTCTACCTCTGGGTACTGGCTAACAAAGTTTTCTAGGCGTGGCCCCAACCACTTAGACGCCAAAGCCTGAGTCAGAGATAAACGTACTTTATTGTGATCTTTGGTCCGGGCTAAACCACTAGCTTTGCTAAGCTGCTCAAGCGCAGGCGCAATCAGGCTAAAGTAACTCATACCTTTTTCTGTCACAGTGAGTTTGCGAATCTCACGCACAAACAGGGGATAGCCAAGCCACTCTTCCAATTTACGAACCTGCTGCGAAACCGCTCCTGGCGTTATGTGAAGCTCTTCTGCAGCTTCTTTGAAGCTACCGTGTCGCACAGCAGCTTCAAACGCAATAACGGCACGAAGGGGTGGAAGAGCATTACGCATAATTATTCCCGGAGGATTTATGAAATAGAAAAACTAATTCATAACAGAAAAATTAATCGTTTGTCACTATCGCGTTAATGGCAAAGAATAAGCTCCTATAAGCTATAGTTGAGAACACTATGGCCCAATGAAACCTTTTTTACACCAGATAGCGAACACCCCATGAGCACTTTAGCTAACCAAAATACACAGAGTCCTTCATTACTTACACCTGTCTTACTGGCGGGTTGTATTATTATTTTGGTCAGCTTCGCCATTCGATCCTCATTTGGTATTTTTCAGATACCTATTGCAGAAGAGTTTAATTGGCTAAGAGCAGAGTTCTCTTTTGCTATCGCTATACAGAACCTCTTTTGGGGAATAGGTCAGCCAATCTTTGGGGCATTGGCAGAAAAATACGGCGATAAAAAAGCGATTATCGCAGGCGCTATCACTTATGCTGCTGGCCTGATGCTGTCCTCATACGCAATTACACCAGGCCAACATCAGATGCTGGAAATCCTCGTAGGCTTCGGTATTGCAGGTACCGGCTTTGGTGTGATCTTAGCGGTGGTGGGTAGAGCTGCATCGGATAAGCACCGCTCTTTAGCTTTAGGGATCGCTACAGCGGCAGGGTCTGCAGGTCAAATCGTAGGGCCACCATTAGCGCAGTTCCTGCTACAAGGAATGGCTTGGCAATCGGTCTTTGTAACCTTTGCGGTGTTGATACTGCTGACATTGATTACGCTGTTTTTTATCCGCATCCCGGCACCACCTCAAGCTCAACCACATGATGAGAAGCTAGGTGAAGTCGTTTTAAAAGCCGTTAAAGACCCATCGTTTGTGTTTATCTTTTTGGGTTTCTTCTCCTGCGGCTATCAATTAGCATTTATCACGGCGCATTTCCCAGCCTTTATTACCGAGATGTGCAGTACCGTTGCACCTGGCAGCATCATCCAATCATTGGGTATCAACTCAACCTCAACCTTAGGTGCTGTAGCCATTGCACTGATTGGTGTCGCTAATATCGGTGGGACTTTACTCGCCGGATGGCTAGGGAATAGGTACTCACGCAAATACCTACTAGCCAGTATCTATTTGCTACGTACCTTGGTTGCTGGGGCGTTTATACTGAATCCGATTACCCCAGAGTCAGTAGTACTGTTCTCGATTCTAATGGGCGCGCTATGGTTGGCTACCGTACCTTTGACAGCAGGGTTGATTGCTCAGATCTACGGCCTGCGTTATATGGGTACACTTTATGGTATTGTGTTCTTCTCCCACCAGCTAGGCGGATTCCTAGGCGTGTGGTTGGGTGGCTCAATGTACGATCTATACGGCAGCTACACCCTTGTTTGGTGGGTTGGTATTGGCGTAGGTGCATTCTCAGCACTCATTCATTTACCAGTTAAAGAACGCCCATGGCAAGAAAGGGCGATGACACCAGCACCTTAAAATAAATACACATGAGTGGATCCATTTTAAAAATGCACTGTAGAAAGCATTTTCAGAATATAATCTGGTTCAAATAAGGTGCAAGGAAAGGAATACCAGTATTTGAAGTAAGCGAGGTATCAATAAATGACGCTAGAAATCTGGTTCTATTACGTAATTGCAGTGCTGGTTTTAACTGCCTCTCCTGGCCCCAGCTCACTACTTTGCATGACCAAGGGTGTGCAATTCGGCCTTAAAAAAGGCGTTTATACCGCTTTAGGTAGCCTTACAGCTATTACGATCATCCTCTCCCTTTCCTTTACCGGTTTAGGCGTGATAATCGCGTCCTCAGAATTGGTATTCACTATTATCAAATGGGCAGGAGCCTGTTACTTAATTTACTTAGGCATAAAAGCGTTTACCTCAAAGCAAACCAGTTACGAAACCAGCCAGTCTAATAACGAAGGCACCGCTAACTGGCAATCACATTATCTAAGTGGCTTTATCGTTGGAGCGAGCAATCCCAAAGCGATCGTCTTTTTCACCGCATTATTCCCGCAGTTTATAAACCCAGCGGATAATCTGTTTAGCCAATATCTAATCTTTGCCTCGACCTTTGTGGTTTTGGAGTTATCTTGGCTACTGTTTTATACCTACCTCGGCTCAAAATCCTCACGCTGGTTACTCGCAGAAGGGCGTGCAAAGCTATTTAACCGTCTAACCGCTGGCGTGTTTGTAGGTGCTGGAGCATTACTCTCGACTGCAACTAAAAGCTAAACAAGCGGTCATAACCTTCTCAGCGTCACAATCAACGAGGTACAAAAGCGTGGATATAGAAAAAAAGAAGCAAGATCCCACATTGGTTTGTACCTGTAACGAGCTGTATATCGATGATATTCAAAACGCCATTGATGATGGTGAAAGTGAATACCAAGAGATCATGCAATATAACGACACTCTGCCACGTTGTGGCGAATGTGAGTGTCACGTTGAATACTTAGTGACGGGTAATAACAGCCAATGCCAGATTGACGATTGGATCTGTGGTGAAAACTGCACCTAAAAACGCAGGGCAGTAGAGTTTAAGAGTTAATCGATCGAAAGAAGGAGCTACCCTATGAAAATGAATTACTTTGTTTTTGGTACCAACAATATGCAACGGGGTGTGAACTTTTACGATCAGCTCTTTACTGACCAAGGTATCAACAAAGTACATGATGAAGGTCGAATGACCCTATGGGTGGGTGATGGCTTTATGTTCGCACTGGCAGAACCTTTTGATGGCAATGAAGCTACAGTAGGTAACGGTACAATGTTGGGGATTAACCTCAAGTCTGCAGCAGAAGTGGATGAGATCCACGCTAAAGCTATAAGCTTGGGTGGTGTCAGTGAAGGCGAACCAGAAGTTAGATCTGGCCGTTACTCTGCCTATTTTCGAGATCTAGACGGCAATAAACTTTGCATCTATGAATAATGGGTATTGCTTGCTTAATAGCTCTGGCACCTATGTAAGAACAAGCGATTCAAAGTAAGTAAGCATTTACACCAAAACCACAATACCTCAACTTTAATTCTCCTCAGATACCATCTAAGACTGCCTAAACAGTCTAAAAGTCGCGATGTTTCATACTAGCCTTTGCAATAGGTTATCCATCGGGTAATGTCTTTGTAAGAGGCTAGTCGCAAAGCAATATCTAGGGCCTCCCAGAAATACAGAATTCATAAGTGAGTGGCATGCTTTAATGACAGAGCTAGCGCTTGCTCCATCACGTAAGAAAAGAATTAAAAGAACTATATGACTGATTCAATCAAACAAGTCGCAATTACAGGCGGAACACACGGCAATGAATTAACCGGTGTTCACCTAGTTAAACACTGGTCCAAATGCCCTGAAGAGGTTAACCGTGACAGCTTTGAAACCGAGCTGCACATAACAAACCCAGAAGCTAACGCTGAAGTTCGTCGTTATATCGACCAAGACCTAAATCGTCAGTTTAGTGAAAAAGATCTAAACAACCCGGATCTAAATGGCTGTGAGCAGAAACGCGCAAAAGTACTGAATGAACTATTAGGCCCCAAAGAGGACCCAAGAGTCGATTTTGTTATCGATCTACACACAACAACGGCCAATATGGGCATGTCGCTAATCTTCAACACCGATGACCCTCTAGTGGTGGGTATGGCCTTCTACATAAAGCAGAAAATGCCAGAAGCGACACTGTTCTTTAACCCTAGCGATCGTATGAAGGATAACTTCCTCACCTCTATCGGCCGATTGAATGGCTTTTTGATTGAAGTAGGGCCAATCGCTCAAGGGCTGCTGAATTACCAAGTATATAAAGACACGCACACTGCCGTTATGCATGCTTTAGATTATCTAGAGCTTCGTAATACAGGGCAGGCGATTAATCTACCAAAGCAACAGGAAGGCTACCGTTTTGTAGAGAAAATCTCGCTACCAGAAGATAGTGATGGCGAGATCACCGCTATGATCCATCCGAACCTGCAAAACAAAGATTATCAGGAGATAAACCCTGGCGATCCTTTGTTTATGACCCTAGGCGGTGAAACGATCCCTTATGAAGGCGATAAGACCGTATATGGCGCATTTATCAACGAAGCTGCATACTACGATCAGCACGTAGGCCTGAGCTATATGGAAAAAGTTAGCATCGATCTGAAGAACAGCTAACTCTAAGCATCAATAAGTAGAAGGGGCCAAAGCACTGTCATGCTTCCCCCTTCACTTTCATCTCCTTTAGATCCCATCTTTATACATCTGAACTGAATATCTAATGCAGTCGTAAAAAAGAAGATTTTTAACTGCGAGAAGTCAGATGAAATTGTCCGAAGAATGCGAATCCAGAATCATTGAAATGGCATGGGAAGATAGAACCCCATTTGAAGCCATAGAGTTACAGTTCGGTCTAAAAGAGGCTGAAGTCATTCGATTTATGCGTAAACACCTCAAAGCTCGCAGCTTCAAACTATGGCGTTCACGTGTGTCAGGGCGCACAACTAAACACTTAAAACTACGCAGCCCTGATGTAATGAGGGGGTACTGTTCTTGGCAGTATAAACATCGATAATTTAACTTGCTTAGCACTTAAACAGCATCAAATTTTTTGCGCAAATAAGCCTAGAAAATCTGTCAGAGCAGACTGATTTAAGGTGTTGTATCTAGCCAGAAAGAAGTGCTACTAATCGGCTGATAGAGAAGATCTAGGTAATAACTTAGAATAACTGCCTCAAAAAAAGCGATGTCAAACTTGCTCAACATTTAATTGCCTTCGCCTAAGTCATCATTATTAAAAGGATAGATAATGAATAAAGTAGTACTAGCAACCGTTATCGCTACGGCATCTTTAGCTGGTTGTTCTTCTGTACCCATGGAATCGCGCGCTGTAGAAATGCAGGCAAAAGAGTTTAACCCACCATCTGAAGACACAGCCGGTATTTATGTATTCCGCAAAGATACTTTTGTAGGTGCGGCGCTAAAGAAAGATGTCTGGATTGAAAAAGAGTGCGTAGGTCAAACCGCTAAGGGCGTGTTTTTTTACAAAGAAGTGCCAGGGAATGAAAGGTTAGAAATTTCTACAGAGTCTGAATTTTCTCCTAATACCCTAACCATTGAAGCCCAAAATGGAAAACTATACTTTGTTGAGCAGTTCATAAAAATGGGCGCCTTTGTTGGTGGAGCCGATTTACAACTAGCACATGCTGAAACTGGCAAATCAGAAGTTCTAAGACTAGGTATGGCAAAAGGTGGAGATTGCGACTCCACAATTCAATAACATTAAATAACAAAAAAGCCCCTGCATCGCTGCAGAGGCTTTTTTAATGAATCGAGCTTTATCGAAAAATTAAACGTCTAGGTTAGCAACCTGTAGAGCGTTGGATTCGATAAAGTTACGACGCGGCTCTACTTCGTCACCCATTAGGGTTGTGAATAGCTGGTCCGCTGCGATCGCATCTTCAATTGTTACTTGAAGCATACGGCGAGAGTCTGGGTCCATTGTGGTTTCCCAAAGCTGCTCTGGGTTCATCTCACCCAATCCTTTGTATCGCTGGATGTAGTGACCGCGACGGGATAGATCAAGCAACCAGTTTAGGCCTTCTTCGAAGTCTGTTACTTCCTTCTGACGTTCGCCACGCTGCAAGTAAGCACCAACTTCCAGTAGACCAGACAGCGTATCCGCCATCTTCGCCATCTCTGCGTATTCACGTGAAGCGAAGAACTCTTCGTTGAGTACGTAATCGTGAGCAACACCATGCTGCTGCATAACCACTTTAGCAACGAAGTTACTGTGCTCTTTATCTTCTTCAACTAGGCACTGGTAGCTAACTGCTTTGTCAGAATAGCCCGCAAGCGCATCATCGAAGCTATCGCACCAATCTGCTACAGCAGCTTGATCTGTCATGTTGTCACGTGGGAACGCTGCAACGTCTAGTAGAGACTTAAGCATCGCGTACGGGTAAACACGCGACATACGGTTGATCGTGCGGATCACTGCACGGTATTGGTAAACAAGCTCTTCTAGCTTCTCACCACCGATACCTGGCGCATCAGCATTTACATGCAATGTAGTGCCATCTAGTGCACCTTGAAGCAGGTAAGAATCCAGTGCTTCATCGTCTTTTAGGTACTGTTCCTGCTTACCTTTTTTGATCTTATATAGCGGTGGCTGAGCGATATACACATAACCACGTTCGATCAATTCTGGCATTTGACGGAAGAAGAAGGTCAAAAGCAGGGTACGGATGTGCGATCCATCCACGTCGGCATCGGTCATGATGATGATGTGGTGGTAACGCAGTTTATCTGGGTTGTATTCTTCGCGACCGATACCACAACCTAGTGCAGTGATCAGTGTGCCAACCTCCGCAGAGCTAAGCATCTTATCGAAGCGTGCTTTCTCTACGTTTAGGATCTTACCTTTCAGCGGTAGGATTGCCTGAGTCTTACGAGCACGGCCCTGTTTAGCCGATCCGCCCGCAGAGTCACCCTCCACTAGGTAGATTTCAGAAAGCGCTGGGTCTTTCTCTTGGCAGTCCGCCAGCTTACCCGGTAGGCCTGCGATATCTAGAGCACCTTTACGGCGTGTCATTTCACGTGCTTTACGTGCAGCTTCACGAGCACGTGCAGCATCGATCATTTTTGAAACAACCGCTTTAGCTTCCTGTGGGTTTTCCTGCAGGTATTCAGCCAAACGTTCGCCCATGGTTTGCTCAACGGCAGACTTCACCTCAGAGGACACCAACTTATCTTTGGTCTGAGAGGAGAACTTAGGATCAGGCACTTTAACCGAGATAATTGCTGTTAGACCTTCACGGCTATCATCACCTGTAGTGCTGATCTTGCCGCCTTTATTCAGGCTTTCGCTCTCAATGTAGTTATTAAGAGAACGCGTTAGCGCTGCACGGAAACCAGAAAGGTGAGTACCACCATCACGCTGTGGAATATTGTTGGTGAAGGAGTGGATGCTTTCCTGGAAACTGTCGTTCCACTGCATCGCAACTTCTACCGCAACGCCAGAAGCTTCATGCTCAGCCGTGAAGTGGAAAAGTTTGTTAACCGTTGTCTTGTTGGTGTTCAGGTACTCAACAAATGCGCCTAGACCACCTTCATATTCGAAAACTTCTTCGACTGCTGTACGCTCATCTTTAAGAACAATACGTACACCGGAGTTAAGGAAAGAAAGCTCACGTAGGCGTTTAGCCAGAATATCGAACTTGAAGGAAACGTTTGAGAAGGTTTCTTCAGATGGCCAGAAACGAACCATAGTACCGCTGGTTTCTGTTTCACCGACAACCGATAGCGGTGCTTCAGGTTCACCGTGCTTGTATACCTGCTCATGCACCTGGCCATTACGACGAATGGTCATCTTTAACTTAACGGAAAGGGCGTTTACTACCGATACACCTACACCGTGCAGACCACCAGATACCTTATAGCTGTTATCGTCGAACTTACCGCCGGCGTGCAGTACAGTCATGATAACTTCAGCTGCCGATACACCTTCTTCTGGGTGAATATCAGTTGGGATACCACGGCCATTGTCCGAAACCGTAATACTCTCATCCGGATGGATAATCACTTTGATTTCACTACAGTGACCCGCCAAGGCTTCGTCGATAGAGTTATCCACGACCTCGAACACCATGTGGTGCAGACCCGTACCGTCGTCTGTGTCACCAATGTACATGCCCGGGCGTTTCCTTACCGCATCAAGGCCTTTTAGTACCTTAATACTCGAGGAATCATAATCTTGATTATCTTCGCCGCTCATCCAAGTCTCCTAACTTTTTCGCTACGTGGCATCATCTATGTGGCCATCTGCTATGCGAAAAGTGGCTAATTCCGTTTGTGGATGCCAGAACGCTTTAAGCGAATTGTCATCAACACAGGTTATAAAACACTGGTTAGAGCTCTGCTCTAACACTTTACAAAACTGCTCTCCGTGCACGCTATCTAACTCTGACGGTAAATCATCGATCAGATAGATGCAGGGACGGCCATTCATTCGTTGAAACAACGCTCCTTGAGCAAGCTTCAACGCACTGACCACTAATTTCTTTTGTCCACGTGACAAACGCTCTGCAGCGTTATGCCCATCGACCTTAAGTTTGATGTCCGCACGTTGCGGACCACTGCCAGTAAAACCTTGGCGAAGATCGCGTTCAAAATTACTTGCGAGTACTTCGTCTAAAGCACGCTTTTTATCCCAGCCGTAGCTAAAGCCGAGTTGAATATCCATACCTTCAAGAAGCTGTGAAACCACAGTTTCAAATTCGGGCTTCAACAGTTTTAGATATTCAATTCGTAAACGATTTAGCTGCTCGGAAAATGAGATAAATTCACGATCCCAAACCTGGCGTAACTGATTGTCAATCTTACCACATTTCAGCAGGGTATTACGCTGTTTTAATACTCTTCTGAAGCCTCTCCATAATTGAATAAAGGCTTTATCCGCATGGAAGACACCCCAGTCCAAAAATTGCCGTCTTACCGCAGGTGATCCCTCCAATAACATGAAGGTATCTGAGTTAATGACTTGCAGTGGAATCAGCTCTGCCAAGGTCGACAGATCTATATCAGAGCCTTCATAACGGATCCGTGCATCGCCCTCTGCAGGGCGCTCAACACCAATAGATTGCTTATATCCCTGAGCCATAGGATCAACCGAGGCAAAGACCACGGTAGAACTTTGATCAGTTTGAACAAGGTGACGAGCTTTATTGGTTCTAAATGAGCGGGTGAGGCCTAAAACATTGATCCCTTCGAGGATACTGGTTTTACCACTGCCGTTTTCACCACAAATAATATTTATAGAGGGAGAGGGCTCAATCGTGATTGAGCTGATATTGCGGAGGTTTTTAATCTGGAGATTGGAGATCGACATTCAGGGCCCTTGGCCTATATACAAAACAGGGGGCTCAGTAAGCCCCCTGTTTCCGAAATACCTTTCAATTACATACGCATCGGCATAACAACGTATAGGCTGCCTTCTTCGTCGAAACCTTCAACCAGCGCACTGGAGTTAGAATCAGACAAGGTCAGACGCACAACGTCGGAGTTTAGAATAGATAGGCAATCCAACAGGTAGTTAACGTTGAAGCCAACTTCTAGGCTATCGCCTTCGTAATCTACGGCTAGCGTCTCTTCCGCTTCTTCCTGCTCTGGGTTATTTGCCATAACTTGCAGATAACCGTTCGATAGCGCCAAGCGAACACCGCGGTATTTTTCGTTAGAAAGGATCGCGATACGGCTAAGTACCTGACGAAGCTCCATACGATCACTTAATAGGATCTTGTCGCCATTTTTCGGAATAACGCGCTCATAATCTGGGAATTTGCCATCAACTAGCTTAGAGGTGAAGGTAAAATCACCCACGTGAGCACGGATGTGGCTCGCACCAATCACTAGGCGTAGTTCGTCATCACCATTCTGAAGAAGACGAGCAAGTTCAAGAATACCTTTACGCGGCACGATGATCTGGTGCTGCATGCCTTCTTGCGCTTCTACTTCTGTCACGCTTGTCGCTAGACGGTGGCCGTCTGTAGATACAGAGCGAAGTTTGCCTTCAGCGATCTCCAGAAGCATACCGTTTAGGTAGTAACGAACATCCTGCTGCGCCATAGAGAAACCTGTCTTATCGATCAGGTTACGCAACTGGTGCTGTAGCATAGACAGTTCTAGAGTTTCTGGGCTGTCTTCTACATTTGGAAATTCTGCAGCGGGTAGGGTAGATAGGCTAAAACGGCTTCGACCCGCTTTAATCACCATCTTCTGACCTGTCAGCGTCAATTCAATACGCGCTGAATCTGGCAGAGATTTACAGATGTCCATCAACTTACGAGCAGGCACAGTGACAGAACCGGCTTCTGCAGGCTCATCCAGTGTCACACGACCAACCAGCTCAACCTCAAGGTCAGTACCGGTCATCGATAGTTGATCCCCTTCAGCTACCAATAGAATATTGGATAGCACTGGCAATGTCTGGCGACGCTCAACCACACCTGCAACTAACTGCAGAGGTTTGATCAGCGCTTCACGTGAGATGACAAATTTCATCGTTTCCCCACCTACCTTATATTTAATCCGACTTTTTTAGCCGCTAAATTTACGCCGTTAAGTGGCGTAATAAATTCTGATAGTCTTCTCTGATATCCGTATCACTTTCACGTAACTCCTTTATCTTACGACAAGCATGGAGCACTGTAGTGTGATCTCGACCACCAAATGCATCGCCGATTTCTGGCAAGCTGTGGTTGGTCAGTTCCTTAGATAGACTCATCGCCACTTGGCGAGGTCTAGCTACGGAGCGGCTGCGTCGTTTCGACAGCAGATCAGAGACCTTAATTTTATAATAATCAGCTACAACTCTTTGAATATTATCAATACTAACCTGTTTATCCTGCAAAGCCAGCAGGTCTTTAAGAGATTCTTTAATAAAAGGTGTAGTAATAGCACTGCCAGTAAAATGAGCGTTGGCAATGACTCGTTTTAATGCCCCTTCAAGCTCACGAACATTAGAACGGATTTTCTGAGCCAAGAAGAAAGCAGCATCATCAGGTAAACGTACCCGTGCTTCATCTGCCTTCTTCATAAGTATAGCTACTCGCGTTTCAAGTTCAGGCGGCTCAATCGCAACTGTTAGGCCCCAACCGAAACGGGATTTAAGACGCTCTTCCACGCCGTTGATCTCTTTAGGATAACGGTCACTGGTTAGAATCATCTGCTGACCACCTTCAAGCAAGGCATTAAAGGTATGGAAAAACTCTTCTTGTGAACGCTCTTTACCTGCGAAGAATTGAATATCATCGATCAGCAAGGCATCAACCGAGCGGTAGTAACGCTTAAAATCGTTAATAGCGTTTAGCTGCAGGGCCTTAACCATGTCAGCAACAAAGCGCTCAGAATGCAGATAAACAATCTTCGCATTCGGATTACGCTTCAGCATCTCGTTACCCACAGCGTGCATCAAGTGGGTTTTACCCAAACCAACACCACCGTAGATAAAGAGTGGGTTGTAAGATACACCTGGGTTATCGCCAACCTGTCGTGCTGCAGCCAGTGCCAGTTGGTTAGATTTACCTTGGACAAAGCTTTCAAAGGTAAAGGACTGGTTTAGGCTGGATTGATGATGACGCAAACCACCTTCAACATTTACCTGACGCTCAACCGGCTCAGGAATCGGTGCCGGAGGAGGGGTCGCAATAATGTCGGATGCTGGAATGTGCATCGGCATCTGCAT